>JAKPKY010000076.1 GCA_029553505.1 Planctomycetota bacterium
CTGCGACCATCGCCGCTGTCCTGGCGTAGCCCGCGATGTCAACGAGGTTATCACGCTTGTGCCGGTGGGACTGACGAGCCAGCTTGATCGCGATCATGCACAGCGGAATGTCCATCGCCGTGATCTCGGCGCCCTCGCGGAGCTTTCCCGCGAGGATGCCGTTCCACATGAGCGCCGTGTGCGCGAAGTCATCCGCCGGGTGGCCATAGTCATTCCGGCGCTCGCCGCCGGTGATACGATTGGCCTCGGCGAGGACGGATTCGGCGGGAACATCCTGGACGACTTTGAGTTGATGGAGATTGACCGCCGGCGTTGGCGGGTTTTCGAGATACTGCATCGTTAGCGCGTCGATCATTTCCATTCCGAGTTCGCGGGCCAGCAGGTACTCCAGCCGCGCCCCGCGCGACTCCTGCCAGTTGGGCAGCATGGCGATGGCCTCGCACTGGGCCACGAGGATCACATCGGCTCGCAAGTAGGTCTCCCGCGGCAGGTCCGTCCGTCCGCCGAAGTTCTCGGCGGGGTTGATCACTTCGTAACCCGCCTCGCGCAGTCGCGCCGCGGCGGCGTGGAAGGCGGGGAAGTTGTGGTCCGGCAGGCCCGTCATCGGGCCGGACACGTAGATGCGTCTGGGTTGGGCTACCATTCAGTTATTCTCCGGTCAGGTGTCAGGTGGCTTCTCTTATGACAACGGGCCGGGCGCGGCCGGGCGGCAATCTCCCGGCCGCGGCCCCGGCAACAACGTCAGTTCTTCAGTTCCTCCGGCAGCGGGAAGTGCTCTTCCAGCACCGGCCGCAGGGCCGAGCGGACCTCGCCCTTGAGCCAGGTCAGTAGGGCCCGCTCGACCTTGCCATAGAGCTCGCGCTGCACGCCGCGGTTGCGCGTGCTGCCGGTGGCCATGAGCTGGTCGCGGAGGCGGATGATCCCGGCGTCGCAGGCGGCCTCGGGCAGGCCCGAGGAGAGCACCCGGCAGAACCGCTCCAGTTGCTCGTGGTCCACCGAGTACCAGGCCCGGGCGACGACCGCGCGGACGTAGG
>JAKPKY010000083.1 GCA_029553505.1 Planctomycetota bacterium
GCCCTGCTTCCGCGAGAGCGCCCGGTTCGTCGCCGCCCGGCATATCCAGGCGGACCGCAGTCCACAACACGGTTTGCCGCGCAGCGAACAAGACGCCACGGGCGCCTGCCAGGGTTTACGACCGGTCGCGCGGCCCCGTCCAGAGCCGGTCCGCCGCCGACCACCGCCATTGCTCCTCCGCCAAGCCCGTATCGAGCACCGGGATATCCTGCGCAATCATCTTCGTGGTCGTCGTCCAGTCCTTGATGCCGCTCAGGGCGTCCAGCTCGTGCAGGTTCTGCCATCCCAGGCACGTGGCATAGCGCAGCGTGCGCTCGAGGGTTTCGCCGTTGAGGTAGGCGGTAAGGAACCCGGCGATGGCCGAGTCGCCGGAACCGGTCGCGCTGGCGATGGAATCGATGGCCAGCGCCGGCGCCCAGAGTTCCCGGGACGCCCAGTTCGCAGCGTCGATACCGGGCAAGGCTTTCACCTGCTCCAGCGCGCCCGACCGGACATAGACGCCGCGGGACCCGGCTTTAAGCGCCACCAGCCGCGTGCCCATGGCGAGCAGTTCGTCGGCAAAACCCTGGTACTCCCGCGGCGACAGGATATCGATAAGCTCCGCGCCGCCGTGTTCCGCCTTCCAGTTCAGGAAGTCGCGCGGGTGCAGCATATAGAAGACCTCCTCGACCGAAGGCAGGAAGAGGTCGATATACGGGAGGCACTTCTCGAGGATGCGGCGCCACTTCGCTTTGCCCGCCGGGGACTCCGGGTCGGGCAGCGCCATATCGCAGCTCGTCGTGGCGCCGGCCCCCTTCGCGACCTTGAACACCTCGCACAGGTTGTCGCCGTCATCCTCGAACATGCGCCGCATGAGGGGCGGATACCCGAAGTGGAACAGCCGGCACTGCCTGACCAGCGCGGCGTCCAGGTCGTCCGGGCCGAAGGTGTCGTTCGTGCCCGGGCTGTGCAGAAAAACACGGTCCACCCCGGGCGGGGCCACCACGACCGTATAAGAACT
>JAKPKY010000099.1 GCA_029553505.1 Planctomycetota bacterium
TGCTGGCCGAAGCCGCCAAGGCCCGGGATTGCGGCTGCGAACTGCTCTATCTCGACCCGGGCTGGGAGGTGGCCGAAGGGGCGACCCTTTGGGATGAGAAACGGCTCGGCACCGCCGCCTCCCTGGTCGCTCGGCTCCGCGACGACTACGGGCTGCAATTGGGATTCCGCTCGATTCTGCGGTGCTACCGGGACCATTGGGAGCGGCGCGGATGGGTGCGGCACGAGACGGGGACCGCGGGGCCGGTCACGCAGAACCGACTGACGTTCTGGGAGCTTTGCCTGTGCGACCCAGAGATCTGGCAGCGGAAGTGCGACCGGATCGCGGACATCGCCCGCCAAGGCACGCGTTTCCTGATGATTGACGAGATGGACTGGCGCGGTCCCTGCACCGATCCGGGCCACGGGCATGCCGTGCCGACGACCGCCTCGGACCACGTGCGCGCGGTGTATGCCCTTTGCCGCGAGCTGAAGCGGCGCTGCCCCGAACTGACGATCGAATGCCATGACCCCGTGTGGCCCTGGCACACGTGCGTCTACGTCCCGACCTATTTCCAGCAGGGGTTCGGCGCGCAGGGCGCGTACGACGAGAACTGGGGTTTCGAGTACATGTGGAGCTGCCTCAACGATCTGAAGAGCGGGAGGGCGCTGGCGCTTTACTACTACAACCTCGCTTGCGACATTCCCCTCTACCTGCATATCACCATGGCGGCGGACAACGACAACTGCCTCTTTTTCTGGTGGGCCGCCTCCACCGTCCGCCATCTGGGGATCGGCGGCAAGTACGGATCGGATTCGGTTTTCCACAAGAACGACGCCGCGTACGACCCCGAAAGGCGGTTCGCCGCCTACCGCGAGAGCCTGGCGCTCTACCGGAGCCTGAAGCCGTTCTTCACGCGCGGCGTCTTTCACGGGCTTGACGAGCACATGCACCTGCACACGCTGCCCGGAAGCGCGGGCGGGGTGCTCCTGCTGTTCAACGTCGGCGACGGCGAGCGGACGCTGGAGGCGCGAATCGACGCCGCCATCCTGCGCATGGACGACGGCGACACGCGTGTCGCGGGCGCCGAGGCGAGGATGACGGGCGGCGCGTTGTGCGTCCGCAAAACCGTTCTGGCGATGTCCGCCGCCGTGATCCGCATCGGGGATGCGGTCTGAGGCGGCGCACGCCGCATTTCCGCCTGTAACCGGTCGCGGCCTTGGGCTATGATCCTTCCACCATGAAACGGCCTCTGAACATCATCCTGATCGTCGCCGATGACTTCGGCTGGCGCGACACGGCGCGCTACGGCAGCACGTTCTACGAGACGCCCTGCCTCGACCGGCTGGCGCGGGAGGGGACGGTCTTCACCGATGCCTACGCCACCTGCCCGGTCTGTTCGCCGTCGCGGGCGAGCCTGATGACCGGCAAGGTTCCCGCCCGTGTCGGGGTGACCGACTGGATCGACTCGGGTTGTCACCTCCATCCCCTCAAAGGGATCTTGATCGATGCGCCCTACCTGAAGGGGCTTCCCGCCGGCGAGGTCACTGTCGCCGAAGCGCTGCGCCAGGGTGGCTACCAGACGTGGCACGTCGGCAAGTGGCATCTGGGCGGTCCCGGGCACCGCCCCGAGGACTACGGGTTCGACGTCAACGTCGGCGGTTGCGAATGGGGCAGCCCCGGCAAAGGCTACTTCGCGCCGTGGCAGATTCCGAATCTGCCGGGGGACGACGTTCCGGCCGGCACCCACCTGACCGACCACCTCGCCGACCGGGCGCTCGACCTGATCCGCGCGCGCGACCCCGCCAGGCCTTTCTTTCTCAACTTCTGCCACTACGACGTCCACACACCGCTCCAGGGCAAGCCGGAACTGGTACGCAAATACGAGGAGAAGGCGAAGCGACTACACTTGGATCAGGCACAGGCGGTGGTCGAGGGCGA
>JAKPKY010000154.1 GCA_029553505.1 Planctomycetota bacterium
TCCCTCACGGTCGCGGCTCTGTTGTCTGCCTCAGTCCTCAGTTCTCAGCCCTCAGTCCTTCTTTCCGTTCCCATTGAATCTCTCGTCCTTGGTGGCGCGGAGAACTTCCTCAAGGGTGGTGATGCCGGCGCGAACGAGGCGCAGTCCGTCTTCCCGCAGGCTTCGCATTCCGCGGTGGGTGGCTTCCCTGCGGATATCGCCGGCCGAGACGCGCGAGAGAATCATCGCGCGGATGTCTTCCGTGACGGGCATCAGTTCGAAGATGCCCGTCCGTCCGCGGTACCCGGTGCCCTGGCACTGGCGGCAGCCTGCGCCGTGGCAGAGGGCGCGCGGCACGTCGTCGCCGAATTCCGCCCGCAGGGAGTCCGGGTCGGGCACGGGGACTTCCTGCTTGCAGTGGGCGCAGATCAGGCGGACAAGGCGTTGCGCGAGCACCATCTCCAGCGACGACGCCACCAGGTACGGTTCGATGCCCATGTCCACCAGGCGCGTCAGGGCGCCGGGGGCGTCGTTGGTGTGCAGCGTGGAGAAGACCAGGTGCCCGGTCAGGGAGGCTTGGACGGCGATCTCCGCCGTCTCCATGTCGCGAATCTCGCCGATGAGGATCACGTCCGGGTCGTGGCGGAGGATGGACCGCAGTCCCCGCGCGAATGTCAGTCCGGTCTTGGCGGAGACCTGGATCTGGTTGATTCCGTGCAAATGGTACTCGATGGGGTCCTCGATGGTGACGATCTTCCGCTCGACGTCGTTGATGCGGGACAGGCCGGCGTAGAGGGTGGTGGTCTTTCCGCTTCCGGTCGGTCCGGTGACCAGCACGATTCCGTGGGGCAATTCGAGGATGCGCTCGAACGCGGCGCGATCGCGCCCGTCCATTCCGACGTGCTCCAGGCCCAGCAGGGTCGCGCCGCGATCCAGCAGGCGCAGGACCACCGCCTCGCCGTGGAGCATGGGAATGACCGAGACGCGCACGTCGATCTCGCGGGAGGCGACCTTCAGCTTGATGCGCCCGTCCTGCGGAAGGCGTTTCTCGGCGATGTCCAGGTGGCTGAGGATCTTCAGTCGCGAGACGATCGCCGGCTGGAATTGCAGCACCTCCGGCGGGATGTTGGCTTCCTGGAGCACTCCGTCCACGCGGTAGCGGACGCGCAGGGCGTTCTCGAAGGGCTCGAAATGCACGTCGGTGGCGCGGCGTTCGATGGCCTCGGCCAGCACCTGGTTGACGAACTTGATGATGGAGGCGTCCTCGGCGGCCTCCGTCAGGTCCACGTCCTCGTCGGTGTCCTGGTCGACGACCTCCACGCCGGTGTCGATGGACTCGGACACGAGCGACTGGAGGGTGTCGGCCCCGACGCCCAGGAGGTTCTTGAGGCAGCGACTGATGTCGGCCGACGTCGCCAGCGCGACGCGGATTTCCTTTCCGCAGGCCAGGCGCAGGGCGTCCGGCCCGGAGGAATTGAAGAGCTTTCCGCAGGCGACGAGAACCGCGCCGTCGCGTTCCTCCAGCGGCACCAGGCCGTGGGTCATCAGGATCCGCGCGGGAAAACGCGCCAGGAACTCGCGAGACGGCGGGCGCTGCTCCAGGTCCACAAAGGGCACGTGGAACTCCTGGGCGAGGAATCGCAGGATGCCTTCCTCGGCCTCGCCGCCCGCCTTGAGAACGGCCTCGTCCACCGAGCAGCCCTGGGCGATGAGCGTCTCGGCCAGGCGGGAAGGCTCCTCGCCCAACAGGCCCCGCTGCCGGATTTTTTCAAGCAACTCGTTCATTCTTCCGCCGCCGGGAAAAGAAAATAAACAGCTTTCACCACAGAGGGCACCCTGGCACGGCAGGCGTGCCGTGGCCTGACGGCAGAGGACGCAGAGAAGAAACTGAATTTTATTTTTCTCTGTTCTGTGATCTCTGTGTGCTCTGTGGCCGGTTTTCTTCGCTTTCGCAAATCGGCATGCCGCCCGCGCGAACCTCACAGACTCGCGCGGGCAGCATGCACCGCCGCTCCCCCCGGGGTTATTCCAGCATCCCCATGGTGACCAGTTGGGCTTCCTGACGGAGGGTCAGGATTTCGCGCAGCTCCTTCTGGGCCTTCTCCAGCTCGGCGCGGACGGCGGCGCGGGCATCGCGGAAGGCCGTCAGGGCCGTCTTGATGTCTTCCGCCTTGGCGTCCTTGTTCTGGAGAAGCTTCTGGAGATCGGACATCTTCTTCTCGATGTCCGACTGCTCACGATCGGAAGCAGCCTCGGCGGGCTGATCGCCGCCGCGTCCGCCGCGCCGGCCGCCCATCATCCGGAAGCCCATCCCGCCGCGCGCCTGGCGTGAGAGCGTCTGGACCTTCTCGATCCGCGGCTGGAGAACCTTCCATTCCTCGTCGCTGGCGCCCAGCATCTCTTTCATGCGTTCCGCCGCCTGCTGACGGAACTGCTCCATGCGCTGGCGCATCTGCTCGGGATCGCGGTCCCTACGTCCTTCGCGGGTTTCCTGCGCCAGGGCCCGTCCGGCCAGGGCCAGCACCACAACCGCGGACAACCCCAATGCCCACAATGTCTTGCGTCCCAACATGTTCGTGCTCCTTCTGAAGAATGCTCACTCGGGTAACGGTGGCTCCCGCTCCTCACCATGGGGGGCGGGTCGTTCGCTGGTGGTCGGTTCGGTAGCGGGCGGGGGACGGCGACGGCCTCGGAAGCCTCCCGGGCCCGGGCCCATTCCTCGCTCGCGGTGCCTCTTCATCAGCTCTTCGTACTTGGTCGCCTGTTCGGGCGTCAGGATGCGCTTGGTGCGCTCGACGGCGTCGTCGAACACGCGTTTCCGCTCTTGCGACAACTCGTTCATCTTGCGGGTGTAATCCTGCTGGATCGCCTGGTATTGGGCCTGCTGAGCTTCCGAGAGCAGGGCCTGGATGGCTTGGTCGCGCTCCTGGACGACGGCGGCGCGCTTCTCGCCGTGGCGGGCGAAGGTCGCGCCCATGGCCTCGGACCAGACGGCCTCCATCTGCTTGCGTTGCTCGGCGGAGAGGTTCAGTTCCGCCGCCAGCCAGGACGACGGGTGGGGGGGGCGTTTCTCGGGCCTGGCCAGAAGCACGCCCAGCGCCGCGCCGGCAGCGAAGACCAGCACGAAGGACACGATGAGGATCACCTTGGTCTTAGTCATGCTCGCTCCTCCCGGAGAGGTCCTGGACCATCCAACTGGCCAGCAGGACGTCGGACGTGGCAGTGGCGGAGACCGCCTGCTGCTGGGCGACGGCCTGCGTTTCCCAGACGGGCATCGAGGCGGTGGCGGCGGGGGCGTCCGACCGACGGGCCAGGCCGATCATGCAGACCAGCAGGATGGCGGCCGCCACGCCGGCCAACGCTTCGGCCAGGCGGCGAATGCCCGTCGTCGGAAGCAGATCGACCGCGCGGTGCAGCCGCGCGAGACTCGCGGCGGGAATCGCCGCGGGGCGCGCGGCGCCGAGCATCGCCGTCAGGCGACGCAGACGGTCCAACTCGGCCGCGCACTGCGGGCACTGCCCGAGATGACGCTCGAACTCCACGCGGCAATCGGGGGACATCTCGCCGTCGTGATAGGCACTCAGCCGGCTTGCCTGTTCGCATGTGTTCATGCCGTACTCCTTGCCGAAGGCGGAACTCCGCCATCACGCCAGGTACGCCTGGAGCAACTCCTGCAACTGCCCGCGGGCGCGGAACAGCCGCGACTCGACCGTCCCGCGCGGAATCGCCAACGCCTGCGCGATCTGCTCGTAGGACATTCCCTGCATCTCTCGCAGCACGATGACCTCGCGGTAGTCCGGCGGCAGGGCGTCGATG
>JAKPKY010000161.1 GCA_029553505.1 Planctomycetota bacterium
AGAAGAAGCTTGTGGTATTGCCGCTGCTGGCGGCGGCCGTCGCGGGTTGGTATGTGTTCTTCCGGTACAGCGCGGACAACGGGGACGGCGCGATCCGTATTTCCGGGAACATCGAGGCGACCGACGTCGAGTGCAGCTTCAAGGTGGCGGGGTGGGTGGAATCCCGGCTGGTGTCCGAGGGCGAGACGGTGCAGGCGGGCCAGCCCGTAGCGCAGCTGGACAGCGAGGAGCTGGCGCAGGAAGCGGCCATGCGCCGGGCCGAGCTGGCGGGGGCGTCGGCGAAACTCGCGGAGCTCGAAGCCGGCTCGCGGACGGAAGAGGTCGAGCGTTCACGGGCGTCGGTCGAGCAGGCCCAAGCCCGGCTGGATGAGCTGCTCGCGGGGTCGCGCAGCCAGGAGATCGAAGCGGCGCGGGCGTCGGTACAGCGGGCGGGCGCGGAAATGACCCGGGCCGAAACCGACTACTCCCGGCTGAACCAGCTTTACGAACGGAATGCGGTGTCGGCGAAAGAACGGGACCATGCGTATGCGGCGTTTGCTACGTCGCGGGCGCAGCTTGCCGAAGCGCGCGAGCGGCTTGCGCTTGCCGAGGAGGGTCCGCGCCGGGAACGGATTGCCCAGGCGCGGGCGGCGGTGTCGGAAGCCCGGGCGTGGCATGACCAGGTGACGTCGGGGCCGCGGAAAGAGACCATCGAACAGGCCCGCGCCGAATGGACGCGCGCCGAAAACGCGCTTCGCCTGGCGGAGACGCGCCTGTCGTATGCAGCGATAGCCTCGCCGGTAGCCGGCATTGTGCTCTCGGATCACGTGGAAGCGGGAGAGTACGTTTCGCCCGGCGCGCCGGTGGTGACGATTGGCGAGCTGGCCAAGGTGTGGTTGCGCGGATACATCCACGAGACCGACCTGGGCCGGGTCAAACCGGGACAACGGGCGATGGTTACGACGGACACGTATCCCGGCAAGGCGTACGAGGGGGTGGTGTCGTTTATCTCCTCGGAAGCCGAGTTTACGCCGAAGAGCGTCCAGACGGACAAGGAGCGCGTCAACCTGGTGTACCGGATCAAGATTGACATTCCGAACCCGGCGCTCGAACT
>JAKPKY010000166.1 GCA_029553505.1 Planctomycetota bacterium
GCCATGAACCGCGCCAGCGCCGGGTAGCGGTACGCCATCTGGATCGGGAAGGCCAGGTACCCGACGTACTTGAAGAATCCCAGGAACACCGCGATGTTGTAGTCCTTGAAGTTCCGCTCGCGAATGACCAGGTACAGCACGTATAGCCCGCGCGCCAGCGAACCGGGGGAGATCGGGATTACCTGGAAAATGCCGATGATCAGGAGCATCTCGTCCCACGCCTGGTTCCAGCTCAACCCATGCGAGACCTTGTACCAGATCGCCACGCCCACTGAGACAATCTGCGTCACCGGGAGCGTGCAGACGTGGACGGCCAGGCTCTTGAGGTATTTCTGGATGAACGGTTCCTGGATGCGGGAGAGGATGCGCTCGGCGTCCTCGTCGGTGAGCATGTGCTTGCGTCGGCCTTCGCTGACCATGTCCCGCAGCCATTGCTCCCGCGCCGCCGGCTTGAAGTACAACCGCAACGGGCGGACCACGATGTACTGGACCAGCCCCACGACGTATCGCCAGTCGGTGAGCAGCTTGTGCAGGAACACCGGCAGGACGGACAGCGGAAGGTGCGCGAAGAACACCAGCGGGTTGTCGGCGATGGCCTGCGCGGTCGCCTCGCGGATTCGCCCGGCGTGGAGCCAGCGAATGGCGGTCTCGATGGCGTGCGCCCGGACGGCCCGCAGCAGGTAGGCGGGGCTGGTCAGCAGGGCGGCCAGATGCCTGCGCGCATCGGCCCGTCCCCACAGGCGGCGGATCAGCCGGCCCAGCGCGCCAGGCACGACCGCCAGCGCCGCGACGGCGCCCGCCAGCGGCCAGCCGGGCGCTGCGGTCCGCAGACCGACCACCAGCGCCGCGACGGCGGTTGCTGCGCCCACCAGCGGCAGCAGGCCCGCCAGCGCGAATAGGAAGGTCATCGTCCGGCTGCGACGGAGGCGGCGGGTCGTCTCCTCGTCGGTGATGTTGCGGACCTGCCAGCCGGTCACAGCCGCGTCGAAGATGCCCGCCCACAGCTTGCGGCTGTACAGCAGGCGCATGTGATTGTGCGTGACGTCCGGCTGGGAGTTGCGGTAGGCGTCCTCGGCGGCGGCCAACTCGTCCATCGCCTCGCCCATGTCGGAGAAATGCTCGCGATGGCCGTCCACGAAGCGGCGCAGTTTGGACAGGTCGCCGCGGTCGAACTGTACGAGCGACCCGCGCGCCAGGCCCTTGAAGATCAACGGCACGTCGCCGGGGCTCATGGGCAAAAACGGCAGCAGGGCAAGCCCGGCACGGAAATCCATCGCCGTCAGACCTGCCTCGGGGTCGCTTTCGGTGTCGAGGCGTTTGAAGACGTTCGGCTGGCTCTTGCACGTCCACCACTCGTACTGGCGAGCGAACTCGTGCGCGCCGAGCTCGTGCAGCAGGCGGACGAACTCGGCCATGAAGGTCTTCTTGGCGCGATATTCCGGTGAGCCGAGCAACTCGGCGGGAACGTCTTTCCCCCGGCACCAACGGCGGCGCTGCCCCAGGCGGTCGTCCACCTCGAAGCGCCAGTTGCGCCCCTCGACCCATTCGCTGATCTCGCCGCAGCTTCCGATGTCGCGATCGACGAAGGTGGCCAGCACGTCCTTGACGGCCCGGTCGTCGCCGAAGCGGATTGCCGTGGCCCGTTGGATGAACTTCTGCCACAGCGCCCCGGCGCGGACGGCGGCGGGATTGACCTGGTGCGAGAAGGGCCCCTGGAAGCCCACGGCGTAGATCGCATCGCGGAAGGTGCGGGAAAACGCCGACGGCGGGATGAGAATCTTGACCGCGTACGTGCCCCCGACGCGCAGGCCGGGAACGTTGCCCTGCGGGGCGTCGATCGCCGTGACGTTCGCGCGGTACACCTGCCCGGCGAACCCGCCGCCGATGAACTTGTCGATCCGCAGCTTCACGCGGACCGGCAGGGCGGGCACGACGCCCGTCGCCTCGTATACCAGCTCGTCGCCCGCCTCGTAGCGGTCCACGCGAAGGCGACGGTGGATCCCCGCTTGGCGGAACTTCTCCACCAGCGTTCGGCACGTGTCAGGCGAGTAGTCTCTGCTCATCGATGTTTCCGGTCCTGGGCTTGCGTTACGTCTCGTCTTTATCGGCAGTTCCGGGTGAGGGTATCGGCATCTTTTCCGGCCGTCCAGCCGAAAGTGCTTCCCCGGCCTGTACGCCATCGGGTCGGGGGGGACGCTTTCCGCGGGCAAGGGCTTGTCGAACGGCGGGGGACATGCTAACCTGTTTCGAATTTTAGGCCGGCGGTGCGAGGGTCCGCTCCACGGATTCCCGGCTGGGAGGCCCGACGGGCCAGACAGGGACGCCATCGATGCCACGCAGGGACGACATCCACACCATCATGCTCATCGGCTCCGGTCCGATCGTCATCGGTCAGGGCTGCGAGTTCGACTATTCCGGAACCCAGGCGTGCAAGGCCCTGCGCGAGGAAGGCTACCGGATCGTCCTGATCAATTCGAACCCGGCCACCATCATGACCGACCCGGAGTTCGCCGACCGGACGTACATCGAGCCGATCACTCCGGAGGCCGTCGCCAAGATCATCGAGCTGGAGAGCAAGGGCCCGCACCCCATCGACGCGCTGCTGCCGACGCTGGGCGGGCAGACGGGGCTGAACACGGCCGTTAAGGTCCACGACATGGGCGTGCTGGCGAAGTTCGGCGTGGAGATGATCGGCGCGACGCGCGAGGTCATCCATCGCGCCGAGGACCGCACGGAGTTCAAGAACATCTGCCTGTCGATCGGGCTGGACGTGCCGCGCAGCGGCGTGGCGCACACGATGGAAGAGGCGCGGGCCATCGCCCGGGAGGTCGGCCTGCCGGTCTGCATCCGCCCGGCCTACACGCTGGGCGGAACGGGCGGCGGGTTCGCCTTCAACGTCGAGGAATTCGAGGTCATCGCCGCGCGGGGACTGGAATACTCGCCCATCAGCGAGATCCTCATCGAGGAGTCGGTCCTCGGGTGGAAGGAATACGAGCTGGAGGTGATGCGCGACAAGGCGGACAACGTCGTCATCGTCTGCTCCATCGAGAACTTCGACCCGATGGGCGTGCACACGGGCGACAGCATCACCGTCGCCCCGGCCCAGACGCTCACCGACAAGGAATACCAGCTCATGCGGGACGCGTCGCTGGCGATCATCCGCGCCATTGGCGTGGAAACCGGCGGCAGCAACATCCAGTTCGCCGTCGATCCGAAGACGGGGCGCATGATCGTCGTCGAGATGAACCCCCGCGTCAGCCGCAGCTCCGCCCTGGCGTCCAAGGCGACGGGCTTCCCCATCGCCAAGATCGCCGCCAAGCTCGCCTGCGGATACACCCTCGACGAGCTGCGCAACGACATCACGCGGGAGACGCCCGCCTGCTTCGAGCCGACCATCGACTACGTGGTCACCAAGATCCCGCGCTGGACGTTCGAAAAATTCCCCGAGGCCGACGAGACCCTCACCACGCAGATGAAGTCCGTCGGCGAGGCCATGAGCATCGGCCGCACGTTCAAGGAGAGCCTCCAGAAGGGCATCCGCTCGATGGAGGTTAAGCGGTTCGGGCTCGGGCTCGACGGAAACGACAAGTGGTTCAACGCGAAACTCGCCGAGCAGGGCAGGCTGGCGGGCGGTCCGGCCCACCTGGTGGACGTGGAATGGCCCATCGAGGACAGCAAGCTGCGGCGCAAACTGGCCGTGCCGTCGCAGGGGCGAATCTACTACGTCCGCTACGCCTTCAAACTGGGCTGGACCGTCGAGCAGGTCTTCGAGCTGACGAAGATCGACCCGTGGTTCCTCACACAGATCCGCGAGCTGGTGGACTTCGAGGCGGAACTCGTGGCGGCAGGGCCCCTGGACAAGGTGACCGAGCCGCTGCTCCGCCGCGCCAAGCAGTGGGGCTACAGCGACATTCAGCTCGCCCGCGCCTGGAACGCCAAGCCCGACGAGGTGCGCAAGCTCCGCAAGCGCCTGGGCGTCGAGCCGGTCTACAAGCTTGTGGACACCTGCGCCGCGGAGTTCGAGGCCTACACGCCGTACTACTATTCGACGTATGAAACTCCCATCACCCGCGTCGGGGCGGCTGGCGTGGAGAGTTCACGATTTGTGGACGACGAGGCCCGCGTCTCGGACAAAAAGAAAATCGTCATCCTGGGCGGCGGCCCGAACCG
>JAKPKY010000167.1 GCA_029553505.1 Planctomycetota bacterium
GCACCGGCACACAGGTGGAAAGTCCGGCGATGTTTTTCGCAGTGTTCCTCGTCGCGGCGATCGTCAGCCGGTCGGCGCGGTTCTTCCTGGTGGCCGGGCTCATGCGGGCGTTCGGCGCGAAGATCACGCCGTTCATCGACAAGTACTTCAACTGGTTGGCGCTGCTGTTCACGGCCTTGCTGATCGGCGGGTTCGTGGTCATCAAGTATTTCGTGTGAGCCTCGCCCTTGAACCGCGCCGCTCGCGCGGCGGATAATTCCACGTTGTCCCGACGGAGACGCCCATGTCCCTCAGCGCCGAAGAACGTGCCCAACTGGTCTCGCTGGCCCGCCAGGCGGTGGAGGCCGAAGTGAGGGGCCAGCCCGCGCCCCGCGTGGAACACCCCACCGGCGTCCTGTGCGAGCGGCGCGGGTGCTTCGTCACGCTGACCAACCGCAGGCGCCTGCGCGGGTGCATCGGCACGTTCCATCCGCACCTGCCGCTGGGCGAGCAGGTGGTGGAGATGGGCTCGGCGGCCGCTCGCGACCCGCGATTCGTCTTCGACGCCGTCACCCCCACCGAGTTGCCCCAGCTCAAGATCGAGGTCTCCGTGCTCTCGCCGCTGGCCGAAACGAACGAGCCGGAGAAACTCCGCATCGGCGTGGACGGAATCTATGTCGTCTCGGGCGGATGGAGCGGGTGTTTCCTGCCCGAGGTCGCCACCGACATGGGCTGGGACGCCGAGACGTTCCTGAGCGAATGCTGCGCAGGCAAGGCCGGCCTGCCCCGCGACGCCTGGAAAAACCCCGGCGCCAAGGTCTACCTCTTCACCAGCGAGAAGTTCGATCACTGACGGCCCGCGCTGGTCAGGGATATCGCAGTTTCAGCACCCACGCCTGCCAGCGCGTCTGGAAGGCGTCCATATCGTCCTCGCCGAGGATTCGCACCAGCGTCTTGTAGCCGGTGGGGTCGTCCTTCTGCACCGCGACGAACGCGTGATAAAACTTCACCAGCCGCCCATGCTGCTGGAGCCAGTAGCACAGGTACCGCGCCTGGGCGTAATGCAGTCCGCTGCCCTCGCCGTAGAACTCGTCGCGCGTCAGCCCGCACAGCCGCTCGAAGCGCAGCGCCTTGCCCTCTCGGACGGCCTTCTGGAGCCCCGCCAGCCGCCAGTTGGTGTAGCCGACGATGTGCCCGTCCCGCTCGCCGCTCTGCTCGTACAGCGAGGCGAGTCCCTCGTCGAACCAGCTCGGGCAGGCCGGAAAGTTCGCCCGCATGAAGGGGTGGACGATCTCGTGCACCAGCGTCCCGCCGCCGGTGCGGATGTTCATCACCAGCGCCTGGTGCCGCGCGCTGTAGTAGCCGAAGGGCGTGTCGGGCGCGTCGCCGAAGAGCCGCGCGGCGTGCTCGAGATAGCTGGTCTTGTCCCGGAACAGCCAGATGTCGATGATCTCGGCCGGGTCCTTCTCGAAGAAATCCTTGCGGAGCAGTTCCACCGCCCATCGGACAGTCCCGTCGGCCCGTCGGAGAACGGTGTCGGCGTCCTCGTCGCCCAGGACCACGAACGGGCGCGCGACGCATAGCGTGAAGCCCTCGGGCAGCCTGTCGCGCAGCGCCTGGACGTGAGCGTCGAACTCGGCGTCGGTCGGGCCCGCGCGGCGCGCGGGAGCGGAGGTCGTCGCGGCAGTTGCCTCGCGTCCGCCCGGGGCGCTCGACGACGGCTGCTCCCCCGCCCCCAACATCGCCAGCGCGACCAGCCCGCCCAAGCCGAGCAGGACCGCCACCGGCGTGACCCATCGCTTGCGTGTCATGGACGCACTCCTCACCCTGGCGCACACCGAAAGCGCTTCCTGAGTCTACCGTTTCCGACGCCCCGCGTCGCGGAAAGTTCCGCCGGTTGTCGGTAGGGTGCGTGGCGAAGCCACGCACGCGGATTCCGCCCGCCTCGCGGACGCTCTGGCCGCGGCCGGTTCGCGCGTGCGTGTCGGCGAAAAATCCATAAGATTGCGTCATTGTCCCATAGGCAGAATTTCGCGTCTCCGTACCATGGAAAATGCGGCCTTGCGGGGCCGCGGGAAAGGCGGCACGGCATGATCGACATGAAGAACTTCGCGGCAATCGGCGAGAACATCCATTGCAGCCGCATCTTCAAGCGCGGCGGAGTCAGCTCGGTGGAACTGCCGGGCGGGGGCGAGGGCATCAAGTACGTCTCGGCCTCCGGCGAGCCGCGCGTGCTGGCCATCCCGGGCAATTGGGGTGACCTGTCCCCCGCGTACAACGACGGGAAAATCAAGCACATCGCCGTCGCGCTGCACCAGGCGACGCAAGGCAAGGGCGACGATCAGAAGGCGGGGGAGGACTACCTCGCGGCCGCCGCCGCCCGGCAGGTGAACGCCGGCGCCGCCTTCCTCGACGTCAATGTGGACGAATACACCAACGACGCCGCCCTGCGCGTCAAGGCGATGCGCTGGCTCGTGTCGTTCGTCAGCAAACGGGCGGAGATTCCCATCAGCGTGGACTCCTCGAGCGTCGAGGCGCTGGCGGCAGGGCTGGAGTCCTGCCGCGACCTGGGCCGGCCTCACATGGTCAATTCCGTCTCGCTCGACCGCACCGGCGCCGTCGAGGTCATCCGCCGCTTCAAGTCCGAGGCCATCGTCTCAGCCGCCGGCGCCGAGGGAATGCCCAGCGCCGTCGAGGAGCGCATGGCGAATTTCGAAAAGATCATCGCCCTGCTGGACCAGGCCGGCGTGCCCCGCGCGCACATGCACCTGGACCCGCTGGTCTTCCCCATCAGCACCGACCCGATGCACGGAAAGAACTTCCTGGAGACCACCCGCCAGGCGAAGCAGAAATTCAAGGGCGTCCGCCTCAGCGGCGGGTTCAGCAACGTCTCGTTCGGAATGCCCCAGCGGAAGCTGCTGAACATGGTGTTCACGTACCTGGCCGTCGAGGCCGGGGCCAGCAGCGGAATCATCGACCCCGTCACCATGTCCCCGCAGGACATCGCCGCGATGGACGAATCGTCCGAGGGATTCCGCCTGGCCAAGGCGTTCCTCACCGGCGAGGACATGTACGGCATGGAGTTCATCGCCGCCCATCGCGAGGGCCGGCTGGGTTAACCTCCAGATTTTCGGAAAGCGATCCATGCAGCATCACATTGACAAGAAGATGTTCCACATCGAGATCCTCTCGCCCAAGCAGAAGTCGCAGAAGCTGGAGGAGGACCTTGCGTCGTTCGCCGACAAGTACCGCCGGGCTTTCGACGCCGGGCACGTCATCTGCATTCCCGACAACCCGATGGGCAACCTCGCCTTCCAGGGCATCGAGCTCATCCAGGAACTCGGCCTGCCCGTCCACGGCGACCAGGTGTCGGTCCACATCAACACCTTCCACACGAAGCGCGACCTGGACGCGATGCTGACCGCCGCGTGCGACCTGGGCATCAGCCACATGCTGGTGATCTCCGGCGACGGGAGCCCCCGCCTGCCCAAGCTCACCGGAAAGGAAGTGGGCTACGACGTGGAGGCCGTCACCTCCGTCGAGTTGCTCCGCTACATCCGCCGCGAGTACCCCGGGAAGTTCCACATCGGCGTAGCATTCAACCCCTACGAGCCGCAGGACCACGAGTTGGAGAAGATGCACCGCAAGGTGGACGCCGGCGCGGAATTCATCACCACCCAGCCGGTCATCGAGTCGCACCCCGCCGTCGAGTCGCTGTGGCAGTTCGGCCTGCCGGTGGTCATCGAGTGCTGGATGTCCAAGAAGATCCACCTGCTGTCGGAGTGCGTGGGCTACGAGATTCCCGAGGACACGCCGTACGACCCGGTTTCCAATCTCCAGACGCTGATGGCGAAGTACCCCAAGTGCGGGTTCTACCTGGCGATCCTGGGCTTCAAGACGCAGTTCCCGATCCTCAAGGACGTGTGGAAGTAGCGCGGAGGCGAGCATGAAGATCGTGGTGTGCATCAAGCAGGTTCCGGCGACGCACGAGGTCTCGATCGACCCGGAGACCAAGCGCCTGAAGCGCGAGAGCGTGGAGGCGGAGGTCAACCCGTTCGACCTCTACGCGATCGAGGAAGGCCTGCGCCTGCGGGAGCGGTTCGGCGGGGAGGTCGTCGCGCTGTCGATGGGCCCGCCGCAGGCGCAATGGGCGCTGCGCGAGGCGCTGAGCATGGGCGTCGACCGCGGGTTGCTGCTGAGCGACAAGGCGTTCGCCGGCTCGGACACGTGGGCGACCTCGTACGCCCTGGCGCGGGCTGTCGAGACCGTCGGCGCGGTGGACCTCGTGCTGTGCGGAAAGCAGGCGATCGACGGCGACACGGCACAGGTGGGCCCGGGCATCGCGGCGCACCTGGGCTGGCCGCAGGCGACGTATGTCTCGCACGTCCAGGACGCCGGCGCCAAACACCTCACCGTCACGCGGATGAATGAGGACGGGCACGACGTCGTGCAGATCGACCTGCCTGCCGTCCTGACCGTCGTCAAGGACATCAACACGCCGCGCGTTCCGAAGCTGCGCGACTGCCGGACGGCGCTGCGGGCGGAGGTGGCGGTTCTGACGGCCGACGCCGTCCGCGCTGAACCCGCGCGGATCGGGCTGGACGGTTCGCCCACGCGCGTCGTGAAGATCAACCCCCCGCCGCCGCGGGGCGGAAAGACCCTCGTGCTGGACGGCTCGCCCGCCGAGACCGCCCGCCGACTGGTCCACGAACTGCGGATGAAGTCCCTCGTCTAGACAGGATGACGCATGCATACTCCGACTGAAACGGATCGCGCGCAGTACCGCAACGTATGGGTGATCGCCGAGCACCGCGACGGGAAGCTCAAGGGCGTGACGTTCGAACTGCTGGGCGCCGCGAGGCGCCTGGCCGACGCGCGCCAGAGCGAGGTCTGGTGCGTCCTGCTGGGCTCGGGCGTCCGCGCGCTGGCCGGCGAGTGCATCGCCCGGCAGGCGGACGTGGCGCTGGTGATGGACGACCCGCGCCTGGCGGAATTCGTGGACGAACTCCACGCCGACGCCCTGACGAAACTCATCGAAAAGCACAAGCCCGAAATCGTCGTCTGCGGCGCCACCGCGCGCGGGCGGGCGCTGATCCCGCGCGTCGCGGTGCTCACCAACTCGGGCCTGACGGCCGACTGTACCGGGCTCGACATCGACCCGGAAACCGGCGTGCTACTCCAGACGCGACCCGCGTTCGGCGGGAACATCATCGCGACCATCAAGAGCGTCTCCCACCGCCCGCAGATGGCGACGGTGCGCCCGCGCGTGATGGCCGAACCCGAACCCCAAACCGCCCGCAAGGGGCGCGTGATTTCCGAACCGCTCCCGACGGCCGTCCAGCACGCGGCCCGCATGAAGGTCCTCCAGGCCATCACCAACACCGCCGAGGGAATCCACCTCGCCGATGCCGATTTCATCATCACCGGCGGGCGCGGGCTCCGCGGAAAGAAGGGCTTTGAGCTGCTCCGCCGGTTCGCGCACCTCGTCGGCGGCGCCGTCGGCGCCAGCCGGGCCGCCGTCGACGCCGGGTGGATCGACTACGCACACCAGGTCGGACAGACCGGGCAGACCGTCCAGCCGAAGGTCTATATGGCCTGCGGCGTCTCCGGGCAGATCCAGCACCTCGTCGGAATGCAATCGTCTGACATCATCATCGCCGTCAACAAGGATCCCAACGCCCCGCTGATGAAGCTGGCCGACTTCGCCGTCGTCGGGGACGTCTTCGAAATCCTCCCGGCCATGATGGACGAAATCCGGCGGGTCTGAACCGCCCTCTTGCATCCCGCCGCCGGGACGTGTCACAATCGTTCTGCGCCCATTTCCGGGTGACAGGAGACCCGTCATGCAAACGCTCCTCGCCGCGTCGCTGCTGACCGCGTTGGTCCTCGTTCCCACGGCCGCCGGGGCGGACGACTTCGTGCCGTTCGTCATTCCCGCCGACGTGAATCCCGCTTCCGAGATCGCCTTCCGCGGCGAGCCCATCGCTGTGGACAGCCCGCGCGTCGTCGTGCGAGACGGGCACTTCTTCGTCGGCGACAAACGCCTTCGCATCTGGGGCGTGAACTGCTGCTTCGGCGCCAATTTCCCCACGCACGACGAGGCGGAACGCATCGCGGCACGCCTGGAGGCCTTCGGCGTCAACTCCGTCCGCTTCCACCACATGGACCACAGCCCGTTCCCCAACGGCATCTGGGACCCCAAGGATAACCGCAAGCTCTCCGACGAGGCGCTCGACCGCCTGGACTATTTCCTCGACCGCCTCGCGCGGCGGGGCATCTACGCCAACCTCAACCTGCACGTCTCGCGCAATCACGGCACGGTGCTCGAACTGCCCGACTCGAAATCCGACTACGACAAGATCGTCGACATCTTCACCCCGCAGCTCATCGACGCGCAGAAGGACTACGCGCGCCGCCTGCTGACGCACGTCAACGCCTATCGCAAGGTCCGCTACGCCGACGACCCGGCCGTGGCGTTCGTGGAAATCAACAACGAGAACAGCCTGTTCATGTGGGGCGCGGAGTCCAAGCTGCCGAACCTGCCGGAGTTCTATGCGAAGATCCTCGCCGGGCAGTGGCAGGACTGGTTGAAAGCGAAATACGGCGCGACGGACAAGCTCGCGGGCGCGTGGAACGCCCGCGCCGAACCGCTGGGCGAAAACGTGCTGGCGGGTTTCTCGGCGACGCGCGACGACGGCGCGCCCGCCTGGAACCTGGAGCGCCACGGGCAGTGTGCGGCCAAGTCGGCCGTCACTGACGCCGGCCTGAGCGTGACGATCTCCCGCGCCGACGGGACCGACTGGCACATCCAGCTCAACCAGTCCGGTCTGAAGCTCCGGGAAGGGCAATACTACACGCTGACGTTCAGCGCCCGCGCCGACCGGGCGCGCCCCCTGGGCGTCACCGTCCAGCAGGCGCACGAGCCGTGGGCCAGCCTGGGGCTGTCGCAACGCGTGTCGCTGACGACGGAGTGGAAGCAGTTCCGCCTGGGGTTCACCGCGTCAGCCGGCGACGACAACGCGCGCGTGAACTTCTCTATGGGAACCCGAGACGCGGGCGTGACCTTCGGGCCGGTACAGCTTCGCACCGGCGGACAGGTCGGACTCGCCAAGGGCGAGCGCCTGGAGGATCGCAACGTCGTCCTGTTCGCCGACTGCGAGGTTCCCGCCCGCGAACTCGACCGCATGCGATTCCTCGCCGAGACGGAAAAGGCCTACTTCAGCGGCATGCGCGGGTTCGTGCGGGACGATCTCGGCTGCAAGGCCCTGGTGACGGGGACAATCGTCTTCGGGCCGCTGGGGCTCTGGGCCCAGGGCGAGATGGATTTCATCGACGCCCACGCCTACTGGCAGCACCCGCACTTCCCGGGGCGCCCGTGGGACCCGGGCAACTGGATCGTCGAGCCCCGCGCGATGGTGGACAAGCCCGGCCAGTCCACGCTGCCGGGCCTGGCCTCGGCGCGGCAGGCGGGAAAGCCCTTCACCGTCAGCGAGTACAACCACCCCGCGCCGAATCCCTACCAGGCCGAGTGCGTACCGATGATCGCCGCCTTCGCCGCCTGCCAGGACTGGGACGGCGTCTGGCTGTTCGCCTACTCGCACCGCACGGGCGCCAACGGGTTCGATCACTACGACAGCTTCTTCGACATCGCCGCCAACCCGTCCAAGTGGGGTTTCGTGCCGGCGGGGACCGCCCTGTTCCGCAACGGGCGAGCCAGCCGGGAATCCCAGACCATTCGCGGCGTGGACTGGCTGCGGCGCGGCGAGGACGAACTGGCCGCCCTTCACGCCAAGTATGGCAGCAACCTCCTGCGGGCCGCGGTGTATGACTACGAACGGGTCATGGGCCTTTCCCGCACGAAAAACGGCGAGGGATTCGTTTGGACGAAGAATCCGACCGGCTGGACCTGGACGGCGGGCGACGGCGCGTTGCTGACGGCCGGCGGCCCGGACGCCTTCGTCCTGGTGACGAAGGGAAAACCGGACGTGGAAAGCGGGAACCGTTTCGCCGTCGTGACGGCCACCCCGCTCGACGGCAAGGCCCTCGACGACAGCAAAAGGCTCCTCGTCGCCGTCTGCGCCCGGTGCGAGAACACGGACATGAAATTTTCCGCCGACCTTCGCACCGTGGGTCGCAAGTGGGGCAAGGGTCCGGTGCGCGTGGAGATTCCGCGGATGGAAATCCCCCTGCCCGGTCGCGGGTGGACCTGTCGCGCCCTGAAGCCCGACGGCATGGGCGGCGCGGACGTGGCGCTGACCGTCAAGGAAGATTCGTCAATGCACCTGCCCGTCTCCGCCAAAGACGGAACGATGTGGTACCTTCTGACGCGGGAATAGAATCCGGGATTTCCCGTCGCAAGCGCGGCGGCGCTACTGCACCGGGACGACCTCGGTAACGGCGGGGACTTTTTCCTTCAGGTGGCGCTCGACGCCCATCTTGAGGGTCATGGCCGCCCCGGGACATCCCCGGCACGCGCCCTGGAGACGCACGCTCACCTTGCCCGTCTGCTCGTCGACGCCGACCAGTTCGATGTCGCCCCCGTCCGCCTGGAGCAGCGGGCGGATTTTCTCGATCACGGCGGCCACCTGGTCGGTCATGCTGGATTTCTGCTCGGTCATTGCGATTCCTCTCTGGTCCGGCCTCAAAGCGGGCCGGCTTGGCGAAGCAAATCATTATAGCGGTCTGCCCGCATGCCACAAGGCGACAAAACCGCCCCTTTGCATCGAGCCCGCGCGGGCGATATCCTGTCGGAGGCTTCGGCGGAACCGACCATGATCCTTCTCCTGCCGGCGATTACGACAGTGGAGCTGGCCCAGCCTGTCTGGCTGCTGGCGGGGTGCGCCGCCGCGCTGCCGCCGATCCTCGCGCTGCGGGCGCGCCGTCAGGGACGCCGCGCCGCGCGATGGTCCGTGGCGCTCCAGATGCTGGCAATCCTCGCCGCGGCGGCCGCACTCGCCCAACCACTCGTCCCACTCGACGGGCAAGCGAACCTGCCCGTGCTGATCTTCCGCGACGTGTCGGTCTCCGCGCGACACCAGCGCGAGCCTCCGCTGCCGGTGCCGCCCGCAATGGTCGCGGAACGATACGATTTCGCCGCGGGCCTGTCTCGCGAAGGCGCTCCGCCGGATGCAGCGCAGACAAACCTCGCTCCGGCGCTTCGCTTGGCGGCGGGGCGCGCGGGCCGGGCGATCGCAGCCGTGTTCCACACCGACGGGCAGTTCCAGGACGACTGGTCTTCCGCAGCCGCGGCTCTGGGACAAGCGGGCCTGCCCGTCTTCGTCGTGCCGATGCGTTCGCCCCCGCCCGATTCCCGCGTGCTCGCGCTGGACGCCGCCCGCGCGCCCGGCGGCGCCGTCGAGCTGACGATCAGCGTGCAGTCGTCGGCCGTCGACCGCCGCACGCTCACCGTCCGCCGGGTGTCGCCCGCGCCGGCCGTGCTGCTGACGCGCGAGCTCCGCCTGCTGGGCGGAGAGCCCGTCACGCTGACCGTGACCGACGCGGCCGCGCCGTCCGCCCGCGCGGCCGTCTACCGCGCCGATCTGTCCGCCGGTGACGCCTGGCGGGAGAACGACACGATCTCGGCCGTCATGCTGCCTGTCGCGCGGCGCGCGGCCTTGGTCGCCCCGCCGGAGACGGTCGCGGCGCTGCGCGGCGCGCTGGGGGCCGGCGCAACGGCGATGAACCCTGCCGCCGCCCCAACAGACGTGCAGGACTGGATGGACTACGACGCCGTGGTCCTGATCGACTCCACCGGGCAATGTCTCAATCCGGGCCAGCGCGAAGCCCTCGCCGAGTATGTGCGGGGCGGGGGCGGGCTGGTGTTTGTCGGCGCGGGCCCGCACGGTTCGCCCGCTGACCGCGACGACCCGCTCAACCGTTGTGCCGCCCTGCTGGCCAACCCCTACGAGCGAAAGGCGCTCAAGGTGGTCGTCGTGCTGGACGGCTCCGGCTCAATGAGCGATCGCGCCGGCGGACGGCGAAAGTTCGACCTGGCGGCGGAAGCGACAATCTCACTCCGCCGGCACCTCACACCGCGCGACCGCCTGGCGGTCATTGCCTTTTCCGACCAGGCCCGTCTTGTGTATGACAGCGGCGACGCGCCGCCCGATTTTTCTGTCCTGCACGAGGCGCTGCGGAGCGTCGAGCCCACCGGGCCGACCCATGTCGTGCCCGCGCTGACCCTGGCGGCAGAGCAGACCGTCCCGGCCGACGCCGACGGGCTGGTGCTGCTGCTGAGCGATCTGGCGACGCAGGACCGGCAGTTCGACGCCGACGCGCTGGCGGCGGCGCTGCGCCGCGCCAGGCTGGCGCTGGCGGTGGTGGCCACGGGCGGCGAGGCAAGCGCCGACGCCCCGCTGGCCAGGCTGGCGGAAACAATGAACGCGCCGCTCGTCCGCCGGGCGGACCTGGCGGCGCTGGCGGGCGTGTTCGCGTGGTTCCTGCGCGACGCGCGCGGTGATGGATTGCTCGCCGGGCCCGTGCGCGTGGAAGCGGTCGGCCTGCCGTTCGGCGCCGACCCTCGCCGTCTCCCCCCGGCCGGGACGATCCTGCTGTGCGCCGCCCAGCCGCAGGCCGAGGTGCTCGCCCTCGCTGCCGACCAGCCTGTCCTGGCGCAGATGCAGGCGGGGCTGGGACGGGTCGTCTCGCTGGCGGTCCCGCTGGACCTGCCCGCCAACGCCGCCTGGCGGGATTCCCCCGGCGCTGTCGCCCTGCTTGCCGGCGCGATGCGCTGGGTGCGCCGCCCAGCCGCCGACGGACGATTCGACGTCTCGCTCGCGCGGCAAGGGCGTGCGCTGCGCGTGGAGGTCGTCGCCCGAGAGTCCGGCGCGGCGATGAATGCCCTTTCGCTGGTCGCCCGCGCGGCGGCCCTGTCCGGCGGCGAGACGGTGGAGATTCCGCTGCCCCAGGCGTCGCCGGGTCAGTACGCCGCGACATTTGCCCCGCCGCCGTCCGATGCGGTCGTGGAAATCCTGCACGACGGGCGGGCGGTCTGGCGCGGCGCCTCGGGCGAATCCTGCGGGTCGGAATTCACGCATCTCGGCGCCGATGAGGTGGCGCTGACCCTCCTAGCCCGGCGCGCCGGCGGGCGCGGGGTCCGAGCGGCCGACCTGCCCGGCGCGCTGGAGCAATTGCGCCTCCGTCAACTCACACCGGTCTGGCCGGCGCTGCTGGCAGTGGCGCTGGCGCTGATGCTGCTGGAATGGGCAACGGCCAGACTGCTGCGCGAGGCGTAAGGTTGCGTCCGATAGCGGGGGTCAGCGGAGCTTCTCGACGAACTGGATACCCACCCCGATCATTGGGCCGATTTCCTCGGTCCAGATGACGCGGCTGCGGTATCGCACCGTCCGCGTCCGGTCGCGGCGGACGCGGCGCTCGGCGGAGAGCGGAACGTCGATTTCCAGCACCAGCTCTCGCCCCGTCTCCAGCGCATCCCTGGCGGACACCAGCACGTGCACGCCGTCTTCGGAGATGTTCGTGGTTCGCCCGCGTGCCAGAATTCTTCCGCGCGCGTGGCAGACCCTCACGGGATAACTCGCGGGTGCGCGTCGGCAGCGGCGGCGCTCCGCGACGACGACAGACAGTTCCGGCAAGGTCGGGTTCATACGTACGACGCTCTTCCATGAAGTTCCGGGAAGTTCCGCGGCGCCGATCCGTCGCGGCAAGGCGGACGCCCGTTCGCCGCGCGCGAACCGCGCCAGCGATGCTCCAAAAGGGAATATAAGATACACGGGCGATCGGCGCACAATTCCCGATCGCCCGTTGCGACCCCCGCCCCGGCCGGTCTCACGGCCGGATTAGCTCAGCCGGCATCTCCGAGCCGACCGTCGCCTGACTGTGGTGGTCCTCGCTCGCGGCGTTCGTTCGCCAAACCGTAAATCGCATGGTCGAAGAGGACGCAATGCTTCGGAATCCAGGCACCCCTGCCGCTGCAATAATCCCAAGGCTAGGTGCAACACCCTAACGGTCTGTTGTGTCGCGTTGCCCCTTGACATTTGAGCCCGCCCGGTCCAAGATGGTTAGAAGCGCTAAATTTCGCTTCTTGCGAATCTTATATACCTTATCGGGTAGATGTGCAAGAAATATTTACGCGTTTGTGAAATTTATGCCAACCCAAGCCCGACCCGACATTTGCCGCCGTATTGCCCAAATCCGGCTGGAATTGACCGGACAGCGTGGCAAGTCCCGCTTTTGCAAAATGTTGGGGATTTCTCCGAGCACCTACGAATACTATGAGTCGTCTCGGGTGCCGCCAGCCGAGGTGCTGGTGAAGATCGCCGACACGGCCGGGGTGGACCTGCGCTGGTTGTTGACGGGGGAGAGCCACCCGACCGCGAGGGTCCCCGCCGACCACCCCGCCCTCCAGCGGGCGGCGAAGATGCTCGCGGACCACCCCGACGCGGCGGCGCCGCTGGCGGCGTTTCTGGACATCCTGGCCGCGAGCTTGAAATTTCCGCCGAAGGCTTCGCCGGCGCAGGCCCCCGCCGCCGAGCCGGTCCCGCCAGCGGGCAAGGATACGTGGATTCCCATCCTGGGGCGCAGCGCCGCCGGGGTGGCGGCGTTCTGGGCGTCGGCCGAAGACGCTCGCGGCGTCACGAAGCTGGAGCAGATCGTCGAACGCCACGCGCGCAAGGCGCGGCACGCGGCCCCGGCGGCTGCCGCTCTCGCCGATGGGCCTGCCCAACCCGTGCAGATCGTCACGCTCAACGAGCCCGACGCCGACGACGTCGTCCAGTTCGTCGCCGCCGGAAGTCTACGCGCCCGCTGGCCTGACGCCTTCGCCCTGCGGATCGACGGCGACTCCATGTCGCCCGACATCCGCCATGGCGACCTGGTGGTTTTGAGTCCGTCGGTCCCGGCGGCCGAGGGCAAGCCCGCCGTGGCGCAACTGGTCGACCAGATCGGCGTGACCTGCAAGCTCTTCCGTCGCGAAGGCGAGACGGTCCACCTCGTTCCCGTCAACGAGCAATACGCCCCGCAGCGTTTTCCCGCGTCGTGCCTGGCGTGGGCGTTGCGGGTGCTGGCCCGCGTCCGCCCCTGACGGCGGCGGAACCTGTTTGACACCGGACCCCTCAGGCGGCAGAGTATCTCCCCATGAACCCGGAACCAAACATTTCTCCTTCCCACGGGCCGCGATGGCACTACCTTCTGACGGCAGGCGTCGCGAGCGTCATCCTGTTCTGGCAGCTTGGTGCGCCCGCCATGGACGATCACGAGTGCAAGCTCGCCCTGGCGGCCAAGAACATGACCGAGCGGACCGACTGGCTGTACGAGGGCGTGGGGGAGGAATTCCAGGCCTATCCCATCCCGCCGGCGACGGCGTGGAACTACTGGCTGGTTCCGGTGGAGAATGGTCGGCCCCGGCTGGTCAAGACGCCGCTGCCGTACTGGTCGGCCGCCGGCGTGGCGATCGCCAGCGGCGCGGGGGTCAACGAATGGACGGCGCGGTTGCCGTCGGCCTGCGCCGCGATGGTCCTCGTGCTGGTGACGCTGGCGCTGGGTCGGCGAATGCTCTCTCCCCGCGCCGCCCTGCTGGGCGCGCTGATGCTGGCGACGGCCGTGGGCGTGCAGAAGTGGGGACGCAACGCACGGCCTGAGATGCTTTTGTGCACGCTGATGACCTGCGCGATGGCGGTTTTCTACCTTGCCCTGCGTGCGACGAGCCGCGCCCGGCGGATCGGCGGGATGGTCGCGTTCTGGCTGCTGATGGGGCTGGCGAACCTCGCCAAGCAGTTCGTGCCGCTGATGCTGGTCTGGCCGCTAGCGGCGTATGTGCTGTGGCGCCACGACGCCCGCTCGCGCGGCGACGATGCGGCCCTGGGCTCGCTGCGCCGCCTGCTCGTGCTGACGGCCATCGGCCTGGGCGTTCACCTGGCCGTCATGAACCTCACCGCCACCGACTGGTGGCAGGCGCGCCGCCTGCCGACGGGCAAGGTTGCCTACGGCGTGATGGCTCTGGGCTTCGCCCTTCCGATGCTCTGGTACCTGCTGCGGACCCGCGGGTGGGGCGCGATCGGTCGCCTGCTGCCCACGGCCATCCCGGGCGCTGCCGTCATGTTCGCGATGTTCGTTCCCTGGCTGTGGTACATGGAAAAACTCTTCGGCGGGTACGCGGGGGGCATCTTCTCGCACCAGGTCACCGAGCGGGCGGCAGGCATCGGCGACTGGACGGTGGAGGTTCCCTGGTACTACCTGATTCCGCTGGTGACGCTGACGCTGCCCTGGCTGGGCATGCTCCCCGGGGCGCTGGCGGCACCGCTGATGCGCCGGTTCCGCGAGCGGCGCGAGGCGCTGGCGTACCTGCTGCTGTGGTGCGTGGGGATATTCACGCTGTTCACCGCGGCGGCGGCCAAGCGAGAGCATTACATCCTGCCGATGATTCCGGCGGCGTGCCTGCTGATGGGCTTCATCGCCGAAGACGTGTTCTGGCGGCACGAGTGGATCCGCCCGGCCCTGACGCGCCTGCTGGGCGCGGCCTACGGGCTGGTGGGCCCGGTGGGCCTG
The DNA here is from genome assembly GCA_029553505.1 of Planctomycetota bacterium. GTDB lineage: Bacteria > Planctomycetota > Phycisphaerae > SM23-33 > SM23-33 > UBA12270. The sequence continues at coordinate 14,482 of JAKPKY010000167.1, forward strand.
ATCGTGACGGGCGTGGCGGCGGTGGTCTCGCCGGACCGCGCCAAGTGGGTCTACATGATGGTGGTGGCGGCCGTCGCGGCTGTGCCCATGACCGCCGCCGGCGTGCTGTCCCTGCGCCGCCGGTTCGCGCTGGTGCCGGGGCTGCTGGTCGCGGGCATCACGCTGGTCTACGTGGGGTTCTTCTCCTCCGGCGACCTGTGGGACCCGCGCGACCGCGTGCGCGATTTCGCCGTCGAGGCGGACCGGCTCTTCCGCGCCGAGGGCGACGGCGCCGTCGCCCTGCACTGGGGCGATCCGCAGGCCAAGACCGCCTTCTACTTCGGGCGATTGCTCCCCTCGACCCACTGGAAAATCATGCGCCAGGGCGGCGATCCGGACACGCTGCACCGGCGCGTCCTGGACTGGCTGGCCGACTGCCCCGAACCCGCGCCGTGGATTCTCGGCTATGAGAAGATGCTTAACCGCAAAACCGGAAAGGTGGAGCGCCTGAGCGACGCGGCCGACCTGTGGCGGATCGGCTACCGTCCCGTACTGCTGATCGAGGGAAAACAGGACAAGCGCTTCACCTTCGCGCTGTACCGCCGGCTGGAACGCCCGGAGGCGGCTTCCCGTCCCGGCGCGACGGCGCCGTAGCGTTCGGCGGAAGGGAGGGGCGATTTTCGTTGCGTCATCCGCGCCCCCGCCGGGACAATCACCGGCTCGGGCCTTCTCACCTTCGTGCCCGCGGAGACCCTCGAACATGTTCGCGCTGATGCTGCTGGGCGGACTCGCGCTACTGGTTGTCGGCGCGAACTGGTTGGTGGATGGGGCGTCGGCCGTCGCGCGACGCCTGGGCGTCTCGGACCTGGTGATCGGGTTGACCGTCGTCGCTTTCGGCACCAGCGCGCCGGAGCTGGTGGTGGACGTCTTCGCCGCCGCGCGGGGCAACACCGACATCGCCGTCGCGAACATCCTCGGTTCGAACACCTTCAACATCCTGGCGATTCTGGGTCTGTCGGCCCTGGTCCGTCCGTTGGCGGTCGCCCAGAGCACCGTCTGGAAGGAAATCCCCCTGAGCCTGCTGGCGGCGGTGCTGGTCGGCATCCTCGGCAACAACGCGCTGCTCGATGGCGCGGGCCCCAACGCCCTGACGCGGACCGACGGCTTGGTGCTGCTGGGCTTCTTCGTGATCTTCCTGTACTACGTGCTGGGCATGGCCAAATCGTCCGCGAACCCGCCGGACCCGCCGGGGCAGATTTCGCCCCCCGCGATGCGCCTGCCCGCTGCCTGCCTGCGGATCGGCGCGGGTCTGGCGGCCCTGGCGACGGGGGCGCATCTGGCCGTCGCCGGCGCCGTCGACACCGCGACGCGACTGGGCGTCAGCGAGCGGGTCATCGGATTGACCATCGTGGCCGTGGGAACCAGCCTGCCGGAGCTGGCGACTTCCGTCGTCGCCGCCTACCGTCGCAACGCCGATCTGGCCGTCGGGAACATCGTCGGGTCGAACCTCTTCAACATCTTCTTCATCCTGGGCGTCAGCGCGTGCATCCGCCCGCTTCCGATGGGCGGGCAAGTCAACTTCGACGTGGCGGCGACGGTCCTGGCCAGCCTGCTGCTGTTCGTCTCGATGTTCACCGGCAGGCCCCGGCACGGAATCCAGAGGTGGGAGGGCGCGGTCTACCTGGCCGCCTACGCCGCGTACCTGGGCCTGCTCCTCGGGAAAAACTGACCCGCCATTCCGGGGCGCTTACCGCTCGGGGAAGATCATCGCCTCGGCGAATTCCATCTGGAAGTTCGCGTCCTGCGACAGTTCCACGTGGCGCGCATCGCGAGCGAGCTGTTCGGCCTGTTTGCGCATGTTCGTGGACAGCAGGGCCCATTTGGCCCCGTTGAGCGAGGCGTTTCCGACGTAGTGTATCCGTTCGCGCGCGATGTCGGTGGGCAGCAGCCCGATCCGCTGGGCGTTGCTGCGGCGGATGAAACTGCCGAACCCGCCGGCGATGAGCACGCAGTCCAGGTCGCCCGTGGACAGCCCCGCCTGGCGCAGGAGGATGGCGATTCCCGCGCGGATGGCGCCGGCCGCCAGTTGCAGTTCGCGGATGTCGCGCTGCGTGAGCGTCACCGCGCCCCCGTCGGACCGCCGGGCGAGTACGAATTCCGTCTGCCCGTTGCGTCCCTCGCGCACCCGTTCGCGCAGAGGCGCGGGCACGGTTTCCGGAAGCTCCTTCGGCGGATACATGCGCCCTTCGGGGCTGACCACGCTCGCGCGGAGAAGCTCCGCCACCGCGTCCACCAGCCCGCTGCCGCACAGGCCGACCGGTTCGGCCGCCCCGATGACGCTGCACCGCACGTCGCCGTCGAAGACGACCTTTTCGATCGCGCCGCGGGTTGCCCGCATTCCGCAGGAAATGCGCGCGCCCTCGAATGCGGGACCCGCCGCCGTTGAGGCGGCATGCATCGCGCCGTCGTGCGAAAGCACGATCTCCCCGTTGGTCCCGATGTCTACCAGCAGCGCCGGTCCCTTCTGCTCGGAAAGGCGCGTCGCCAGGACGCACCCCACCGTGTCGCCCCCCACGAACCCGCCGATGACGGGGAAGACGTACGCCGCCCCGCGCGGGTGGATGGCGATCTCCAGTTCCGCCGCCCGGAACATCAGGCCCCGCCCGCACGTCGGACTGAACGGGACCTGCCCCAGCGGTCGGACGTCCAGGCCGCACAGCAGGTGCTGCATGGTCGTGTTGCCCGCGAACGTCACTTCGTAGATGCGTTCGCGCGGGACGGCTGCCTCGGCGCACATCTCGTCGATCAGCTTGTTGACCGTTCCCACGACCCCCGCGCGCAGGTCCTTCAGCCCGCGCGAAGAGCCCGCGTGCTTGATCCGCGAGAGCACGTCGTCTCCGTAGCGCGTCTGCGGATTCACCGTCGAGGCCACCGCGAGTTCCTCGCCCGTGCGCAGGTCCAGCAGCGCGCCCACGAGCGTCGTGGTGCCGATGTCGAAGGCCGCGCCGTAGCACTGGGCCGACGTGTCGCCCGGCTCGAGGTCGATCAAGTGGTGGTCGGTCTGGACGGCCGTCCCGCGCCATTGCCACTCACGCAAGCGAGCGGGCAGTTCGCGCAGCAGCGACAGATCGCTCTTGATCGCGCCGAGTTTCTCACCGAGGCGCATCAGGTCCGGCTCCGGGTCGGCCAGCGTGGGCGCGTCGAGCTGGAGGGGGACCTTACGGACGGCTGGCAGGATTTCTGCCGCCTTGCCTTCCGTACGGGTGAGAATCTGGTGCTGATCGGCGAAACGCGAGCCGGGAGGCACGTAGACGACTGCCTCTCCGCAGATGCCCGTCTGGCACGCCAGGCGCCAACCCGCCTCGATCTGCTCGGTGTCGAAGATCTTCCGTTCGGCCGGCGTCGGCTCGCAGGCGCCCCGGGTCACCTGCACGCGGCATTTCCCGCACGTGCCCACGCCCCCGCACGGCGTGTCGATGGTGAGTCCCACGCGCCCTGCCGCCTCCAGCACCTTTGTGCCCGGAAGCACATAGACCGTTTTCCCGTGCGGCTCGAACGTTACTCGCACCTGCTGGTCCGTCATGCGTTCGCTCCCTATCACCAAAGCAATAGTCTGCAATATCCGCCGTGGCAACGCAACCGCTCGGTGGATAAGATTACGCCCCATGAAGATCGGGATCGTCTCCGACTCGCACGGTAAGACACGCCGCCTGCGCGCCGCGCTGGAGATTCTGCGTGCCCGCGGGGCCGAGGCGATCGTCCACTGCGGCGACCTGTGCTCCCTGCCGTGCGTGCAGGCCCTGGGCGACTGCGGGCTGCCCGTCTACGCCGTCGCGGGGAACATGGACCGCCACGTGGCGGAGCTGGCGGCGCAGGCGGCCGAGGCGGGCGTGACGTTCTCCCCCGAAGTCGTCGAGGCGCCGCTGGGCGACGGGCGGTTCCTCGTCGCCACGCACGGAAACGACCAGGCCGTGCTCGAAGAACTCGTCGCCGGGCAACAGTTTCCCTACGTCTGCCACGGGCACACCCACCGCGCCGCCGACGATCAGGTCGGCGCGGCGCGCGTCATCTGCCCCGGTGCGTTGCGCCATCCGCGGCATCCCCATCACCCCACCGTCGCCCTGCTGGACACCGCAACCGACACGCTCGAATTCCTCGACGTGCCGAGATGACGGCCGCGGCTCTTTCGGCGCCGATACTTCCCACTCGCCGTCCCGCACGCCCCATGAAACCCTTGGTCGTTGGCGGACGGGTCTGCTAGAATCCCGGCCATGAATGAGGATGCGGACCAACTCGCACGGGCGGCAAGGCAGTTGATCGACACCGACGATCTGTTGGGCGGCGGCTTTCTTCCCGCAGAGCACCACCCGCTGCCGGAGGTTCAGACGTCCGCGCCGGCGGCAGGCGCAGAAGCCCCGGCCGAGATGACTCCCGCCCAGAAGGCTGCGATGCTCAAGGCGCTCGACGAGGAGGAAGTTCGCACTTGCACGCTCTGCGGCCTGCACCGTACACGAACGCACACGGTCTTTGGTGAAGGCGACCCGTCGGCGGCGCTGGTGTTCGTGGGTGAAGGCCCCGGCGCCGACGAAGACGCGACCGGCCGACCGTTCGTCGGGCGCGCGGGCGAGCTGCTGACGAAGATGATCGAGGCGATGGGCCTGACGCGACAGGACGTGTTCATCTGCAACATGGTCAAGTGCCGCCCGCCGGGCAACCGCACGCCCGCGCCCGACGAGATCGCCGCCTGCTGGAGCTACCTCATCCGCCAGCTCCAGATCATTCGCCCGAAGGTTCTCGTGACGCTGGGCAATCCTTCCACGCAAGGTCTTCTCAACACCCGCGTGGGAATCACCCGCCTGCGCGGGCAGTGGCAGAAGCTGCCGGAACTCGCGCCGGGCCTGGGCGGCATCGACGTCATGCCCACCTTCCACCCCTCCTACGTGCTGCGACAATACACGCCCGACGTCCGCGGAAAGGTCTGGAGCGACCTGCAAGCCGTGATGAAACACCTCGGTCTGGCGCCGGCCGCCCGCAAGGGCGCAACCGGGCGGTGACATACAGTTGACACCCCCTTCCGACCGGCCGAAAATGCCTCCGTTGTCAGGCGACACTTCACGGATCGGATGGGGTCATGCGCCACCGGGCAGCCTGGACACTGGTAGAAGTGGTAGTGATCGTTGCGGTCCTGGCCTTGCTGGGAGCGATACTCCTTCCGTCTCTGACGGCTGCGAGAGACAGTGCCCGCCTGGCGGGCTGCGCCGCAGCCATGCGGGACGTTCACCTGGGGCTGATGACTTACACCGCGGAGAACCGCCGCCGACTGCCCCCGTTCGCATTCAGCGACATCGTCGGAAACGTGGCGATCTCCGGGCATTGGGGCGGCGCCACACAGGCGAACGATCCAGCCATTTTCGGCCGGCTGGTCGGACTCCAGGCGATCAACCTGTCTGTCCTGGCCGAGGAAGGTAAGTTCTCGGTTCGACGATTGGTCTGCCCCGGCGCCGATGCCGATCTGCTCGAGGGGCAGGCCAGCTACTTCCCCCACACGTTCCGCTTCAGCACCTATTGCCTGCGCATGCCGCCCAGCGACGCCCTCTTTGACGCCGCGCCGGGCTTGCGGAACTTCGGCGGAAAAACGCTGGGCATCTACGCACAGGCGGCCGGCGGGCAGCGCGTTCGCGTCGGTACGACGTATCAGGAGGTTCCGCTGACGCGGACGGATCGCGCGTATTCCTTGGCTGCTCCGGCGGCGTGCGGAAACGGCACGTTCGATTTCTCGCAAGACGCCGTCGTCTCCGATTCGTTCTGGCGGCAGGGGCATTCCGCACCGGCGGCGCAGACGCCAGGCCCACTCGCGGCACCCGTGCGGGCAGGCTGGTGTCATGGCAAGCGATTCAACGTGCTGGCGGGGCATGGCGCGGTCCGAACTGTCGCCGACGATGGGACGGTGGCCGACCACACCGTCTCGGCGGGCGGAACGCTCGCCGACGACGACGCCAACGGAACCACCCACGCCGAGCGCGTCTGGCAGTTCTTCGACGCCGCGCCGTGATCTGCCGTGCAATCCACCAAGCGTCTGGTACACTCTGGACATGCGGATCCTGCTGAGCAACGACGACGGCATCGACGCGCCGGGCCTGGCCGCGCTGTACCACGCCGTGTCCGACCTGGGGGCTGTGACGGTGGCTGCCCCTGATTCGCCGCAGTCGGCGACAGGGCACGGCATCACGCTCAAAAGCCCCCTGACCGTGCGCCGCTTGCGGGCAGGAGAGCACGCCGGCGGATTCGACGGCCTTCGCGTGGACGGGCGACCCGCCGACTGCGTCCGCCTGGCCATCCGCTCGCTGATGCCCGAACCCCCGCAGTTCGTCCTGAGCGGCATCAACTGCGGCGCCAACGTGGGAATCAATATCTTTTACTCGGGCACGGTGGCTGCCGCGGCGGAGGCCGCCATGCTCGGATACCCCGCCATCGCGTTCTCCGTCCGCAGCGGCGAGGGCGAAATCGACTGGCCGACCGTCGCGCGCCTGTGCCGCGCCGTACTCGATCGCCTGCTGCCGGCGCTGAGGCCGGCGGAACTGGTCAACGTCAACATCCCCTCGCTCGCCGAGGGCCCGCCGCGCGGCGTGCACGTCGTGCCGCAATCGACGGCCGGGCTCACCGACACCTACCTCCGCCACATCGACGAGGAAGGAACCGAACGCTTCCGCCTGGCCGACGAGTACGGCTTCGTGCGGCGCGAGCCGGACACCGACGTCGTCTCGCTGTCGGAAGGATTCATCACCGTCACGCCCCTGCACGTGAACATGACCGACGGACGACGCCTCCGCACGCTGCGGGAACTCGACTGGCCCCCCTTGCCGTGATTCACCCTTGCCAAGCCCCCGCGCGACGACGATAATGCGCCCGGCATCTCCGAGAGCCCGGACCCGGTACGAACGTTTTCGCCTGGAGCGACCCATGTCAGCGAGCTTTGCCTGCATCGCGGGGGAGGAAATCTGCCGCCAGTGGAACGCCGGACGGATCGCCGGCGAGCGCATCGGTCCGCGCGGAACGCCGTTCGGCTCCAGCGGCGAACTCTACCTCATCGAGTCCGACGGGCACGAGATGTACCTGCTGCCCCGTCACGGGCTGGGGCTGTCCAAGACCGCCCCCCGGCGGATCAACTCCCGCGCGAACCTCTACGCCCTGAAGGACCTGGGCGTGCAAACGGTGCTGGCCTGGGGGCCCGGCGGGGCCGTCACCCACAATATCGCCGTCGGAGACCTGGTCATCCTCGACGACCTGATCGACCGCACCTACCTCCGCGACAAGACGTTCTTCGAGGACAAGCCCTTGGGCTTCCTCCGCCAGTTCCCCGTCTTCTGCCCGACGCTGCGGCGCGTGCTGGCGGAAGTGCTCCACGAGATGAAACTCGTCTACCACGCCACGGGAACCGCCGCCGTCTGCGAGGGCCCGCGCCTGGAGACGCCGGCTGAAATCCGAATGCTCGGCACCGTCGGCGCGGAGGTGGTCACCCACACGTTCGTGCCCGAGGCGTTCCTGGCCAAAGAACTCCAGATGTGCTACGCGGCGCTGTGCTACGTGGTGAACTACGCCGAGACGGGCAGCCGGCACCGCCCGCTGGCCGTCGGAGACCTCTTCGGCGGACTCACCCAGGCGTCCGACGCGGACCGGCTCGCCGGCGCGGTCGGCGCGATGAGCCGGATCGCCGCGAACGTGGCAGCCGCCCTGCCCGAACACGCCCCGGGCTGCGAGTGCGCCGCCTCGATGGCCGGGAACGTCCGGGAATTCGACCTGCCCGACGACTGGCGCAAGTGGTTCGAGTAGCGATCCAGGGCGAGGTCACTGCTTCCGTAGGAACTCGTCGACCTCGCGCGCGGTCGGCAGCGAGGGGATCGCCCCGACGCGCGTGCAGGCCAGCGCCCCGACGGCGTTGGCCCGGCGGATAATTCGCGTCAGCTCCGCCGCGTCGAGATCGCCCAGCTTCACCCCGCGCCGCCAGTGGGCCAGCAGCTCAACGATCAGGCAGGCCATCGCGCCGTCGCCCGCGCCGGTGGGCTCGACGCATCGCACGGTGAACGCGTCCACGTGCCCGCTCCGCTGCGCCGTGGCGAAACTCGCGCCGTCCGGGCCTTCCGATCGCACCACCAGCTGCACGCCGCGGTCGAGCAGCGCGCCCGCCCCTGCCGAAAAATCAGCCCGTTCCGTGACGAACTCCCACTCCTCCAAGCTGACCTTGGCGACATGCGCGCCGTCGAACCCCTCGAGAATCCGCTCGCGGGCGGCGTTCGCGTCGCGCCAGAGCGAGGGGCGCCAGTTGGGATCGTAGCTGATCATCGCGCCGCCCTCGGCCGCCAGGCGCCTCGCGCGATCGGTGGCGGCGCGGGGTCCGGCGTCGATGCGGCTGATCGAGCCAAAATGGAACGCCTCGGCCTGTGCGAGGTATTCCGCGTCGAGATGGGCGACGTCCAGGCGCATGTCCGCGCCGGGGTTGCGGTAAAAGGCGATGTCCTTCCGCCCATCGCTGCGGGCGGCGATGAACGCCAGGGTGGTCCGCACATCGTCGATCGTCGCCAAGCCCGAGACATCCACGCCCGCCCGGGCGACGGTATTGCGGAGGAACTCGCCAAACGGGTCGTCTCCGACCGCGCCGACGAATCCGCACGATTCCCCCAGCCGCGCCACGGCGACGGCGACGTTGGCCGGCGCCCCGCCCGGCGCCTTGACGAACGTGCTGGCCTCCGCCAGCGAGACATCCGCCTCGGCCGCGCAAAAATCGATCAGCAACTCGCCCAGGCAGATCACGCTCGGCATCAGGCTCCTCCCGTCCTGTTGTTGTCTCGCTGCCAAAGACAAATCCGTGGGTGGCACGGGCTGCTGCAGCCCGTGTTCCTGCGTCTGCGGGAAAACTCACGAACACGGCTTGCCAGCAAGCCGTGCCACCCTCCTTGAGACGAGCCTACGGAACGATCGGGCTCCACACGTCGTCGGTCATGCGCTGGATTTCCAGCTTCTCCGTCTTTTTCTTCGTCTTCGGCTCAAATCCGAGAAGCTCGCGGAGGTCATCCCAGAACGACGACTCCTTTTCGAGATTCGTCTGCTTTCCGAACCACGCGGAATCGGCCGTACCCGTCCTCGAGGGCATTCCGGAGTCGAAGTAGGTCACGGAGGGCCCGTCGCCGTTGCCGTCCTGCGCGCAGCCACCTGCCAGGAGCATCGCCGCCGCCAGGATGCATGCCGCATACTTGCCCATGGTTGTACCTTAGAGGTTCTCGAGCATGTGCCCGAGCTTGTCCTTCTTGGTCTTCAGGTATCCGCGGTTGCAGTCGTGGGCGGGAATCTCCAGCGCCACGCGCTCGACGATAGTCAGCCCGAAACCTTCCAGGCCGTATACCTTCCGCGGATTGTTGGTCATGAGCCGCAGCTTCGTCAGCCCAAGATCGCGGAGAATCTGGTTTCCGACGCCGTAATCGCGCCGGTCGGCCTCGAAGCCCAGGTGCAGGTTGGCCTCGACGGTGTCCATGCCCTGCTCGATCTGAAGCTTGTACGCGCGGAGCTTGTTGACCAGCCCGATGCCTCGTCCTTCCTGGCGGACGTAGACCAGCGCGCCCTTTCCTTCTGCCGCGATCCGCTCCAGTGCGGTCCGCAACTGCGGGCCGCAATCGCACCGCAGCGAGCCGAACACGTCGCCCGTGAGGCACTCGCTGTGGACGCGGATCAGGACCGGTTCGTCGTGCACCACAGGCTTTCCGTCCTTGTCCAGATCCCCCACGCCGCCGATGCACAGGGCGATGTGCGGCTCGGGATCGACCACCGAGGAATACGCGATGAGCTTGAACTGCCCCATCTCCAGGTCGAGGGGGATCTCGACCGCCCGCTCGATGAGCCGCTCGGAGCGCAAGCGGTGGCGGATGACGTCGGCCACCGAGCACATCTTGAGTTTGTGGGCGGCGCAGAACTTCTCGAGGTCGGGCCTGCGAGCCATCGTGCCGTCTTCGTTCATGATCTCGCAGATGACGGCGATGGGTTTCCGCCCCGCCAGCCGGGCCAGGTCTACGGCGCCCTCGGTCTGGCCGGTGCGGACGAGTACCCCGCCGTCGCGCGCCCGCAGGGGAAAGATGTGCCCCGGCCGCGCCAGGTCGCCCGGTCGCGACGCGTCGTCGCAACAGATGCGGATCGTCCGCGCCCGGTCCGCAGCGGAGATGCCCGTGGTGATGCCCGTCGCGGCGTCCACGCTGACGGTGAAGGCCGTGCCGAACCGCGTGGTGTTCTCCGGAGTCTGCGCGTGCAGGCCCAACTCGTCGGCGCGGGCGTTGGTCATCGGCAGGCAGACCAGCCCCCGCCCGAACCGGGCCATGTAATTGATCTGCTCGGGCGTGACGGTCTCGGCCAGGCAGACCAGGTCGCCCTCGTTCTCGCGGGATTCATCGTCCACCAGAACGATCATCCGCCCCGCGCGGAGTTCGTCGAGAATCTCATCGATCGGAGACATCAGGCTCATGGGAAAACGCTCTCGTCGTGTTGGTTTCATCCAACGGTTTCTGGCCTTCGGCGATGAACCGCAGGCCCAGGCGGGTGTAGGACCCTGCCGCCACCGTGGACAGCGCCACGACCGCCCATCCGCTCACCAAGGCGGTCCAGCGTCCCAAGCCGTCCAGCAGGGCGTCCATGTCCGGCGCCAGCAGGACAGCCAGAACCATCACCAACTGCCCGAAGGTGGCCGTCTTTCCCGCCAGCGTGGGCTGAACCCGGAACCGGTCCGTAACCAGATATACTACCACAAACCCGATCATGACGTACAGGTCTTTGCCGACGACCGCGACGACGACCCAGTTGGGCAGCTCGTGGCCCCGGACGGCCGAGGCGGGCAGCGACAGCAACACCACCGAGCAGATGATCAGCGCCTTGTCCGCCAGTGGATCGAGAATCGCCCCGAGACGGGTTCGGGCGTTCAGTCGCCTGGCGAGCACGCCGTCGAGGAAGTCCGAAACGGCCATCAGCGCGAACACGGCGACGGCGGCGTGCCGCGCCCAGCCCAGGTGTGGGTCGTTCTGGTTGATGACCAGAACGATGAACGGCGCCAGCAGCAGCAGGCGGATCATGCTGACGCGATTCGGCCAGTTGAGGGTGCCCCAGGGCCTGACTTTGCCGGTCGGTTCGCCCATGCTCGGATCCCGCCCGCCCCGCCGGGAGGGCTATTTTCTGCCGGCGCGCTTCTTGATGTCCAGGTGGAACCACAGGGCCCCAACGAGCAGTACCGCCGCCAGCGGCAGCGACACGGCGATCAGCGCGGGCCCGAACTGTTGGATTCGCGAGGGCGCCAGATGCGTCATTCCGCTCCGCGCGGCGCGCCCCATCAGGAGCATCACGCCCGTAAAGGCGCTGAAGCCCAGCAACAGCACCCCGACGACCAGCAGCAGGGGGATCATGGTGCTCTTGAACTGGTGGGCGTGGGCCTTGCCCGACTGGCGCGCGTAGGCTGCGGCGCGGGCCTTGCGGGCGTTCGGATCGACCACCAACCCGTTCAGGTCCACCGGCGGCTCCAACTCGGCCAGGGGAATGGCGCCGTCGCCCTCGGCGGCGTCGGCGGCTGCCAGTGCCTGGGCGGCGTCGTCCTCGTTGATCGGGTGTTCCAGGGGGTTGTCCACCGGCGCCTCGGGCGGGGTCTCCGCGCCGGCGTCGCTTTTTCCCCCCGCCAGGGCAGCCAGCGCGTCGCTGGCGTCGATGGGTTCTTTCTGCTCGTCGGTCATGACATTCCTTTACGCACGCTCTTGGGTACAACGTAGAATACTATAATCGGACTATCCCGGGATTGGCAGGTCAATTTTTCCCTCGTCGAGGGCTTGGACATGAACATCCGCAACGCCTTTCGAGCCGGAAGCTTCTACGAGGAAACCCCCACCTCCTGCCGGCATCACGCGGGCAAACTGCTGGACAGCGCCCGCCTTCCGGACGATCTGCCCGTCACGCTGTACGGGGGGATCGTCCCCCACGCAGGTTGGGTGTACAGTGGTCGGCTGGCCGCCATGACCTTCAAGGCGCTCGACCAGGCCGGACCGCTGGAAACCGTCGTCCTGCTCGGCGCCGATCACACCGGCGCCGTCGCGATGGCCGAGGTGTTCAACTCGGGCATCTGGCGAACGCCCCTGGGCGACGTGCCGGTGGACGCGGACCTGGGCGGGGCGCTGGTCGAAATGGGTACACCGTTCCGGGCGAACCCCGAGGCCCACCGGCACGAGCACTCCATCGAGGTGCAGGTCCCCCTGCTGGCGGCGCTGCGCGCGGGGGTGAAGATCGTCCCGGTGGCCGTTCCGCCCGACGCGCAGGCCGTCGAAACCGGCCGGGCGCTCGGACGCCTGCTGGCCGAACGCTTCCCCCGCGTCCGCGTGGCGGGGTCCAGCGATCTGACGCACCACGGCGGGCACTTCGGCTCGCCCGGCGGGCACGGCAGCGTTGGCGAACAGTGGACACGGCAGAACGACCGGCGTATGATCGACCGCATCGTGGCGATGGACGCCGAGGCGATCGTCGCCGAGGCCCTCCGCCACGAGAACGCGTGCGGCGCGGGGGCCATTGCCGCTACCGTCGCCGCCTGCCGCGAGATGGGCGCCACGAAAGGCGTGCTGCTGGATTACACCAACAGCTATGAGGTCATCCACGAGATGTACCCCAACACCCCCGACGACACGACCGTCGGATACGCCTCGATCGTGCTGGCCTGAAGGACACCCGCTGGCTATGAAGTTCGCCATCATCGGTTCGTACGGACACCGGAATTTCCTGCTGAACAGTCTGAGCAAGCTCCCGGAGAGCAAGCTGGTCGCTGCAGCCTTGTGGGGCGACGACGACCCGCTGCCGAACGTTCTCCGCAAGTACCAGACCGACATTCCGGTCTACGACGACTACCGTCGCATGCTCGACGAGGCGCGCCCGGACGTCGTGGGGATCTTCATGCCCCTGCATCGCCTGGCGGAGGCGTCGATCGAGGCCGCCCAAAGAGGTTGCCATCTCCTCAGCGAAAAGCCGCTGGCCACCACGCTGGCGGACCTGGAGACGCTTCGCGGCGCAGTTGCCAGGGCGGGAGTGGAAATTCGAGCGTGCTTCAACCTGCGCGGGTCCCCCGCGTTTCAGGCGGCGCGGGACGCGATCCGGACCGGCCGCATCGGCACGCCCATCCTCGCCTTCGGACAAAAGAGCTACCCCTTCGCCGACCGCGACAAGTTCTTCGCCAGCCGGGAAACCTATGGCGGCACGATTCCCTGGTGCGCGATCCACGCGATCGACTTCGTGAGCTGGTGCTGCGGGCGGGACTACGCGCGGGTCGCGGCGCTGCACTCCAACGCGGTCCATCCGTCCCATCCGGGCATGGAGGACAACGGGGGGCTGCTGCTGGAATTCCAGGACGGTGGAACCGCCCTCATCACATTCGACTACCTCCGCCCCTGGTCGAACGAGAAACGCTGGTCCTGGGGCGACGATCGTCTGCGGATCGCCGGCAGCGAGGGCGTCGTCGAGGTCGTCGACGAAGGCTCGCGCTGCGTACTGATGACCCCCGCTGGGCGCGAAGAACTCCCCCTGCCGGGCGAACGCGACCTGCTGGAAGAGTTCGTCGCATTCCTTCAGACGGGACGGACGGATCTGCTGACCAGCGCCGAATCGTTCCGCGCCACCGAGGTGGCCCTGAAGGCCCGTGACGCCGCCGACAGCCGGCAAATGGTCGATCTGTAACGCCTCTGGAGTCGCCATGAAACCGAAATTTTCACTTGTGCTGGTTGTGTCGTTGCTGCTGTCCACCCCCTCTTATTCAGCGGAATCCACCATGCCCTCGACCGCTCCCGCATCGGTGCTGAAAACGCTTCGTCGGGACCACCCCAGGCTGCTGCTGACCGACGCCCAGCTGACTGATCTGAAGGCCGCAATCGAGCGAGGCGACGACGCGCTGCTGGCCAAGTGTCATCGCGACGTGCTCCGTAGCGCGGACAAGTGCCTGCGCAAGGAGCCGCTTCGGCGCGTCCTGGCCGGGCCGCGCCTGCTGGGCGTCTCCCGTGACTGCCTGAACCGCGTTTACGCGCTCGGACTGGCGTATCGGCTGACCGGGAAGGAGCAATACGCCGCGCGGGCGGTCGAAGACCTGTTGGCCGTCTGCGCGTTCGAGGACTGGAATCCGTCGCACTTCCTGGACACGGCCGAGATGAGCCACGCCGTCGGGATCGGGTACGACTGGTTGCATTCCTACATGGACGCGCCGACGCGGGCGAAGGTTCGCGATGGCCTGGTGCGCCTCGGCCTGAAGCCTGGGTTCGAAGCCTACGAGGGGGCCCGGTTCGGCTGGTGGCGGAAATCGACGCACAACTGGAACCAGGTCTGCAACGGTGGACTGATCTGCGGCGCGCTGGCGATCGCAGAGGACGAGCCCGAACTGTGCGGGCGGATCGTCTCGGAGGCCCTCGCCTCGCTGCCGAAGGCGATGGCCAGCTACGCGCCCGACGGCGGGTGGATCGAAGGACCGGGATACTGGGCCTACGCCACAAACTACGCCGCCTACGGGCTGGCCGCCCTGCACAGCGCGCTGGGGACGGATTTCGGCATCTCCAACGCCGCGGGATTCGAAAAGACCGGGCGGTTCCCCCTCCACCTGACCGGGCCGACCGGATTGTACTTCAACTTCGCCGACGTCCACGAAAACGCCCGCCGGCGGACGCAGCCGGTGCTGTTCTGGCTGGCGAAGCGATTCGATGATCCGGCGTTGGCCGTCGCAGAACGAGCCGCCCTGGAACACCATTCCGCCGACCCGCGCCACCTGATCTGGTACGTCCCCGCGCCGGACCGCCAGCCGGGGCCCCTGCCGCACGACGCCTTCTTCACCGGCGTCCAGGTGGCCTGCCTGCGCAGCGCCTGGTCCGAAGACGCCCTCTTTGTCGCCGTCAAGGGCGGCGACAACCAAGCCAACCACGCCCACCTCGACCTGGGCAGCTTCGAGTTCGACGCGCTGGGGGCCCGATGGGTTCGCGATCTCGGCAGCGACGATTACAACCTGCCGGATTATTTCGGCAATTCCCGCAAACAGAACAGTAAACGCTGGAGTTACTACCGTCTCGGAAGCCTCAGCCACAATATTCCCCTCCTCGACGACGAAAACCAGAATTGCCTGGCGAAAGCAAAGATCGTCCGCTTCGTCGCCGACGAGGACGCGGCACTGGCCGTCGTGGACCTGTCCGAGGCGTACGCGCCCAAGGCGACACGCGCCACGCGCGGGCTGGCGCTGCGCGACGGACGGACGCGCCTGCTCGTGCAGGATGAATTCGAGCTGGCGGTGCCCGCCGAGATTTCCTGGGGAATGACCACCGACGCAGCCGTCGAGGTTTCCGGCGACACGGCCGTGCTCAAACTCGGCGACAAGACGCTTCAGGCGAAAATTCTTTCGCCCGCCGGGGCGAAGTTCGAGGTCGTCTCAGCCGAGCGCCAACCGCCCGAAAAGCCCAACACGGGCGCTCGTCGGCTGATCGTCCGCGTACGCGCCGAAAAGGGCCTGACGCGCCTGGCCGTGCTGCTGTCGCCCGTGCGGGCTAATCGCTCCCTTCTCCCAGCGCCGGCGCTGAAGCCCTTGGCGAAATGGTGACCGGCTGGCCGTTTCCACGGCACCGAGATGGCCCTGAAGGCCCGCGACGTCGCCGACGAACGGCGGATGGTCGAGTTGTGACGAGCGCCCCGCCGAAACGCGGAAACCGCCTCTCAAGGTGAGCTTCCTGCTCGTCGACGCCCTTTGCGTTTCCGCAGGCCCACCAATCCGCCGAAGGACAGCAGGACGGCAGTAGCCGGTTCCGGCACAGAGACGGTGAAATCGACGCCGGTGACGCTTTGAATCCAGCCCGTATAATCCGCCACCGAGGTCAGGCCGCCGATGTCTCCATAGCTCCCATCCGCCGTGCCGTCGTAAGCGAGAATGAAGGAGTTCACCCCCACCAGGTAGGTTACGCCGTCAATGATCACGAACGCGCCGCCGCCGCTGTCTCCGGAAGCAACCATATACTCATATGCCAAGGCCGAATCCGCGCTCCAGGGGTACCCGTCATTGCTCGATGAGGGATTGTCGAAATCGAAGAGCAGGATGGAATCGTCCAAGGAGGAGAAGAACGGACGGGTGCCTCCCGTGATCTCGATCAGGTTCACCCCGGCGTGCAACACCCCTCCGGACCCTGTCGCTCCCGTCGTGCCCGTGCCGGTTTTACCGTATCCCGAGAGATAAACCACTTGCCCGACCAGGCTACTCGTCGTGCCGGAATACAGCAGAACCCCGTCGGAAGCCACATTCGAGTCGCTCAGTTGGATCAGGGCGATATCGCCCCCGGCAGAGGCATTTCCGGACCAACCGTCATAGACATAGACCGCGGAGGACGTGTAGCTGGTCCCATTGACGGTAAAGGTAAACGTCGTCGAGGAAGAGGCAACATGTGCTGCCGTCAAAACCCAGCCTTCGCCAAGATAGGTTCCGGAGGCGTATCCGCCGCTCCAGGATATCTTTCCCACGGAGCTGATCGCGTCCACTCCCGCCAGTGCAGCGTCGTAGTCGGTGTAAGTCTCTCCGGAGACAATCACTCCCGCCGGACAGAGCGACGGCGCTGTCAGAAGCCATTGAAAGACAACCAACCAGCCGCAACGGGTTCCTCGCCTCACGGAACCACCTCCCTTTCCTCTGCGATTCCTCGCCCGCAACGGAAAATCACGCATTCCTACGGGCGTGCCCGGACAGGCTCGCCCCTCCCATCCGTCGGTTCGGTCCTGTCCGGGATTTGCGGATCAATCCCGCTGCCCCCAACGCAAACAGAATGAGGCTGGCGGGTTCTGGCACAGGACTCGTGTCGATCCCGAAGCCTTCCCCGAACTGCGGTTCTTCTTCAGCGCCGAAATCGCCGCCCAAACCGGATTGCGCCCCTTCCTCAATCCCGAACTCAGGCCAAGAATCCAACCACGACCCACTCGAGCCGTAATTCGATTCATCCTCGATGGGAGGCACTGCCGTCAGCAGGGAGGACGGCCAGACAGCATCCAACGCCCAGCGACGGTTCAGCCGCCAGGAAATCGGATGCAGCTCGACGTAGCCCATGGGATTGCAGAACTGCCCCCCCACCGTGGAATCCAGAAAGCCGTCATTGTTCCAATCCGACGCCGTGTACCCGGTGCTTTCCAGCAGGTCCTGCGGGCCGATCACGTCGCCCGCTGCCAGGGCCGCCAGGAGCGCCACAATCGCCAGCATCACAGGCCAATGTTTCATGGGAAATCCTCCTGGGAATCGCGCTCGTCCCTTAGCGACAACCGGCTCGCCTCAGACGGCGGCGCGACAGCATCGCTGCCGCCGACAGACACAGCAATATCGCGGTGGCCGGCTCCGGTACACTGGGCGAACCCTCGTCCCCAAACGTGCCCTCCTCCGGCTCAGGCGGGATGACGCCGGTCAGGTCCAGCGTGTACGCGAGGTCAAAAGATTCGCCAGCCAGAAGGGCTTGGTCGAATACGACCGAAATGGTGGTGATGTAATAGCCGTAGTAATCGTACGAAACGTCGATGTCCATCGAGTAGCCCACCCCGTCGATGTCCAGGGACCCATCCACAAGCGTGGCGACGCGAAGCGTGATGGTATAGCCGGTGAACGCCTCCGTGGTGTTGTTGACAATGGTCTTGGTCACGTCCATGTAGTTCTCATTTGCGGTCTTCTGGAACCATGTTGAGGTGGTCCCGCCCGATTCCCAACTCGAGCTGTATTCCTGCCGGCCGCGGAAATACCAGTAGTTCGCGTCGCTGCCGTCCTGTTGGAGATAGGAAGATGTGGTTTCAGAAAACCACACCGTACCGGAGTCGTTGTCGAAAGTCGGATCAGGAGTCACCTGAAAATCCATCGACGAAGAAGTGATCATGATCTCCGCTGGAGCGGAATTCCCCCCCAACAGCAGGCACGCCAACACCACAACCGTTCCCAACTTGAACTTGAGCATCTGACGCCTCCATTTCCTCACTTCGCCCGGGCAGAGCCTGTTGAGCCGCGCCAAAGACGCCTTTGGCACCGTTGCGCCCGGGATGTGATATCGAGCACTGAGCAAACAGAGCAAACACTACAATCCTGCTTCTATGAGCATATTTATGTCGCCGCAGGTCGATCGAATACAACCGCCCATAACGAAAAAGATGTTCGCGGGACACCTTGCGTAAAGAGGGGGATAAATAAGAATTTCAAAAGAATCCGGTTGTGAAGATGCCGTTTGCGGCAACTTAACAAAAATATGGTTTCTGAGAGGGCGGTGTTTCCCGCCTCGGTTCACAATATGGTTCACCTGGATAAAAGATATATGGAGATAGAAAATCAGAAACACGAGTTTGAAGGTGCGCGGTAAAATTGTCTTATCAACAAAGAGGCACCGGCTATCAGGGGACATCGGCATGGACGACATGGAACTTCTTCGTCGCTACACCGCTTACGGCGACAAGGAGGCCATTTCCTGCCTGGTCCAGAAGTATCAGAAGATGGTTTTCGCGGCGTGCCTGCGCCGCCTGGGATGTGCGGCCGACGCGGAGGATGCGACGCAGCAGGTTTTCCTGGCCATGATGCGGCACGGCGGGGGGATCCACTCCAACGTGAAGCAATGGCTGTATCGCTGCGCCCTCAACGTTTCCGCATCCCTGATTCGCTCCAGGCGGAACCGCATCCGCCGCGAATACGAGAAGGGACGACAGAGTCCCGCTTTCGGCGGCAACGGCGAAGCGGAGCGGAAAGAGACCCTCACCATTCTCAGGCGGTGTCTGGGCGAATTGGACACCACGGATCGGAAAGTGCTCCTCGAAACCCATGTCCATGACATGACGCAGCAGGCCATCGCCACGTCGCTGGGCGTGACGCAGCAGGCGGTGGCTAAGCGGATCGGGAAAGCGCTTTATCAGCTTCGTCGCGAGCTGTCGTCTCGAGGCGTAATCTTCTCCTTGCTCGCTGCCACAGTGCTGCTGGTTAAGCGTGCGGCGGCTGCCGCGATCCCACAAAGCATCAAGGGCGCCTTGTCCACCGTCCCGTCCGCTTCTCTCGCTACCAGCGGCACCGCCACGGCCGGCACCGCTGGCGTGATGAAGGTCGGCGCAGCGGCAGCACTCGCGTTGGCCGCCGTAGCGACGTATGAATACGTGGGAAAACGGCAATCCGACCCCCCCGCCAACCCGGCAAAGGTCGTCAGCTTGGCATCCGCCGAAAAACCCCCCGCTGGAGGCGGAATGGTTGTGCCTGGTTGCTTCCCCTGCAGTTCGCCGTTCGCGCCGCCGATTTTCCCGGCCGGAGGTTCGTTGGCTCAGGAAATGCCAGCGGCTGGGCAAGCGTCTCGTCCGACTGCAAGAAGAGGAGCGGAGGCGTCCGATCCGCCTCTGGCCAACCGGCAGGCAACGGCCCTTTCGGGCCGGCAGGATTCATTGGCCGACAGGCAAAACGAAATTGGCCGACAAACCGCACCTTCGCCAACTTCTGACTTCCGCGGGACGTTCCATTCCAGACGGTTCGACGCGTCGGCGGCGAAAACCTCCGGCTCGGAAGCGGCGCAACGCGATTCAACCGAGAAGTTCCAACCCGAAGCAACGGTGGAGGAAATCGCGAAATCGGCATTGGGAAACGTTTCCAGGGCATTTCTGTCCTTGGAGGCAATTCCATTCGAAGAGGAAAATCGGCGCGCGGATCGTCGAGTGCTTTTCCCCCCGGACCGACAAATTGAAAGGGGAGAGGTCACGAAATGGGACACGCCGTATGTCCTGCGGAATCACACGACGACCCCCAATCCTCTTGCGTCAGCTCCCTGTGTTGCATTTGGCGAGAGCTTTGCGGACGTCGGAGGAAACGGAACGATTTCCCCGAGCTTGCCCCTTTCAAATGCGGCTCCGCCGTCGTTGCACACCAGCGGCATCCTCGGCACACCCAAGGAGACGATTGTCCCAGCCGGCACCCTGTTGGCTGCCGCCGGGACGCTCGATGGACGGCTGATTAACCAGGGGATGTTGGCTACAGACGGCGCCAACGCAAATCTCCACCTGACCGGACTGGTCAGTGGGGCAGGTTCATACACCGGATGCGTTGTCTTTTCAGGCGGATTCTCGCCGGGCAACAGCCCTGCCGCCGTGTCTTTAGACTCCGCCATTTTGGACAAAGACAATGTGCTGACGATGGAACTTGGAGGCCTGATCGCCGGGAAAGAATACGATCAACTCCTCATCAAGGATCTCTTGACGCTGGGCGGACACCTGGAGGTCAAGCTGATCGACGGTTTTGTTCCGCAATGGGGCAACAGCTTCACCCTGTTCGGCGGCAATCTCAGCGGTCGGTTTGTCGACATGGCCCTGCCCGAGCTGAACGACGGTCTGCGATGGGATACCGGCAGTCTCTACGGCACCGGCAGTTTGCAAGTAGTGCCCGAGCCGACCTCGCTGAGCTTGCTCACCGCCTGCCTGGCCGCACTGCTCCGCCGATCCCGCCGGCGCTGAAGTCCCTGGCGAAATGGTGATCCACCGGTTGTTCCCACCGGCGAACCGAACTTGCCTCCACAGGCGAACTTGGCTTATAATGCCCCGTTGCCCTACCAGGCAGGAGCGCAGACCATGAAAGAATATCACGGGAATCTCACGACCCCCGCGCGGGCGAAATTCGCCCTCGTCGTCAGCCGGTTCAATGAATTCGTGACCAACAAGCTGCTCGGCGGCGCGCGAGACGCCCTGAAGCGTCACGGCGTGGACGACGCGAACGTCGAGGTGTTCTGGTCGCCCGGGAGCTTCGAAATTCCGCTGCTGGCGCAGAAGCTCGCCGCCTGCGGGCAGTACGACGCTGTCGTCTGCCTGGGCGCGGTCATCCGCGGCGGAACCGACCACTACCAGTATATCGCCTCGGAGGTCGCCAAGGGCGTGGCGCAGGCGTCCCTGAGCACCGGCGTGCCGTGCATCTTCGGCGTGCTGACGTGCGACACGATCGAGCAGGCCATCGAACGCGCCGGGACCAAGGCGGGCAACAAGGGCGCCGATGCCGCCGTCGCCGCCATCGAGATGATCAACCTGCTCCAGCAGATTCCCTCGCCCAAGGCGGGCAAAGCCAGATCGTGAGCAACCGTCACCGGGCAAGACGCCTCGCCCTTCAGGGGTTGTGCTGCCTCGACGTCCAGGGGCGACACGCCTTGGAGGGAGTCGAGCATTTCATCCGCGACAGCCGCGAGGAACCCGGCGTCGCCACCGACGCGCGGAAACTGCTCGCCGACACCCTCGAAGAGCTCGAATCCCTCGACCGCTTGCTGGCGCGCCACGCGCGCCACTGGGAACTGGGGCGTCTGGCGCTGGTCGACCGGAACATTCTTCGGCTGGCCGCCCACGAGCTGCTCACAGGGCAGACGCCCGTCAAGGTCGTCATCACCGAGGCGCTCCGGCTGGCCAAGGAATTCTCGATGGCCGAGAGCCCGCGCTTCGTCAACGGCGTGCTCGATGCCGTCGCACGGGAAATCCAGAAGGACACCGCCCGGGAAGACAGGCCGGCGGACGATTCGTAACCGCCCGCGCGGGAGGAAACCCTTGAAATTCCCGTCGGCGGAAGGTCTGCTGCTTCCGGCGGGCGCATCTTCAAGACCGAGAGAACCATGGCACTGTTTCGCAAGGCGCTGGAAAAACTGACCAAGGGCCTCAGCCGGACTAAGGACCGCTTTCTCGGCGGCCTGCGGAACCTGCTGACCGGGCGGAAACTCGACGAGGACCTACTCGACGAGTTGGAGGAAAAGCTCATCGAGGCGGACATCGGCGTGGCGACGGCCATGAAGATCCGACAGGACCTCCAGGAAGCGTTCCAGCAGCGGCGCATCGAGCGGGGTGAGGACGTCCTGGAATTCCTCAAGACCGAGATGAAAAACCTCTGGCCGGAATGCGAC
Source organism: Planctomycetota bacterium (assembly GCA_029553505.1). Classification (GTDB taxonomy): domain Bacteria; phylum Planctomycetota; class Phycisphaerae; order SM23-33; family SM23-33; genus UBA12270. The sequence goes on from JAKPKY010000167.1 coordinate 36,384, forward strand.
CGCTCCGTGCGCTTCGCGCCGGAAGGCCCGACGGTGATCCTCGTGGCGGGCATCAACGGCGCGGGGAAGACCACGTCAATCGCCAAGCTCGCCTACCAGTTCAAACAGCAGGGCAAGAAAGTGGTGCTGGCGGCAGCCGACACATTCCGGGCGGCCGCAGTCGAGCAACTGACCATCTGGTCGCAGCGGATCGGTGTGGAGATCGTCAAGGGGGGCGGGAGCGACCCCGCCGCCGTCGTTTTCGACGCCTGCGACGCCGCCCGCGCCCGCAATGCCGACGTGTTGCTGGTGGACACGGCCGGCCGGCTGCACACCCAGGACCACCTCATGCGCGAGCTGACCAAAATTCGCGACGTCGTCGCCCGCAAGCTTCCCGGCGCGCCGCACGAGGTGCTGCTCGTGCTCGACGCCACCACCGGGCAGAACGCCATCAACCAAGCCAAGGCGTTCCTCCAGGCCATCGACGTGACGGGCATCTTCCTGGCCAAGCTCGACGGCACGGCCAAGGGAGGCATCGTGGTGGCCATCCGCAACGAGATTCACCTGCCCGTCAAGTTCGTGGGCGTCGGCGAAACGTACGAAGACGTCGAACCGTTCGACCCGGAACGCTTCGTCGAGGCGCTGTTCGCGTAATCAGGCGCGGCAGGGGGGCTCGTTCTGGACGGACCGCAGGAGGGCCTCCGCCGCGGCGAGTTGCGCTGCATCGCCATCGACGGCGATCCACACCGCGCCTTCGGCGCCGTAGACACCGCCAGCCGCAATGAGCCGCGCCGACGCGCCGGTCAGCAAGCGAACCGCATCGAGTTCGGTGAAGATCTCCCCCGGCACGGGCAGCAGGCGCGGGCCTTCCGCGCCGGGCGCGTTGCAGGCGCGGGCCAGGTCGTCCACGTCGTCCAGGACGCGCTTTTCCAGTCCGACCGGGAGGATCAGGCGGACGCGCCGCCCGACGACCGCCTGCATGGCCGCGCCGATAGTCCCGCCCTTGGGGTCGCCGATGTAGACCGCCGCCTGCCCTGCCGCGTCGAAGGCGTTGCACCCCTTGACGATCACGTCGCCCGCGCGGAGCTGGTCGACGACGTCGAAGATCGTTTTTCCCCGCTGCCACTGCCCGTGGAGGAGCACCACGTCGCCAGCGAGCTTGGCGCTCGGCGCGTCGCCGCCGCCCGGGGGCACGGTCATCCCGCGACGGAATCCCACGCGCGAGAAGCCTTCCGCCTGCCCCATCGCCGCCAACAACTCTTCCGCCACGTACCCGTTGGTCGTGCCGGCCACGAGCACCACCGTTCCGTCCGCCAGCGCCGCGCGCACGGCGGGATGGACCGCCATCGCCTTTCCGATCAGGCGTTTGCCCGCCGCCGGCGTCATTACGAATTGCTTCACGTGTTTTCCTTTCTTTTCGCTTATTCACCCTCAAGCACACCACGCTTGAGGGTGGCGCCCATTGTCGGTTCAAGGTAGCCCGTGGCGAACAGACATGCAAGCCGCCGTCCGAGGCGCATGAAAAAGGCCGCACCCTGCGGTCCGGCCTTGATTCCCCGCGAGATCGTTTCCCCACGTCGGTACCAGCGAGAGCGGCCGACGACGCGGGATGCTTCCATGAGTGCCGTCCGGTGTTATGTCACCGGCGGCAGGTTGGGCGAAGCGGGTTCCTCGTCCAAGCCTTCCTGGAGCTTGATCTTCATCATCCGCCCCACCTTGAATTTGACGGTCCGTTTCGGCGGAACGTGCACCCGCTGGAGCGTCTTGGGATTCTGCGCGATCCGGGCGGCGCGCTCCTTGGTCTCGAAGACCCCGAAGTCGCGAAACTCCAGCCGATTGCCGCGTCCCAATTCATCGATCACCTCGTCGAGGAAATTCTGCACCACCCTCTTGACGAGTACGCGTTTGTAATTGGTCTGATCCGCAATGCGATCGACCAATTCCTTCTTCGTCACCGTATGCATGGATATCCCCTTTGCCTCAGTGACCGAGTATTCGTATCCATCCGGAAAATCCGGCTACACGCAACCACTTAGAAGCGACGGCGGCTCCCGTTCCGCCACAAGTCATCATATAGCAAAGACTTTGTGCGGGCAAGGCTTTTTTGCGTCGTCGTAACCACACCTGTTGCAGCCGCCTTGCGGCCAATCCGCTCGCTCGTCCAAAGCCTCAATGCGAACCGGATGTTCCGACCGTCGTTTCCGCCGCGACATGCTTAACCAATTGTATGCATTGCGGATATACGTTTTCCCAAAAACTTCAACCCCTTTTGTTGTGTCTGTTGGCCGGGCAGCACGACATCGCGGAAAAACGCGGTTTTCCGGCTAACCGACCGGCCGGTGGGCTGTCTTGCCTATCGAACGATACAGTGGACAGCTGAAAACCGAAACTCCCAAGCGTCGAAAGGACAAGACCATGAAAACCACACGAACCATTGGAATGCTGACGATTGCGGCGATTCTTCTGCTGGCCGGAACGGAAGCTTTCGCAAGGGACTCTCATCACGGCGACCGGCACTCGTCCTGGGGCGGCAGAACCGGCACGACCGTTCTGGTCAACACGAACGCGGGATTCGGCGGCTCCGGCGTCTATTACACCACTGGTCGCAGCGGGTATTACACGCCCTCGACCTACACGACGTACTACCACGGCGGTCAGCCGGTCGGATGCACCTGGGGCGGCGGCACGGTCTATCCGCCGGTGTATCGCCATCAGACAAATCGGTTCCAGCATCATGATCGACACGATTTCACTCGCGGTTTGTCCCGCGGAAACTCGGACGTGAATGTGTCGGTCATCATCCGCTTCCGCTGAGAAGGCGGGAGTTGCACGATCCTTGTGCAACGAAGACAATGAGCCCGGGCCGTAAGGGTCCGGGTTCGTTGTTTTTCGAGCGAGGCAGCGCGGCTCAGGATTGGAACGGGCCTCGCGGGCGGATTTCCAGGCGTGACCGGCTGGGGATGTTGCCCTGCTCCTCGAAGACCATCAACTCGTTCTCGTCCTTCAGCCAGCATTCCGGCAGCAGCCAGGACTGTTGCGGCCCAACCGTCCAGAATCGTCCCAGGTTGATTCCGTTGAGGAACAATTGGCCCTTCTTCGCGCCGACGATATGGAGGTACAGGGGTCGGTCGCGGTGCGGGGCCTTGAAGGAGCAAACGTACCAGGCGGGCTGGTCTTTCCCGACGACATGCCCGCCGGGCTGCGGTACGAGCCACGGACGGAAGCCCCACGCCGCGTGTTCCGTGAGATTCTCGCCCAGAACGTGGAACGTCACCTTGTCCAGCAACTTGGGCGAAACGTCGCCCCAGAGCATCAGGCGGACGACGTTACGTCCTTTCTTCAATTCCGGTCCGAGGGTCACGTCGGCGAAATTCCCGCCTCCGTGGCGCGCGTAGAATCCCACCTGACGCTCGTTGCACAGGATGGCCACGTGGTGCGGAAGATCCTGGAATGACAAGTGCAACGGTGTGACGCGCGTCAAGGGGATGCTCAGTTCGGCCGAATATACTGGCGCGCCTTCGAGTTGCGGCAGGAGGTGCGTCATTGCGCGAGGCACGATCCGGCGGGAGAAGTCGTCCATCTTCCGGATCCTGAACTTCCGGGTCCGCAGGAGCTTGGCGTCGTAAACAGGTCCGCGCAGGCCCTTCAACTCGCCCAGGCCCGTGCCGCCATTGAACCGTCCGAGATTGTCCACGAGCATCGTCAGGACGTTGCGCCCGCGGCGGAAGGAAGCTCCGATGGGTGAGCGCGTCGCGCCCTCCCCTCGCCCCCACGTCCCGATCAGCGCGCCGTTGAGATAGATTGTGGCACGGTCGTCGCATTCCGGCAGAAACAGGCTGCGACTCCGCGGGCGTTCCTCGTCGATCTCCGCGCGATACCACACGTAGCCGTAGTGGATGCCGAGGCGGTCGATGTCCTTGGGGCGGTCCAGCTTCTCCCAGGACAGGTCCGCGGCGACGGGTTCCGTGCAGACGGCCAGGCGGGTCCACTGGGACAGCTTCGGCGCGGTCGGCTTGGCCGCCGGGGGCGGTTTGACCTTGCGATGCGTGAGTTTTCCGTCCAGCGGCAATACCGCGTACTGCTTGGCGCCCCGGAGAACCACCGGCTCGTCCTCGAACGTCTCCCCCACGGACACCGGACCCAGCAGCAGTTGCTCGTCCACCAGCCAGGTCCGCTGCGCCAACTCGGAGTGGATCAGCGCGACAGTCAGTCCGCCCATTTCGACGAGTTTGGGTTCCTCTCCAGCGGGCACGGCGGCACTGACCTTCGCGCCGTTGACAGAGAACGTCGCCTCGAACCCCGCCGGACCATGCAGGACCAGCAGACGGTTTCCGAAGAATCCCAGCGGCGTGAGGTTGGCGTAGTCCAGGCGGTCGTTGGCGGTGAGTTTCAGGTCGCTGAACACGGCGGCCGCCCCCAGCGGCGCTAACGGAACGGTGAGTTCGCGCCCGTCGTGCAGGGAGATTCGCGCGGAGGCGATGTCGTCGCAGCCGTTGTTGGTCACCACGGCCAGCCGGCCGGCTGATCCGGACAGGTTCAACACACTCGTGCCGCTGTGGACGGCGACGGCGGGGGGCAACATCTCCATCGTCGCCAGAAACTTGCCCATGTTCCGGGCAAGCATATTCACCAGGCGGGTGAGGTAGTATTTTTCCGTCAGTTCTCCACCTTCGGCCAGCGGGGCGTCGTAGTCGTAGCTGGTGGTCTGGTAATGATCCGCGCCGGTGCAGAGCCTGCTGCCCCAGAACTCGAAGTTCGTGCCGCCGTGCCACATGTAGGCGTTGCACTGCGCCCCGCAGCCGAGAATCTCCATCGCTCGCCGCGCCGTTTCGCGCGGGCCCTTGACCTGGTGCTGGCCGCCCCATCGCTCGAACTGGCCGTCCCAGAACTCGGTGACCAGCAACGGTTTGTCCGGCTGGGCCAGGCGCAGCCTCTTGAGCTGCTGCACTGCGCCGTCCCACAAGTTCGCGCATTCCACGGCGTTCTCGACGCGCGGTTCGGTGAGGAAGTTGCACGTGAGCACCGGCACGTCAAACCCCGCACGGGCGAACAGTTGGCTGATGAACGTCAGGTAGTTCGCCCGGTCGGGCATCGTTGTCATCCGGTATTCATTTTCGTTCTGGATGGCGATGATGTTCCCGCCGCGCGTTACCTGGAGGTCGGCCAGGCGCGGAAGCACCTGGCGGAAATACTTGTCGAAGTAGTGCATGAAGGCGGCATTACTGGTGCGATAGGCGATTCCCGTCTTGGTCGTCAGCCAGGCGGGCAGCCCGCCGAAGTCCCATTCGGCGCAGATGTACGGTCCGGGACGGAGGATAACGTACAGGCCCAGTTCGCCGGCCATCCGAACGAACGCCGCGATGTCGCGATTGCCCGAGAAATCCCACTGCCCTTCGCGCATCTCGTGGTAATTCCACGCGACATACGTGGATATGCAATTGAGCCCGGCGTTTCGGGCCTTGACCAGCCGATCGCGCCACAGTGCGGCAGGAACGCGAAAATAGTGGATCGACCCGCTCGCCAGCCAGATTCGCTCGCCGTCGATCAGAAAGCTGCGTCCGTCATACGTGACATTCGCCATCTTCGGTACCCCGGCGTTCTTGACTTTCGAAACGGCTGCTTGAGGCACAGGACATGTTCTGCTTGTCAAAAGTGTAAGCAACGCCTTGACCCATGCAACAAAAAAAGAGCGCACGGAGGGTTACGCACTCCCAGAGCACAAAACGGAATCCTGCCGGGAGCGGTTCGGGATGCATAACACGAATAATCAATATCTGTTTTATTACAAAGGAGATACGAGAATCTTATCCATGATAGTCAGACCGACAGACAAGGAACGTGGCAGGGAATGAATTATCGGACGTTACCGAGCGTAGCTTCTTTTATTATAGAACCTTACACTACATATTCAGTAGGAATGATGGTTCCTTATGCTTATCTGCCTTGCCGGAGGGAGTTGACTGATTGTGGATTCTTCGGGCAGACCTGACAGACCGTCAGGATTGTCGGGAAGGCTTTACTGTCGCCCCCGGTCCGCATATAAGTAGGTCTCATGCGAATCCCTTGTGCAATCTTCTTGGCTGCGCTCCTCGTGGCTGGCGCTGCCCGCGCCCAGCCGGACCGGCACATTGCCCCGCCGGAGGTCTCGCGTGCGGAAGGAACCGCGCTGGCGCATTTGGCGCGTGAGGCGATGCTTCGCTACCTCGCCCGCCGCACGCCAGCGGCGGAGCAGCCCATCCCACCCGACCTGCGGGCGCTGGACGCCCGTCAGTATCCGGTCGCCATGACGCTCCGCAGCCGTGGGACGGTCCTGGCGAGGGTCATCCGCGCGGAAGCGTCCACGGCGCGGAACCTCTTCGCCGCCTCGCTGGAGGCCATGCGAAGCCCCGCCCTGCCCGACCGCGTGACGCGCCAAGTGATCGAGTCGCTGACGATCGAGGTGGAGGTGCTGTCTGCGCCGACCGCGGTCGTGGCGGATCGGGTGGATTCATTCTACGTGGCGGCGTTGACGGGGCTGCGCCTGGATCGCGGCGTGCACACCGCGTACGTGTTGCCCTCGACGACGTACTTTTTGGATGCCGATGCCGAGAGCGCCCGGCGGGGCTGCCTGGTGCAGATTCCCCTCGACCGTTCCAGCACGTCGAACGAGTCGCGTTGGAGCGTCTTCGCATCGCGCCAGTTCGTAGGATACGCCGACGGGCAGACGGTGGCGCTGTATCGCGGAAAGATCCTGGTTCCGCCGGAAGTCATCGACGACAAGCTGCTGTCCGACGCGGCAGGACAGGTGGCCGCCTACCTGGCGCGACGGCAGTCGCAGACGGGCCTGTACCAGACCGACTGGGACACGCCCGGACAGCGGGACCACCTCTACGCCGCATGGGCGATGGCCCGTTTGGCGAAACGGACGGGCTCGCCCCTGGCCACTGCCAGCGTCAATCGCGCGCTCGGGGCGGCCATGCTTTCGCTCAAGACCAACGACGACCGGGGATACGTCGCCAGCGGCGACGCCGACGACCAGCTCGCAGCGACGTCGCTGATGCTGCTGACCGTCGTCGAGATGCCCGTCAGCCCAGAGGCGTCGGCCGTGCGGAAGCAGCTCGTGAACGCCCTGCTGGGGGGGCTCGGCCCGGACGGAATGCCCCTGTCACGTCTGGACGGACAGGGAAAGACGACCGCCGCGCTGCCCGACGCGTGCCTCGCGCTGGCGGCGTTGCGGTCGGCTGGCGTTGACTCGGCCAAACTCGCGCCCTTGCGCGACGCGCTGGCCAAGGCCACTCCCGCCGACACCGAGGGCCTGGCCTGGAAGCTGCGTATCGGCCTGCCGATGGAAACTCGCGACGCGCCCCTCAGCGAAGCGCAGAAAGCGGCACTGCTGCCCCGCCAGTCCGACGAGACGGCCCTGCCCGACGATCGCGGCGGATTCGCGCCGCCCAACGCCGCGCCGAGCGTTGTGCTGACCGGCTTGTGGGCGCAGCATCTCGCCAGGACGCTGCCGGAACTGCGAAAGCTCAATCCCCCTGAGCCATCCGCTCGCGCCGCGACGCAACTGCTGAGCGCCAGGCGGTTCTGCTACCAGCTCCTCTACAAGCCGCGCGAGGGGTATTTCTCCGAGCATCCCGACGAGTTGCTCGGCGCCGTGCGTGAGCGCCCGGGCTCAGCCCGCGCGACCGTGCGCTCCTGCGCCGCGTCGCTCGAGGCGTTCCTCGCTGTGCCGGAGTAGCGCCGTCCGGCTACAGCCGGACTTCCCTTCCGGTCTCCTGCGACTTGTAAAGTCCCGCCAGCGCCGCCATCACCGCGCGGGTCTGTTCCGGCGGCACGGGCGCCGGGCGGTTGCCCAGGATCGCCTCGGCGAACGCCTTGATCTCGTTGTGGTGCGCGCGGGTCTTGCTCTCGCGGACGGAAATCGACGAGTCGAGGAAGTCGTGCTCCGTGTGGGAGTAGATCTCGCAGTCGGGCCATTTGACGCCCGCCTGGACGCCGAACAGTTCCACGCGGTTGTCGTTCTGTCCCTTCATGTTGAGCATGAAGCTGCACTCCAGGCTCAGCGCCGCGCCGTTGGCGAAGCGGATCATCCCGGCTGCGAAGTCCTCGACGTCCATGCCCTTCTTGTCATAATCGGCGTCGCCCCAGGCGCTCCACGCTTCCTTTCGCTTGGCGATCTTGGTGACGCTGATGCCGCTGACGGAGATCGGATCGAAGTTGTCCATCAGGAACATCGCCAAGTCGAGGATGTGCACTCCGACGTCGATGCAGCATCCGCCGCCCTGCTTGTCGTGGTAGAGGAAGCTGCCCCAGGTGGGCAGCCCGCGCCGACGGTTGTACCACGCGCGGGCGTAGTAGATCTCGCCCAGGTTGCCCGCCGCGACGTACCGCTTCAGCGCCACGCTGCGGTCCTCGAACCGCATGTGCTGGGCGCACATGAGCTTTCTTTTGGCCTTCTCGGCCGCCGCGATCATCTGGTCCACTTCCTGGGGGTTCAGGCCCAGGGGCTTCTCGCACAGCACGTGCTTGCCCGCGCGGAGGGACATCAACGTCTGCTCCTTGTGCAGGCGGTTGGGCGTGACAATGTCGATCACGTCCAGGTCTTTCCGGGCGACCAGTCGCTTGGCGCTGGCTTCGACCGTCTCGATGTGGAACTCCTCGGCGCGCTTCAGTGCCGCGTCGCGGTTGACGTCGGTGATCGCCACCAGTTCGCAGTCGGGCAACTTGGTCCAGCCTTCGCAGTGCAGGTGGCTGATCCCGCCCGCGCCGATCATGCCCACACGCAGTTTTCGCTTCGCCACGTCACGTCTCCTTCACCAGGGATGCCCGGGAGCCTGTCCCGGAAGTTGACCAGCGGAACAGTCTGACCGCCCGGGCGGGAAAGTCAAGCCCCCTCCGGACCGCTATCGCCGCGCGGTGATCCGGAAGGCCAGCTGCTCCATGCTGGCGGCCAGGTCCACCGGGTGCACCGCCACGCCGGGCGGAACCTGGAGCATGGTGGGGGCGAAGTTGAGGATTCCGCGGATGCCTGCAGCGCAGAGGCGGTCGGTGACCTCCTGGGCGGCTTCGGGAGGCACGGCCAGCGCAGCCAGGCGCACGTTGAACCGCGCCACGACGTCGGGCATCTCGTCGAGGTGCTGCACGCGGGCGGGGCCGAACTGCTTTCCGATCTTGGCGGCAGAGATGTCGAATGCGCCGACGACCATGAATCCCTTGCGGGTGAACCCCTTGTAGCGGAGCAGGGCGCGCCCCAGGTCGCCCGCCCCGACGACGATCACGCTCCACGTGCGATCGGTTCCCAGGATGTGGCGCAATGCGTCGCCCAGCGGGCCCACGCGATACCCGACCCCCGGACGGCCGAACTGTCCGAGATAGGCCAGGTCCTTGCGGACCTGTGCGGCCGTGATCATCAACGCCTCGGCCAACTCGCCGCTGGAAACCGTCGCGACGTTCCGTTCGGCGAGCAGCTCGAGATGGCGCAGGTAGAGGCTGATCCTCTGGACGGCCGGCCTGGGAATGGTGTGGCTTCTCACGCGATCTCCCGTTGCCCGTGCGGCACGATTCGGCGACAGTCATGATACCGCCCAGGACCGCGCGCCTCAAGCGCCGACGAACGGGGTTTGCCGCTTGACGCGACCGCGCGGCGCTTCTATCATCCGGGACAGTTCATGGCGAACCCGTCTGGAAGGAATGAAGGCTTATGCTCAGGAAACTTCTGACCCGTGCGTGCTGGATCGGCGTGTTTTTCGCAGGCCTGAGCCTGTCGCAGGCGGCCCCGCCGTCGCTGGATATCCCCCCCGAGGCGCTGGAGAGCGGGTTGCTTCCGATGCACATCGCGAAAGTCCGCGCCCGCGTGGAGTACTGGGCACAGGCGCTGGCCGATGCCAGGACGCCCGAGGACATCGTCGCCGCACGACAGGGAATGGTCCAGGACTACCGCGGATTGGAGAGCTTGAGCTTCAAGTACCACTACGCCAACGAGACCGCCAAGGCCGTCGTGAAACGCCTCGGAACGTTCGGCGACGAACTCAAGGCGATCCGCGACGTGAACCTGGCGCTGGCGGCCCGGCAGATGCCGCAGGTGCCGATCCAGGCGGCGCTGGACAAGATGGCCTCATCGTCCAACCCCGCGGTGCGTTACCTCGCCTGGCAGGGATACGGACAGGTGAAGATGCTCGTGCTGGCGCAGGGGGAAACTTTCGCGACGAAGATGCTCGCCACGTTCAAGGACCGGGCACAGGCCGAAGACTCCCCCCTGGTCTGCGGGGAAATCTTCGGAACGCTGTACCTGCCCTCCGTCAGCACCGTGACGATTGAGAAGGGCGTTCTCGCCAAGGCGCAGACGGTTTCGGTCGAAACGTTCCGCGCGGTCTGGCCGGGCGTCTGCCAAGGCGCTCTCGACGGTGACGCCAAGAAGATGGACGCCGTCCGCAAGGGGCTCATCGTCCTGAGCCTGATGGGACAGGACGGCGGATACAAGGACTCCGTCAAGGGCGCCGACGGGCTGGCGCAGATGGTGCTGGACGGCCTGTGGTGCGCGGGAAAGGTGCTTGATCGGGCTAAGGGAGAGGGCGAGATCGTCAACGACTGCGTCCAGACGCTGCGAGAGGGCGAACGGGCCCTCAATGCCGCGACCGGCAAGGGCAAGACGCACGTGGAGGCCGCCCTGGCCGACACGAAAGATCGCGGCGCGGCAGTGCTGCTGTCTGTCCTGAAGTGGGTGGACGAACTGAAAAAGGACTACGGCGTCAGCGAGCCGAAGCTCCAGGCCTCGCCGACGACCGCTCCCGCCTCCCAACCGGACAAATGACCGCCCGACTGCGAGCGGAACGACGAACTTTCGACAGGCCGGCACGCGAGCGCCGGCCTGTTTGTTTCATAGCAGCCCGCTGCGCCTTTCGGTATGATGGCGCTTCGCCGGGTCCGGCCCGGCCGAAACGACGACGAGACGCCCGATGAAATGGTTCTACCTCATCTCCCTGCTGTGCGTGGCGGCGCTGGTCGCCTCGCCCTTGCTGTTCCTCCACGGCGCGCCGAAGGCCGAGGACGAATACGCCGGGCAGGTCGTCCTCTGGGACAGCTACAGCGCCGAGGTGAAGTCCATCGACCCCGCCACCTGCGGAGACACCACCTCCTCCGGGATCCAGGGGAACGTCTATGAGGGGCTCTACGGATACCACTTCCTCAAGCGTCCGCCGGAGGTGATCCCGCTGCTGGCCGACGGAATGCCCACCGTCTCACCCGACGGGCTGACGTGGACGATCCGCATCAAGGACGGCGTGATGTACCACCGCAACCCCTGCTTCGGGCTCGACGCACAGGGCCGACCTCGCACCCGCACCGTCCGGGCGGAGGACTTCGTGCTCGCGATGAAGCGCTGTGCCGACTACCACATCAACACCGGGCTGGCCTGGGCATTCCTCAGCGAGCGCATCGCCGGGATCGACGCCTGGCGCGAGAAGTCCCGCGGGTACAAGGCGGGCGACTTCTCGCGGTACGACCTTCCGGTCGATGGCCTTCGCGCCCTGGACGAACGGACGCTCCAGATCCGCCTGACCGAGCGGTTCCCGCAGTTCATCTACGTGCTGGCGATGCACGTTTATGCGCCGGTGCCCCGCGAAGCGGTGGACTACTGGCTGGGCACGGAAGACAACGGCGCCGGCGGACGGCGCGCCATCCCGCCCGAAAAGCGGTCTGCCGAGTTCCGCGCCGCCGAGCAGGTGGTCGGCACCGGCCCGTACCTGTTGAAGACCTTCGAGCGCAAGAAGCGCATCGTCCTGGCGCGGAACCCGGATTTCCGCGACGATTTCTATCCCTCCGAAGGCGAGGGCCCGTCGGGGGACTACGCCGGCGACAAGGCGGCAGGGCTGCTCGACGACGCCGGAAAGAAAGTCCCCTTCATCGACGTGATCCATCTGGACTACGTCTCGGAGCAATACTCGGCCTGGATGCAGTTCCTCTCCAAGCGGACGGACATGAGCGGGATTCCGCGCGAGGCGTTCGAGCAGATCATCACGCCGGGGCGCGACCTGACGCGGTCATGGCGGGCGAAGCACATCTACCTGGAGAAATACGCCTCACCCGCGATCTACTGGGTCGCGTTCAACATGGAAGACCCCGTCCTGGGGCGCAGCAAGTCGCTCCGCCAGGCGATCTGCCTGGCCTACGACGTCGACAGCGAGATCAAGGTCCTCCACAACGGGCGGGGCCGGCGGGCGGTGAACATCGTGCCCAGCACGTTCAAGGGGCACAAGGAGGCGGGCCCCGGGCCCTACTACCGCCTGGACCTCGCCGCCGCCCAAAAAAAACTCGAAGACGCCCGGCGGGAACTCGCGGCGGCTGGAGCGCTCCGCGACGGGGAGATCCCCGAACTGAAAATCGACCTGCCCGGGCGCGAGGGATACTACGTCCGCATGGGCGAGCTCATGCAGCAGCAGTTCGCCAAGCTGGGGCTCAAGGTCAAGGTCGTTCTGAACGACTGGCCGACGCTCCAAGAGAAGGTGCACAACAAGGCCGTCCAGATGTATACCATGGGCTGGCACGCCGATTACCCCGACGCGGAAAACTTCCTCCAGCTGTTCTACTCGCCCAACATCGCCAAGGGAACCAACAACGTCAACTACTCCGACCGCGAGTTCGACCGCTGGTACGAGCAGGCGCGCGTCATGGACGACACGCCCGAACGCACCGCCCTGTACGTGAAGATGATCCACAAGATCTCCGAGGACGTTCCGGTGTTGCTGCTGAGCGAGCCGGAGAGCTTCCTGCTGGCGTACGACTGGGTTCACAACATCAAGCCGCACCCGGTCGGGTACGGGTTCACGAAATATCGTCGCATCGACGCGCCCCTGCGGGCCCGGCTGGGCGGGAGGTAAGCGACGATGACCCGCTTCATCCTCCGCAGGCTTATCCAGGCGATCTTCACCGTCTTGGGGGTGATGCTCCTGACGTTCCTTCTGTTCCGCGTGGTCGCGGGCGACGTGTCGGCGAATTTCGTCAATCCCAAGCAGGGGGAAAAGGCCCGCCGCGCCTGGCTCCAGAAACACGGATACGACCGCCCGCTGCTGTTCAACGTGCACGCCCGCCTGTACGTGGACGATCTGGCCGGGGGTGACACGCCGCTGGCCGTGAGCGACCGGTCGGGCGAGGCGTCGGAGGCGCTGGGGCTGAGCCTGGCCGGCGAGGACCAGCGCGGCGACGCGAAGCACCGTCTCGTCGGGCGCGCGGTCTTCCGTCTGCGCGACGACACGCCGACGGAGAAACTCACGCAGGACCGCCCACTCGCTGCGGCGCCGCGTCCGGCAGAGCCCGCTTCGGCCCCGGCGACAGCCAGCGCCCCCGCCTCGCCCCGCGCGGTGCTGGTGCTCCAGCCGTCCCAGGGCAGCGCCTTCGAGGTCGACCTGACCGGCGCCGCGACGGCCGGGGAGATCGTCCGCCGCATCAACGCCGCGCCGGGCAACGCCGGCAGGTGCCGCGCGGGAATCACCGACTGGTCGCCCGCGGATTTCTTCGACTCGCAGTTCTTCGCCCACCTGTCCGACTCGCTGCGCCTGCGCGGGCGCAGCTACGCCACCGACGAGAAGCTCCTCGACATCATCGTGTCCCGCGCGGGGTACAGCTTGGCCATCCAGCTGCCCGCGCTGGGCCTGGGATGGGTGCTCGGGATGATCCTCTCGTGCTTCGTGGCGTACTACCACGACACGTGGATCGACCGCGCGGGCGTGTTCCTGAGCGTGCTGGGCATGTGCGTGCCCTACCTGGCGTACATGATCCTGGGGCAGTGGGTGATGTTCCAGCTGTATCCGCCGGCGGCGTGGGGCCTGTCCAGCCCCGTCAACATCTACGTGCCGGTGCTTATCGCCGTCGTCGCCGGGTTGGGGCAGGACGTGCGCTTCTACCGCACCATCATCCTCGACGAGATCCACCGCGACTACGTCCGCACGGCCCGCGCCAAGGGAGTTCCGCTGCCGGGAATCCTCTTCCGACACGTGCTGAAAAACTGCATGCTCCCGATCCTGACCAACCTGGTGACGGCGATCCCGTTCCTGATCCTGGGCAGCCTGCTGCTGGAGCGGTTCTTCGGCGTGCCGGGGCTGGGCGATCTGATGGTCTCGAGCATCACCAGCCGCGACGTGCCGATCATGACGGATCTGACGTTCCTGACGGCCGTGGTGTACGTCCTGGGGTTGCTGATTACCGACATCCTCTACGCGGTCTTCGACCCGCGGGTCCGACTGCGATAGGAGCGCACCTTGGGCGACGTGGCACACAATCCGACAGGCGGCGCGACGGTCCCGCCGAGGCTCGGAAGGAGCCTCTGGTCGGACGCGCTGCGCCGCCTGCTGCGCGACAAGGCCGCCGTCGTGTGCTTCGTGGTCATCGTGATCTACGCGCTCGTCGCAATCGTCTCGCCGCTGGTCCTGAGCGGCTGGAAAGACAGCTACAACTACGACAACATCAACGCCCCGCCGTCGCATTCGCACTGGCTGGGCACCGACGTCTTCGGGCGGTCCGTCCTCGAAAAGACCCTCCTGGGCGCCTCGACCTCCATGACGGTGGGGTTCTGGTCGAACATCCTGGCCGTCCCGCTGGGGATGATCCTCGGCGCGGTGGCGGGGTATTACGGCGGCTGGCTCGACGACGTGATCGTCTGGCTGTACACCACGCTGGCGAGCATTCCGGGCATCATCCGCCTGATCGCGCTGAAGTTTGCGTTCATGGACCACAAGCTGCTGGCGGGCACGCCGCTGGAGATGGACCTGGACGGGCTGGCGGGCCTGTGTTTGGCGCTGGCGGTGACGAGCTGGATCGGCACGTGCCGCCTCGTGCGGGCCGAGGTCATGAAGGTCCGCGAGTTGGACTACGTGCTGGCGGCGCGGGCGACGGGGCGGCGCGGGTTCAGCATCCTGCTGCGCCACGTGCTGCCCAACGTGCTGCACATCGGAATCATCACGTTCTCGCTGGGATTCGTCGGCGCGATCACCTCGGAGGTGATCCTGAGCTACCTGGGCCTGGGCGTCAAGGAGATGCCCAGTTGGGGGCAGATGATCGACGCGGCGAGGATGGACCTGGTGGTGGGGCGCTGGTGGGAACTTGCCGGCGCGGTCGGCGCGATGTTCTTCATCGTGCTGGCGTGGAACGTGTTCGGCGACCGCTTGCGCGACGCCCTCGACCCGAGGCTCAAGAATGTCTGACGCCCCGACAGCCATGCCGCCCGCAAACGGCAACCTGCTGACCGTCCGCAACCTGCGGACGAGTTTCCGCACCGACGACGGCTTGGTGCGCGCGGTCGACGGCGTGAGCTTCGCCGTGCCGACGGGGCGCACGTTCGCGCTGGTGGGCGAGAGCGGCTGCGGAAAGAGTGTCACCGCCTACTCGATTCTCCGGCTGCTCCAGGTCCCCCCGGCGAAGATCGTCGCCGACACCCTCACACTCGACGGGCTCGACCTGCTCACGCTCCGCGAGAAGCAGATGCGCGACGTGCGAGGGCGCCGCGCGGGAATGATCTTCCAGGAGCCGATGACCTCGCTGAATCCCGTCTACACCTGCGGCAGCCAGATCGTCGAGGCCATCCGCCTGCACCAGGCCGTCTCGGCCGGGCAGGCGCGGGAGCTGGCCGTCGACATGCTCGACCGCGTGGGCATTCCCGCGCCCACCCAGCGGTTCGGCGAGTATCCCCACCAGCTTTCCGGCGGCATGCGCCAGCGCGTGATGATCGCCATGGCGTTGTGCTGCAATCCCAAACTGCTCATCGCCGACGAGCCCACCACCGCCCTCGACGTGACCATCCAGGCGCAGATCCTCGACCTGCTCAAGCAACTCCAGACCGAGACGCGCCTGAGCATCCTGCTGATCACGCACGATCTGGCCGTGGTGGCCGAGACCGCCCACACCGTGGCGGTCATGTATGCCGGAAAGCTGGCGGAGCTGGCGGACGCGGGGCCGCTGTTCGCCGAGCCGCTGCACCCGTATACGCACGGGCTGTTCCGCTCGCTGCCGCGCCTGGGCGAGAAGAAGCACCGCCTGGAGACGATTCCCGGCAGCGTGCCCAACCCGCTGAACTTTCCGACGGGATGCAAGTTCCACCCGCGCTGCGCCGCCACGCGCGAGCTGGCCAACGACGGCGCGGGCGAGGCGCTCGATGCACCGGCCGGGCGCGTGCTCCGCCGCTGCGCCGAGCAGGAGCCGCCCCTGCGGGAAGTCCGCCCCGGGCACTGGTGTGCCTGCTGGCAGTGCCCCGGATACGAACACGCACCGCAGACCGACCCGGCCGGAACGGCGCCGCGACGGATTTCGTGAGAGAACGATGCCGCAAGCTCAAGACAACCTGATCCTGACGGTAGAAGGCCTCAAGACCTACTTCCCGGTGCGCGGCCGGCGGGGGCGACACGTCCGCGCAGTCGATGGCGTGGACCTTTCGGTCGCGCGAGGCGGTACGCTGGGGCTGGTCGGCGAGAGCGGCTCGGGCAAGACCACCGTCGGGCGGACGATCCTGCGCCTCCTCGAGCCGACCGCCGGCCGGGTGGTCTTCGACGGGCGGGACGTCTTTTCGCTGTCAGCCGGCGAAATGCGCGCCCTGCGCCGCCGGATGCAGATCATCTTCCAGGATCCCATGAGTTCGCTGAACCCGCGCATGACGGTGGGAACCATCGTCGCCGAACCGCTGGCGGTGCACGGGCTCGTGCCGCGGAACCGCCGGGCCGGCCGCGTCGGCGAACTGCTGGAGCGCGTCGGGCTGGCGCCCGCCTACGCCCGGCGCTACCCCCACGAGTTCTCCGGCGGGCAGCGCCAACGGATCGGAATCGCCCGCGCCCTGGCCAGCCAGCCGGATTTCATCGTCTGCGACGAACCCGTCAGCGCCCTGGACGTCTCCATCCAGGCGCAGATTCTCAACCTGCTGGCCGACCTCCAGCAGGAACTGGGCCTGGCGTACCTGTTCATCGCGCACAACCTTGCCGTGGTGGAACACTTCGCCGACGAGGTAGCCGTGATGTACCTCGGGCGGATCGTGGAACGCGCATCGCGCGACGCGCTGTACGCCCGCCCCATGCACCCCTACACGCGGGCCCTGCTGCACGCGGTTCCCGTGCCAGACCCCGCCCGCGCCGTCGCGCACGACCGCCTGCCGGGCGAGGTGCCCAGTCCCATCGACCCGCCCGCAGGCTGTCCGTTCCACCCGCGCTGCCCACTGACGCGCCAGGTGGCCGACCGGCTGCCCCAGACGAAGACCATCACCATTCTCTCCGACGGCGCGCCTGCGCGCGTCGTCCAGCAGTGCATGTGCGAGACGCCGGTGCTGCGCCCCTGCCGCGACGATGCCTCCCACTGCCACGCCTGCGTCCTCCAGCAGCGTGCGGAGGCGTAGCGCGGAGGCGTGGTTGCTCCGCTTCGCTCCGCAATCCACGGCACCCTGCGCAGATACCGTCCGGGTGGGGACGACGTTCGCTTTTTCACTCCTCGGTCGGCAGGCCGGTGTTCCTGGCGGCCGCCGCGTCGAGAATCAGCGTGAACAGCCCGTGCTCGGGGCGGACACCCGCGGCAGGCAGGTCGCCCGGTGCGCCGCAGCCCTTATCCAGCAGGCGCGCGACGACGTCGGCTTTGTCTTCCCGCGTCACCACCATCAGCACGTTGCGCGAGGCGTTGATAAGCGGGTAGGTGAAGGTCATGCGATGGCGGCTGAGGACCGGCACGAAATTCGCCACGACAAGTTTCTTTTTTTCCTTCAAGGCGTCGGTCCCGGGGAACAGGCTGGCGGTGTGCCCGTCGGCGCCCATGCCCAGCAGGATGAGGTCGAAGCGGGGGATTTTCCCGCCGTTTTCTGCCGGGACGAACCGGCGGATGGTCTGCTCGTAGCGGGCGGCGGCGGAGGTGAGGTCTTCCGCGTCGGCGGGCATGGGGTGGACCTGCTGCGGGGGAATGGGCACGTGGTCCAGCAGGGCGCGCTGGGCCATGCGGTAGTTGCTGTCGGCGTGGTCGTGGGGAACGTCGCGCTCGTCGCCGAAAAAGATTTCCACGCCGGACCAGGGCACGTCGCCGCTGACGCTCTCTGCCGCGAGGTGCTGGTAGAGCGGGTGGGGCGTGGTTCCGCCGGCCAGGGCGATCCGGCAGGCGCCGCGGTCGGCCACGGACTCGCAGACGATGATCTTGAACAGTTCGAGGGCGGCCTGGTTGGCCTGTTCCTCGGTCTTGCGGACAATGACGTGGATCGGTTGCGTCGTGTCGGACATGAGCTCTCGCCTTTCGCTGATCAGACTACCGCGCGACGTGCGAGCCTTCAACCGTTCGAAAAATGCCGATCAAAAAGACTCACGCAGAATACGCAGAGACCGCTGAGAAAAAATTCGTTTTGTTCTTCTGATTACTCTGCGTCCTCTGCGATCTCTGCGGTTGATTCGGTTTTCCGTTTTAATTCCCCAGCGACTGGATGGGGGCGGGAATCCGCCCGCCGAAGCGGACGAACGCGTCGCTCGCGCCGGCGTTGCGGACTTCCAGGACGGCTGCGGAGCCGAACAGCCCACCGAATTCGACCGTCTCGCCCGCCTTGGCGCCGGGGACGGGGATGATGCGGACGGCCGTGGTCTTGTTGTTGATGACGCCGATGGCCATCTCGTCGGCGATGATCGCGGCGAGGGTTTCCGGGGACGTGTCGCCGGGGACGACGATCATGTCCAGCCCGACGGAGCAGACGCTGGTCATGGCTTCGAGTTTTTCCAGGGACAGATGCCCCGCGGCGACGGCGCCGGCCAGTTCGGCGTCTTCGCTGACGGGGATGAACGCGCCGCTGAGCCCGCCGACGCTGCTGGAGGCGAAGGCGCCGCCCTTTTTCACCGCGTCGTTGAGCATGGCGACAGCCGCGGTGGATCCCGGCGCGCCGATCCGCGCCAGGCCCAGCGTGCGGAGGATCTCGCCCACGCTGTCGCCGATCTGCGGGGTGGGCGCCAGCGAAAGGTCCACGATTCCGAACGGCACGTTGAGCTCCGCCGCCACCTCGCGCCCGATCAGTTCGCCCACGCGCGTCACGCGGAAGCTGGTGATCTTGATTTCCTCGGCCAGGTCGCCCAGGGTGAGTTTCTGTCCGAGGGCGATGCGGCGTTTCAGCGCGCTGCACACCACGCCGGGCCCGGACACGCCGATGTTGACGGCGGCTTCCGGTTCGCCCTCGCCCACCATCGCGCCGGCCATGAACGGATTGTCCTCCGGGATGTTGGCGAACACGACGAGCTTGGCGGCGCCGAAACCCTTTTGGTCGGCCGTCGCGGCGGCGATCTGCGGGAGGATCCGCCCCATTTCCAGCGCGGCGTCCATGTTGATGCCCGCCTTGCGCGACGCCACGTTCACCGACGCGCAGACGCGTTTCGTCCGGCTGAGCACCTCCGGAAGGGAGTGCATCACCACCGCGTCGGCCGGGGTGATGCCCTTGTGCACCAGCGCGGTGAACCCGCCCACGAGGTCCACGCCGCACTCGCCGGCTGCGGCGTCGAGCGTGCGTGCGACCTCGAGGGCGACGGATTTCCCGTGCCCTGCCAGCAGGTGCGAGACGGGGGAGATCGCCAGGCGCTTGTTCGTCACGCCGATGCCGTACCGCCCGCTGACGCGGTTGCACGTCTCCACCAGCCGGCCCGCCCGGCGGAGAATCTTTTCGCGCAGCTTGCGGCAGAGGTGCTCGGAGTTCGGCGCGGCGCAGTCGTCCACGTTCAGCGCCAGCGTCACCGTCCGCACGTCGAGGTGCTCGGCGTGCAGCATCTGGATGGTCGTCAGGATTTCGTCGGTGCGAAGCATGGGATCCCTCTCACCTCGTCAGGCGGAGCTGGTTGGTCGCCACGAAGATGTTCTCGTGCTGGAGCTTGACGGTGAAGCCCGCTTCCTTGCCCATCTGCTCCAGGTCCACCTGGAGCATCGCGACGTCCCACCGGGCGGGCACGTCCACCTCGCCGATGAGCACGAAATCGTCCCCCTCGCGGTGCCAGTAGAAGTCGGAGATGTTGATGTCCTTTCCGGCCAGGTACTGGCTGATGCGGTGGATGATGCCGGGCTTGTCCGTTCCGAAGGCGGTGACGACGAACCGGTCGGTCTGGCCCTTGGTCTGGGCGTAGGCCGGGGGGACAAATGCGCGAGCGACGACCTCCAGGCCCGACGGATCGGCGCGGCGCACCCGCTGGGCGAGCGCCTCGGGGGAAATCACTTCGGGCAGCGAGACGATCATGATGAGGGTGAAATAGCCTTCGAGGACGGTCTGGCTGCACGAGTCGATGTTTCCGCCCATTTCCGCGATCGTGCGCCCGACGGAGGCGACGATTCCGGGGTGGTCGTCCGACATCACGTTCAGCACATAGGCGTGGGCGAAGCGGGTTTTCATGTCCTGCCTTCCTTCCGGGAGGCATCATACAACGCCGGCGGCGGCGCGGGAAGCCCGCGGGACGGGCTTGGTCGGGCGCGGGGAGGAATGATTTTGCAAGACCGCCCCGCCTTGCGTGTTGTAGAATGCCCGGGATGGAGATACGACCGGCCAGAATCGAGGATTGCCCCCGCATCTGCGAGCTGATTAACTACTACGCGGAACGCGGGCGCATGCTCCACCGCAGCCTGGAGAGCGTCTACGACGCGCTGCGCGAATTCCAGGTGGCGGTGGAAGATGCGCGCATCGTCGGGTGCGTGGCGGTGGACGTGTTCTGGTCGGACCTGGCGGAGATCAAGTCGCTGGCGGTGGCGCCGGAGTTCCGGGGTCGCGGGCTGGGCCGGCGGCTGATCGAAGCCGCCCTCGCCGACGCGCGGAAGCTGGGCGTCGGCAGGCTCTTCGCGCTGACGTACGAGAAGGAATTTTTCGAGCGCGTGGGGTTCGAGATGATCGACCGCGACACGCTTCCGGAGAAGGTGTGGCGCGAGTGCTTCCAGTGCCCCAAGTGCGACGCGTGCGACGAGACGGCCATGGTGCGCCGCGTCGATCGCGGGCGCGCGAACAGGGAAGGCCAATGACTGCCGCCGAGCCGATCATCCGCCTGGAGAAGGTCAGCAAGTCGTTCGGGCCCGTCAAGGTGCTCGACGGGGTGGACCTCGCCATCGAACCGGGCAAGACGACGGTGGTCATCGGGCCGTCGGGATGCGGAAAAAGCGTGCTGCTGAAACACATCGTCGGACTGCTGAAGCCCGACCGCGGGCGGGTGTTCTTTCGCGACCGGGACATTTCGGTCATGCGGGAGCGCGAACTGGTGGAGGTCCGCCGGCACATCGCGTTCCTGTTCCAGGGCGGGGCGCTGTTCGACTCGATGACGGTCGAGGAAAACGTGGTTTTCCCGCTGATCGAGCACGACATCGGCACGCCCCAGGAACATTCGGACCGCTGCCGCGAGGTGCTGGCCCTAGTGGGGCTCAACGGCCTGCAGGACCGCTTCCCCGAGGAACTCTCCGGCGGGCAGAAGAAGCGCGTGGCGCTGGCCCGCGCGATCGCCCTGGGCCCGGAAGTGATCCTCTACGACGAGCCGACGACCGGTCTGGACCCCATCCGGGCCGACCTGATCAACGAAATGATCCTCAAGCTCCAGGACGCACTGGGCACCACCGCGGTGGTGGTGACGCACGATATGGCCTCGGCGCGGAAGGTGGGCGACCGGATCGTGATGCTCTATCGCCAGCGGTTCATCGCCGACACCACCCCCGACCAGCTCGACCACATCGATAACGAGGCGGTCGGGCGATTCATCGAGGGTCGCGCCAGCCAGGAAGAGCTGGAGCAGTTGCAGAGCGGGCGCCTGCTCGCCCGCGAAGAATAGAGGGGACCGGACCCATGAAGGAAACTTCGCGCAATGTCCTGGTGGGCGTGACGGTGCTGGTCGCCCTGGCCATGCTCGGCGTGATGGTGGTGGCGTTCACCGGGCTTCCGGAGATGTTCCAGCCCGGATACACGATCCGGTTCCGGGCGCCCACCACGCTCGACGCTCGCGAAGGCGATCCGGTCCACATTTCCGGCATGCGCGTGGGGCGGATCACGAGCGTCAACTTCACCGACCCGGACAACCCGGCCGGGGGGGTGACCTTCACCGCGCGGATCCGCGGCGACCTGCGCCTGCCGGGCAACGCCCGCGTGATGTTCTTCACGCGCGGGCTGGCGGGCAACGCCTACGTCGAGATCAAGGCCGAGGGCGAACCCCAGCGCGGGCCCGACGGCAAGGCGCTGGCGTTCATCCCCACCGACGGCAGCGGGATGCTGCCTACCGTGCACATCGGCGGCGGCGCGGTGCCCCAGGAAGTCCTGGACGCCCTGCGGGACCTCAGCCAGGGCTTCCGCGAAATCGCCAAGCTGGCGCAGAACCTCAACGCGATGCTGGCCCCGCCGGAGCCCGCCTCGGCGCCGGCCACCGGCGGCGCGCCCGGAACGGAACCGGCGGCGCAGGCAGCGGGGCTGGGCGGAACCCTCGCCAAGATCGACCGCACTCTCGACGCGATCCACGCGGTGCTCGGCGACGCGGAAAACCAGGCGAACCTCAAGGCGTCGCTGGCGAACCTTTCGAAGGCGGCCGCCAGCGCCCACGAGGCGATGGGCGCGCTGAAGACCTTCGCCGACGACGCCCGCCAGGTGACCACGCGGGCTGCGTCCGCCGCCGATGACATCTCCGAGACCGCCCTGGCAGCGCGCCAGCGGATCGACGAGCTGGCGAAGAAGCTCATCGACAACACCGAGAAGATCTCGCTGTTGCTGACGACGTTCCACCAGGCCGCCGCCAAGCTTGAAAGCGGCGACGGATCGGCCGGAAAACTCCTCAACGACCCGAAACTCTACAACAACCTCGTGGAGGCCTCTCAGCAGATGACCGGGCTGATGAAGGACTTCCGGGCGCTGGTGGACGAGTGGAAGAAATCGGGCGTGCAGATCAAAGTCAAATGACTTTGAGCCTAGGCTCTCACCCGGGCAAGTCGCTATACTTCCGCTCGTGAGAGTCGGATCGAACATCGTGTCCTTGCGCTGGGTGACCGTCGCGGCGTGGTTCGCGGCGGCCGCGGCGCTCATCGCTTTCGCGCCGCGCGAACCGCAGGGCGAGGAGCCCGAAAGCTTCCTGCCCGACGACGCGCCGGTCCGTCGGGCGCAGGCGCTGCTCCGCCAGGCTTTCCCCCAGCGCAGCGGGTTGAGCGAAGCCGCTGTGGTCTTCGAGCGCCATGGGCGGGCACTGGATACGGACGACCTGGGCGCCATCGAGCGGTTCGCCGACCGTCTGCGCGCCCAGGCCGGCGCGGAGCGCGAAGGCGGCACGCTGGCCGGCGTGACCGTGCGATCGCCCGCAAGCGTCGCCGTGCCGAAAATTCCCCTCGTGGGCCTCGATACCGTGCCCAACCCGCTGGTCAGCCCCGCCTCGGATCGCGGGCAGGCGGCGCTGGTGGTCGTTTCCGTGCCGTCGAACTTCATCACGCGGCGTTCCGACCGCGTGGTCAAGCACGTGCGGGAAATGCTCGCCCGCCTGCGCGACGACGAGCAACTGCCCGCCGGGCTCGACGTCGCCGTCACCGGGCCCAGCGGATACGGAAGCGATTACGCCCTGGCGGCCAATCGCAGCCACGAGCAGACCTTCCGCGTCACCGTCGTCGCCGTGCTGGTCATCCTCCTGCTGGTCCACCGCGCGCCGCTGGCGGCGCTGGTGCCCCTGACGGCCATCAGCCTGGCCGCCGTGGCGGCGCTGAAACTGCTGAACATCCTGACATTGTTCGGAATGCAGTTCGGCACGGCCGAGATCATCTTCGTCGTCGTCCTGCTCTATGGTGCGGGGACGGACTACTCGCTGCTGCTGATCAGCCGCTACCGCGAGCAACTCGACGCAGGCGCGCCGGGCGCGCAGGCGGTCGCCGAGGCCATCGACGCGACGCTGCCGGCGATTCTCGCCTCGGCCGGGACGGACGCCGCCGGGCTGTTGACCCTCGTGTTCGCCTCGTTCGGAATCTTCCGCACGACAGGCCCCGCCGTGGCGCTCGCCCTGACGATCGCGTTCCTGGCGTCGGTGACGCTGGTGCCGGCATTCCTGAGCCTGCTGGGCCCGCGCGTGTTCTGGCCGGGGCGGCGCGGGCAGCGCCCCGCGCGGGTCAGCCGGTTCTGGCCGAAACTCGCCGGCGCGGTCACCGCGCGCCCGGGCGTGGTGTTCGTGGCGACGCTGGCGCTGCTGGCCGTGCCCGCGATCCGGGCGGTCAAGCTGCCGTGGGTCTACGACACGCTCGCGTCGCTGAAAAGCTCCTACGGGGCCGCGCGCGGCGCGGAGATGGCCCGTCGCCACTGGCCGATCGGGGAGATCGCGCCGGTGGTGGTCATCGCCCACAGCGACGCGACGCTGGACGCACCCGCCTGGCGCGAGCTGTCCGACCGCCTGACGCGCGCCGCGAGCAGCGCCGCCGGCGTGACGAACGTTCGCAGCCTGACCCAGCCGTTCGGCAAGGGCGTCTCTCCGGCGGCCAATGCCGCCGTCGCCGCGTTCGCCTCCGGAAAGGTCAATGGCGAATATCTCAGTGCCGACCGGCGGACGATGCGCCTCCAGGCCGTCCTGGACGGACCGCCGCTGACGCTGGAGTCGATGGACGCCGTGCGCCGCATCGCCCAGGCCGCCCGCGACGCCCTGCCGGCATCGCAGGCGAAGCACGTGACGATCCAACTGGCCGGCGCGACGGCGGAAATCCTCGACGTCCGCGAAGTCACCCAGCGCGACTTCTACCTGGTCGCCGCCCTGTCGCTGGCGATCATCCTGTCCATCGTCCTGGCGCTGCTGCGGGACGTGATCCTGACGACCTTCATGGTCGCCTCGACCGCGCTGAGCTACCTGGCGGCGCTCGGGGTGGCGTACTGGGTGTTCGCCGGCTGGCTGGGCGAGCCCGGGCTGGACTGGAAGGTCGAGGTCTTCCTGTTCGTGGTGATGATCGCGGTGGGGGTGGACTACAACATTTTCCTGGCCGCCCGCCTGGGTCAGGAGGCCGCCGGGGGCGACAAGCTCCGCGCCGTCCGCCAGGCGGTCATCCACACCGGTCCGGTGATCTCCTCGTGCGGGATCATCATGGCCGCCACGCTGGGCAGCCTGATGGCGGGCGACCTGAAGCTCCTTCAGCAACTGGGGTTCGCGTTCGCCGTGGGGATGCTCATCGACACGTTCGTGGTCCGCCCGCTGCTGCTTCCGGCGTTCATCGCGATGACGGGGCGCATCGGGCGCGTGTCGGGGCTCTCACACTGACACGCCGCGGCGATTGACTGCCCGCCCCGCGGGCGGTAGGCTACCCGATTGCACAGACTGCGCGCCGCTGCGCGCGGAAACAGGAACCGAGTCATGCGCAAGACAATCCTCCTATTGGCCCTGCTGGCCGGCGCGTCAGTCGCGCGGGCCCAGACCGCCGCCGCGCCGCCGGCTGCCACCCAGCCCGCGGCGGAGAGCGCCGTCATGGCCCGCGTCAACGGCAAGGTCATCCCCATGACCGAGCTGACCGACCTGCTGATTCGCGGGTACGGCCTGCCGCTGGCGGAACACCTGATCGCCAACGAGCTGGTGCGCCAGGCAGCCGCCGAAAAGGGCATCAAGGTCACGCCGGCAGAGGTCGAGGCCGAGCATCAGCGCACCCTCGCCAAAGGCTTCGGCGGACTCGAGGACGCCAAGCAGCGCGAACAGGCGCTCCAGCAGTACCTCGAGCAGCGCGGGCTGAGCCGCCGCCAATGGGACATGACCATGTGGCGCAACGCCGCCCTGCGCCGACTGGCCGAGGGACGCGTCCAGGTCACCGACGAGATGCTCCGCGCGGAGTTCGGAAACCGCTACGGGCGGCAGGTGGAGGTCAGCCACATCCAGACCGCCACGCTGGCCGACGCGCGGGCCGCGCTGAAGCTGCTGGCGGAGGGGCAGGACTTCGCCGCCGTCGCGCGGAAGCTCTCGCTGCACCCGTCGGCGCAGAACGGTGGAAAACTGCCCGCCATCGGCGCCGCCACGCCGGTGCCCGTTCCGGGCATCCGCGAGGCCGCGCTGGCGCTCAAGAAGGTCGGCGACGTCTCCGAGCCCGTCCAGGCGGGCACGACCTTCCACATCCTCCGGCTGGACCACATCATCGAGCCGAAGGACGCGAAGTTCGAGGACGTCAAGGACGCCCTGGCGACCGAGCTGCGCGACCGCCAGATCCAGGCGCTCCAGCAGCAGATTCTCATGGACATGATCCGCGACGCGCAGGCGAGCGGAAAAATCGAATACGTCAATCCCATTCTGAAGGCCCAGGCCGAAGAAAGGTCCAAGCCGTGACTACCGGTTCCGAATTTTCCGTCGAGGTCTCGTCGCGCATCCGGCGACTCCCGCCATACCTGTTCGGGCAGTTGAACAAGATGAAGATGGAGAAGCGCCGCCAGGGCGTGGACATCATCGACCTGGGCATGGGCAACCCCACCGACCCGCCGCCGCGCGCGGTCGTCGAGAAGCTCTGCGAGGTGGTGCAGGATCCCCGCGTGCACGGGTACAGCCAGTCCATCGGCATCCCCCACCTGCGCCGCGAGGTGGCGAGGCTCTACGAGCGCCAGTTCGGCGTGACGCTCGATCCGGAGACCGAGGTCATCGCGACCATCGGCTCGAAGGAAGGCTTCTCGCACATGTGCCTGGCGCTGATCAGCCCGGGCGACACGGCCATCGTGGGCGACCCCTACTTCCCCATCCACGTCTACGGCGTGGCGCTGGCGGGCGGGAACGTCATCAACGTGCCCCTGGGCAATGACCAGGCGTTCCTGCGGCGGATCGCCTACGTCGTCGAGCACCTGTACCCCAAGCCCAAGCTGCTGATCCTGAACTACCCGCACAACCCGACGGCCATGACCGTCGACGACGTGAGCTTCTTCGAGCAGGTCGTGCAGCTCGCCCGCAAGGAGAAGATCCTGGTGATCCACGATTTCGCCTACGGGCGGACGGCGTTCGACGGGTACAAGCCGCCGTCGTTCCTCCAGGCGCCCGGCGCGAAGGACGTGGGCGTGGAGTTCTGCACCATGTCCAAGCCGTACAACATGGCCGGGTGGCGCATCGGCTTCTGCGTGGGCAACCGCGAGATGATCAAGGCCCTCGCGACGATCAAGGGGTACTACGATTACGGCATCTTCACGGCCGTGCAGGTCGCCAGCATCGTCGCCATGCGCAACGGGGAGATCGACGTCGCCCACCAGTCGGAAATCTACCAGAAGCGGCGCGACATCGTGGTGGAAGGCCTGCGGAAGATCGGCTGGGAAGTCGAGAGCCCCCGCGCGAGCATGTTCGTGTGGGCGAAGGTTTCGGAGCAGCACCTGGCCGGGCAGGGAACCATCGACTTCTGCCTGCGCCTGATGGACGAGGCGGAAGTCGCCATCGCCCCGGGCCGCGCGTTCGGCGAGAACGGGGAGAAGTACGTCCGCATCGCCATCGTGGAAAACGAGCAGCGCCTCCGCCAGGCGATGCGCAACATCGACGGCGCGCTGAACAAGGGCATCAAGGCCCCCACCGCCACCAAGCTCAAACGCAAGGCCGGCAAGGAATGAAACCCATCGTCAATTGACGATTGCTCGGGGTGTCGCGCGAAGTTCGTAGTGACGCCCTAAGGCGTATTTTTCTCATGCCCTGACGGGCACACTACGAACCGCGTGCGCGGCTGCGCCGCGCACCCTGCCCACTCGAAGAGGACGCCTGTCGTGCGAGGAAAAACTACGTTCCGCGGTAGACGCAGCGGGAGGTTTCGGATTCCCAGATCGTCACGGCCGAGAGCCCGGGAACTTCCTGCGCGATGCGGTCCCAGAGATATTTGGCGAGGATTTCGCTGGTGGAGTTTTCCAGCCCGGGGATCTCGTTGAGGTAGCGGTGGTCGATCCGGTCGAGCACGGCCTGCACCGCCCGCTTGATCTGGGCGAAGTCCATGACCCAGCCGAGGCGCTCGTCCACCGGGCCGGTGACGTGGATGTCGACGCGGTAGCTGTGCCCGTGCATCCGCCGGCACTTGTGGTCGGGCGGGAGATTGGGCAGCGCGTGGGCGGCGTCGAAGCGGAATGTCGTGATCAGTTCGGCCTGCATGGCAAATCTTCCTGAAACGCGATTCGTCAGACTCCCCGGTCCTTGTCCGGCCAGAGGATTTTATGCAGTTGGAGCCCCAGCCGCACGCGCAAACCGTCGGCGAGGATCCACTCCGCCAGTTGTGCGGGGTCGAGCTCTCCAGCGACGGGCGAGAACGTGACGGCCAGCCGGTCGCACAGGCCGCGCTCGGCGCAGACGCGGCGGGCGTGCTCGTAGTCCTCGCGCCCGGCGAGGACGAACTTCACCTCGTCGCCGGCGGACAGGCGGGCGAGGTTCTCCCAGCGCGTCGAGGCGCTGGCGCCGCTGGAGGGGCACTTGACGTCCATGATCTTGACGACGCGCGCGTCGACGCCGGCTAGGTCCACCGAGCCGTTGGTCTCCAGGAGCGTCTCGTAGCCGGCGTCGCACAGGGCGCGGAGCAGCGCGGGCGTGCCCGGCTGGACCAGCGGCTCGCCGCCGGTAACTTCCACCATCGCCGTGGCGTACCGCGCCACCTCGGCGAGCACCTGCGTGACGGTCCGCTCCTCGCCGCCGTCGCGCGCGTAAGGGGTGTCGCACCAGCGGCAGCGCAGGTTGCACCCGGCCAGGCGCACCAGGACGCAAGGCCAGCCGGTGCGCGTGCCTTCGCCCTGGAGGCTGCGGAAGATCTCGCTGACGCGGACGGTCTCGCTCATGCCCGTCATTGTATCGGGAATCGCGCCCGATGGCTGGCCTGCGGCGCGGAAAAAGGCATAATGGCGTCGGAAAAGGAATCGCCCATGCAGACAAAGTCCCTGGGAATCATCCTCGTGCTCGGCGCGGCGCTGCGGTTTGGGCTTCTGGCGGCCGGGGCGGTGCACGGATCGGAGAACCTGTTCACTCCGGACACGGCCGGGTACGTGGAACTGGCGCAGTCGCTGGCGCGCGACGGGACGTTCGAGCGGGACGCCCAGCCGGAGCTGTTTCGCACGCCGGGGTACCCGATTCTGCTGCTTTTCGGGAGCATTTTCGGTCCTTATTGGGCCTTTTCCGTGGCGGCTGCGCAGGTTTTTCTGGACATTTTGCTGGTGTATTTGACCTATCTGCTGGCGAGCCTGCTGTGCGGCCGGCGGGCGGCGATCTGGGCGGCGCTGTTCCAGGCGGTCTCGCCGCTGGCGGTGGCGGCAAGCTGCCGGATTCTCACCGACGCGCCGTTCGCGCTGCTCTGGACGCTGTCGTTACTCCTTGCGGCGCATCACTTTCGCAGCGGGGCGTGGTGGTCGCTGCTGTCGGCGGCGGCGGTGGCCGGCGCAGCGTGCTACCTGCGCCCGGCGGGAATCCTCTACGCCGGCGCCCTCGGCGTGGTGCTGCTGTTCCGCGCCCGGCGGTTCGCGCGGGCGGCGGCATTCGCGGCCGTCATCGGCGCGATGCTGGCGCCGTGGGTCATCCGCAATGCCGTGGTAGCCGACTACTGGGGATTCTCCAACCTGCCCGACGACGTGGCGTTCGGCTACCAGGCCCCGGCTGTGCTGGCGGCGCTGGACGGCACGAACCTGGAGGTCGGCCGGCGCGAGATGGAACAGCGCCTCGCGCGCGAGCTTCCGCCGGGGCCGATCTCCGCGGGCGAGCTGTCGCGCCGCAAGGGCGATCTGTCGCGCCGCGTGGTGCGCGAGCATCCGTGGACGTACCTGAAGCTCCACCTGCGCGGCGACCTGGCCGTGTGGATGCCCGCCGCCACGGACGTCGCGGAGATCGCCGGCCTGACGTCGGGCAATCGCGGCACGATGGAGGTGCTGCACGCACAAGGCCCGCTGGCGGCGGCGCGGCACTACTTCGGCGGGCGGACGTGGGCGCTCTGGCTGTGCGCGCCGCTGGTGCTGTTGGCGGCCGTCAAGCTATTGCTGGCGCTGGCCGGGGCGGTGCGGATCGCCCGCGCGGGCCCGCAGGCGGTGCACTGGGCGATGGCGCTGGCGATCCTCGTCGCGTCGCTGATTCCCGGCCCGGCGGGGCATCCGCGGTTCCGTGTGCCCGTCGAACCGCTGCTGAGCCTTCTGGCGGGCGTGGCCGTCGCGGCGATGCTCGACCGCCGCGCGCGGCGTCAGGCCTGCCCCACCATCACCACCGACTGACCAATCAGCGGCGGCACGAGACGCTCCCACGCCGCCAGGAACGGAACCATGCGGTCGAACAGGCGCGTCGCGCCGGGGGTGACCCCCGTCCTGCCGCGAACCCGCCCCTGCCACCACCACCCCAGCATGCCCAGGGCGTTGAGGTATCGCGCGGAGACGGGCCGCAGACCCGCCTGGCGGAAGGCGCCCCCCAGCGACCGCCGGGTGTACCGGCGCACGTGCCCCAGCGCGCGGTCCATCTGCCCGTACAGGAATCGCAGCGCCGGCACGAGCACGATGACGCGCCCGCCCGGCGCCAGCAGCTCTCGCATCCGGCGCAGCGCGCCCACGTCATCTTCGATGTGCTCCAGCACGTTCAGGCATACCACCGTGTCATACTGCCCTGCCGGAACTTCCGGACCGGGGCACTGCTCGATCGCCCCCTGCACCACGCGCACGTTCCGGTGCGCGGCGAACCGGTTGCGAAGGTGCCGGCAGTATGGCTCGAACGGTTCGAGGCACACGATCTCGTCCACGTTCAGAAGGAACTGCGTGATATTCCCGATGCCTGAGCCCACTTCCACCACGCGCTTTCCGAGATGCTCGCGCACCTGGTCGAAGATCCAGTGGTTGTAATGGTAGACGGTGGCGAGGATTTCCAGGCCGCGCGAGACGGCGTCGTCGGGCCGGGCGGGGATATCCACCGGCGCCAAGGGTGGCGCGGTTTCCTTGGATTGCGGTTCGGGCATAACGCGACACTCTACGCGACGGTGTGGGTGCAGGCAAGCCGTTGCCATTCCAGGCCCTGTCGAAAACTCCTTCCAAGATGTGCCAACAAGGGTGACACGGCTTGCTTGCAAGCAGTGTTCTTGTGGCTACACGGCTTGGCAAGCAAGCCGTGGCACCCCCGGATTCGGAGTTTTCAGACAGAAGCTACGCGCGACGGAAGAAAGCGAATCGTCGCGCCCCGAGCACGCGCGGTCGCCACAAGGCGTCGATGGTGGGCACGGCCGTATTCATCGCCAGCACGGCAAGGTAGAACGGGATCGGCGTCTCGAAATACAGTTGC
The DNA here is from genome assembly GCA_029553505.1 of Planctomycetota bacterium. GTDB lineage: Bacteria > Planctomycetota > Phycisphaerae > SM23-33 > SM23-33 > UBA12270. The sequence goes on from JAKPKY010000167.1 coordinate 67,496, forward strand.
AGCAGCATGCCCAGCACCCCGCAGCCGAGGGCGAACAGCACCTGCCCGCCCGTGGTCACCGGGCGCGTGGTCATCTCGGGGGCCAGGAAGAACGCCGCGAGGAACAGTTCGCCTCCGAGGAGCTGGTAGTTGACGTAGGTGAACCCTACCTGGACGCAGAGGTCCGGGTCGAGTCGCCCGGCAAGGTGTTGCCCCAGCAGCGGCCACCAGACGGTCTCGACGGTGTTGTTGGGCCCGGCCAGTTGGATGGGCGCGACGGCCGCCACCGCCCACGCCCCGGCGAGCATGGCCAGCGGCAACTGCCATTTGACGTAGTTCCGGTAGACCAGGTAGAGCCCGGCGACGAGGATGAGGATGATGCAGGTCTCCCCGATTCCGCCTGGGCGGGCGCCGTAGAGCATCTCCCCGATGGGAGGAAGCGCCGCCAGCGCGGTGGGCTTGGCGCGGGGCCAGTCGCCCGGGAAGACCAGCCCGCTGTAGGCGGGCTCGGCGCCGCGGGTGAGGGGAGAAAGTTCCGTCGTCGGATGGGGCAGGGCGAACGCGTCGGCGCCTTGTGGCGCGGGCGTTCCGCGCCACTGTCGGTAGACGGCGGGGCGTTTGGCCTGCGCCACGTCGCCGAAGATCGCCTTGTTCTGCGCCAGCAGCGGCCAGGCCGACGGGTTCATCACCGTCGCCGGGAACAGCACCGCCACGGCCAGCCGCCCCACCAGCGCCGGCTGCCAGAGAAAGTGCCCCACGCCCCCGAAGACCGCCTTGCCCACGAGGATGGCGAACGTGGCCGCGATGATCGGCACGTACCACGGCACGAAGGCGGGCAGCGTCATCGCCAGCAGCAGCCCGGTCAGGCAGGCGTGACTGCGACCTAGCATCGCCGGGGCGCGGGTCACGCGATAATAGGCCTTTTCGATGGCGGCGCAGCTGAGCACCGACAGGGCGGTCACCGCCAGCGCCCGCCAGCCGAACAGCGCTACCCCCGCCGCCAGCGGGCCGGCGCAGGCGCAGGCCGTCACCAGGAACACCGTGCGCGCGCCCTCCGGCGCGCGGAGGAACGGCGCGGCGAAGGCGGAGAACCGCTCGGGGCTCGTCGCGTCGGGCAAAATGTCAGTCGTCGGATCGGGCATCGCGAACCGCTCCCGCGGCTGTCAGGATTCGGCGAACAGGGGCATCGCGTCGTTCAGATCGGTCACCGCGCGGCGAAGCTGGCGGACCCGCTGGCTCAGCGGGAGGCGCGACGGGCAGACGTAGCTGCACACCCCGCACTCCACGCACGCGGCCACTCCCATCCGGCGGGCGCGCTGGACCAGACCCAGCTCGAACACGTCGTTGAGGACGGCCACGTTCAGCCGGGCCGGGCAGTGGTCGGTGCACCACCCGCAGCGGATGCAGGGGGTGGAGGGGGCGGCCTGGGCGGCATTGATCGCCAGCAGCGCGCCCGTCGCTGCGGTGACGACCGCGTCGGGCGGGCAGCGCAGGCCCGTCATCGGACCGCCGTGCAGGACGGGTCCATCGGTTCCGCCCGTCAACTCGGCGACGGACGCGCCCACCGGAACCCAGAAGTTTCCGCGAATCTTCAATCGCTCGCCCGCGAGCGTCACCACGCGGGCGGATGGCGCAACTCCGCAGGCCGTCCAGCGGTACGCGGCGAAGCACGTCGCCGGGTCCACCACCGCGACGCCCAGGCCCAGCGCCGAGCCGCCCGGCGGAACCTCGCGGCCCGTCAGCACCTTCACCAGGACATTCGCCGCGCCCACCGGGTACTTGTGCGGCAGCGCCACCCGCGCGATCTGGTACATCCGCGCCGGGCCCACCAGCTCGCGGTACTCGCCCGTCCGCCGGCGGTCGGCAGCCAGGATGACCTCCCGCGCGCCGATCGCCCGCGCCAGGATGGCCAGGCCACGGATGACGTCGGCGCCGTGCTCGACCAGCAGGCGATGGTCGGCGGTGAGATACGGCTGGCTTTCCAGGGCGTTGGCGACGAGGGTGTGGCAGTTCGCCTGCTGCGCCCGCTCGACGAACCGCGAGAGCGACCCGCCGCGCCCGTCGTGCAGCGGAACGGCTCCTTCGGCGATCCGCGCCAGCAGCGTCGCCCGGTCGGCGGCGCGCCAGTCGAACACGGGCGACAGCGCGTGCAGCGCCGGCGGGTCCGCCGGCTCGAGGAGTTCCAGCGCCGCCGACGGCGCGAACCCGTCGCTCCCGGCTGTCTGCACGACGCACAGCCCGCCGGCTTTGCCCGCGTACGGCGCATGGACGGCCAGCCCGCCCGCGCCGGCGGGAGAGGCGAGCAATTGCCCTGCCGAGACGTACTGCCCCGGGCGCACGGACAGGCGAACCTCGGCGAGGCTGCGACCGGGCAGCGGAATCCGCAGCCGCTCCAGGCGGACCGGGGCGCGGATCGGCTCGTCCAGCGTGCCGAGCTTCTCGTCCGGCAGGTCGATTCCACCGGCGAAGCTGCCGTATCGTCGAGGGGACATGCGCCCGATGGTACTCCATGCCGCCGGGGCATTCCATGGGGCAGTGACCGCTTGTAGGACAGGCGTCTCGCCTGTCGGCGCTTGGCGAGGAAGGACTGAGGTGTGAGAACTGAGGACTGAGAGAAACAGGCAATCGCGAATAGTGCCTCGGGCTCTTGCCGAGCCCCGACCGTGAGGGAGGGGTCGCCTGGAGCCGCCGAGGGGAAAGCTGGAAGCTGAAAACGGAAAGCTGAAAAACAAAGAGCGGCGAGTGGCGAGAAATTGTCAATCGACAATCGTCAATTGACAATTGCCCGGCGTTTACGCGCGTCGGCCGCAGCAGGCCTTGAATTTCCGCCCCGAACCGCAGGGGCAGGGGTCGTTGCGCCCGGGGGTCTTGCGCGGCAGGGAGGTTTTGTAGGGCATGGCGGCGTCAGGCGCGGGCCCGGCTGCGAAGGCGCCGGACGCCTCGCCCGCGCGGGCGGCGCCGGCCGGCGCGCCCTTGGGCGGCGGGGTCTGGTTCCGTTTGAAATACTCCGCCATCCGCCTCAGTTCCGGCAGGGCCTGGCGGAAGAACAGCTTGTAGCCCTCGCAGAAGTAGTTCACCCGCGCGGGGTCCGTGCCGATGGGCATATGGTGCTTGGGGCATCCGCCCCGGCAGAACGGCAGGAACTCGCAGTCCCGGCAGACGGCCGGCAGCTCGATCTTCATGCGGTCGAACTCCGCCAGCTTCGGGTCGCGCACCAGCTCCACAAGCGGGCGTTCGAGAATATTGCCGATCTTCCACTGCGGGTAGACGAAATGGTCGCAGGCGTACAGGTCGCCGTTCCATTCCAGCACGTGGGCGTTGCCGCATCGCTCGGCGTAGCAGCAGGTGCTGGCGACGCCGAAAATCAGCGTGTGCAGCACGCTGTCGATGAGGCGCTCCGAGACGCGCCCCACGTCGCGCGTGGCCCACTGCTCGAAGACGTCCAGGCAGAACCGTCCGAACTGCGCGGGCGTGCACGAGAAATCCGTCGGCGCGCCGTCGGGGCCGCGCTCCAGGATCGGGATGAACTGCACGTACTGCACACCGCGGTTGACGAAGTAGCGGTAGATGTCGGCCGCGTGCGGCGCGTTGACGCTGTTGAGCGTCACCAGCACGTTGAACTCCACGCGGTGCTTCCGCAGGAGTTCCAGGCCGGCCCAGGCGCGATGGAAGGTGGGCCGGCCGGCGTGGTCCTTGCGATAGAAATCATGCCACTGGGCGGGCCCGTCCAGGCTGACGCCCACCAGGAATTTGTGCTCGGCGAGGAACTCGCCCCACTCGTCGGTCAACAGCGTGCCGTTGGTCTGAAGGGCGTTGGAGATCGTCTGCCCCGGGCGGACGTGCTGTTTCTGGAGCGCGACGGCCCGGCGGAAGAAGTCCAGCCCGATCAGCGTCGGCTCGCCCCCCTGCCAGCCGAATTCGCACCGCACGGGCATCGCTTCGAGGTACTGCCGCGTGTATTCCTCCAGCACCCGATCCGGCATGCGGAAGCCCGAGGCATCGGGCACGTCGGGGTACAGATCCCGCGGCTTGGCCGTGTAGTAGCAGTAGGCGCAGTCCAGGTTGCATACGCCGCAGACCGGCTTGCACATGATGTTGAAGGGGCGGATTACCTCAGCCATGTCGTCGCGCTCGCTTGGAATGCTCCAGCATAGCAGATCGTCGGGCGGGCAGACAAGCGGGTGCCGTGGTTTGCGGAGCGAAGCGGAGCAACCACGCGATAACGTGGTTGCTTCGTCCCTTCGGGACTGCGCAAGCCACGGCACCCATCAATCTGACGAGAAACAGATCGCTATGAGGCCTTGGCCTTGCCGGAAAGGACGCGCACCAGGGCGGCGACGGCGGAGATCAGCAGCGTCAGCACCAGCAGGAACAGCAGCAGGCTCCAGACGTACGTCACGAGCGGCCAGACGTCCTGCACGAGCGAGTCGAAGCGTTTCCAGACCAGCCCGAGCAGGGCGATGAGGATTGCGACGGCGACGACGGCCGCCAAAGTCGCCCGCAGGTCGCGCCGCACCGGCGCGAGGCGCACCGACAGGCACACGGCCAGGTAGACGAACAGCGGCACGCGCCAGTTGGACCATTGCAGCTCAGTCCAGGTCTCGCAGACGCGGCGGAGCAGGGTCAGTTGCCCGCCGAGCTGGTCCCAGAAGGCGCCCCAGGAGGTCGGGAGGGTCTTGGGGAGCGACGCGCTCGGGAGCGAAACGAACTGCGTCAACACCGGCTCGCCCAGCAGGGCGTGGACGATCAGGATGGCCGCGGCGCACGCGACGACCGCCAGCAGCGACGCGACGATGGGACCCAGGACCTTCAGTCGGGCGGTGGCCTCGGTGGCGGGTTCGGAATCGCCCCCGCTTTTGCGGCTGCCCGCCTCCGGCACGATCTTGGCGCGGCGGATCTCCCCGCCGGTCACCAGGCAGCCGAAAATATACGCCATTTCCGCCACCAGCGTTCCCGGAAGCAGCGCCCAGGAGACGTATTGCGGGCGGATCATCCGTGCCCACAGGCGGTAGGTCCCGACGGCCATGAACAGGATTCCCAGCAACCAGACAGCCAATGCGGCGTAAATCACGGGCGTTCCTTTGCGCAAAATGCGACCACGTCGTGTCCTGGGGTTCTATCGGCCAGCGGGCGGATTTTTGATTGCGGATTGTGGGCGGGCAAAAGCGGATTCTTCACGAATCACGCCCGGCCGCATCGGAAATTCCCTCGGAAAAGGCCTTGCAAGGTCTCGGGGGATTGGTAGAATGCCCGATTCGCGAAGTTTCCAGCGTTGCATCTGGCGCCGTGGCCCGGCGTGGGCCCCGGCCGGAATGTGGAGAAGGCATTCGTGGCAGTCAAACTGAGATTAAAACGATTCGGTCGTCGGAACCGCAGCTTCTACCGCCTCAACGCGATCGACAGTCGCACCCCTCGCGACGGGCGGGTGATCGAGGAGCTGGGCTGGTACGATCCGGAAGCGCATGACGCGGACAAGCAGGTTTCGCTGAAGCGCGAGCGGATCGAGCACTGGCTGAGCGTGGGCGCGCAGCCGTCGGACGTGGTCCGCCAGCTGCTGGCGCGCAACGGCATCGCGGTCAAGAAGTAACCGCCCCGCCGAGATCCGTCCGACCGGTCCGCGTGCCAAGCCATGGGATTCCGTATCGACATCCTCACGCTGTTCCCGGAGATGTTCGACGGGTTCCTGGGCGCCAGCATCGTGGGGCGCGCGGTGCGGAACGGCCTGGCGGAAGTTCACCTGACGAACCTCCGCGATTTTGCCGCCGACCGGTACGGGTCGGTGGATGACGCCCCGTTCGGCGGCGGGCCCGGCATGGTGCTGATGTGCCAGCCGATTTTCGACGCCGTCGAGCACGTGCGGGCCCAGGCGAGTCCGCCCGGAAAACTGCTGCTGCTGAGCCCCCAGGGCCAGCCGATGACCCAAGCGCTCGCCGAGCAACTGGCCCGCGAGCCGCGACTGATCCTGCTGGCCGGGCATTACGAGGGCTTCGACGAGCGGATCCGAACCGCCCTGGCGGACGTCGAAATCTCGCTGGGCGACTTCGTGATGTCCGGCGGGGAGGTGGCGGCGATGGCGATTACCGACGCCGTCGTCCGACTGCTGCCCGGGGCGCTGGGAAAGGGAGAATCGCTGGACGAGGAATCGTTCAGCATGGGTTTGCTGGAGTATCCGCAGTACACCCGCCCGCGGGAGTTTCGAGGCCTGCCGGTGCCGGAGGTGCTGCTCAGCGGCGATCACGCGAAGATCGCCCGCTGGCGGGCCGAGCAGTCCCGGCTGCGTACGATGCAGCGCAGGTCCGACCTGTGGGACGCGTATCTCAAGAGACAAGACGAAGCGGACCGGACCGAGACGGACCGGCCGCGGGAGAATGACGGTGAGCCAGGAACTGTTGAACAAGGCGGCTGAGGCGAGCTTCAAGAAGGACATCCCCGCATTCCACGTGGGCGACACGGTGAAGGTCAACTGCCGGATCGTCGAGGGCGACAAGGAGCGCATCCAGGCGTTCATCGGGACGGTCATCGCCCGCAAGGGGCGCAAGGTGGCCGAAACGTTCACCGTCCGGCGCATCGTCAACAACCAGGGCGTGGAGCGCACCTTCCCGCTGCACAGCCCGCGGGTGGCCGACATCGAGATCATCCGCAGCGGAAAGACCCGCCGCGCCAAGCTGTACTACCTGCGCGACCGCGTGGGCAAGCGCACCCGCCTGAAGGAAATCCAGCGCGGCGCCGAGGGCGCCAACGCCTCCGAAGGCGCCGCCCAGGAGTGACCCCGTGTGGCCCTTCCGGCGAAGCGACAAACCGCCGCTGGGCCCTCGCGGAGAGAAAATCGCCCGGCGCTTCCTGCGGCGCCGCGGTCTGAAGATCCTCGCAGAGAACTACCGGTCCGGCGCGGGCGAGATTGACCTGATCGCGCTGGACCGTTCCACGCGCGGGCCCGACGGCGCCGAGACGATCTGCTTCGTCGAGGTCAAGACCCGCTCCTGCGACACCTACACCGACCCCGAGTCGGCCGTGGACGCCGAAAAGCAGCGCCGCATCCGCAAGGCCGCACGGCACTACCTCGCCGGGCGCGACGCCGAAGGGTACAACGTCCGATACGACATCGTCGCCATCGTCCTGCGCGACGGGCAGGATCCGGAAATCCGCCATCTGCCCGGCGCGTTTTGACCGCCGTGGACGAAACGCCATGAACCTCATCGACACGCACTGCCATCTCGCACACCCCCGCCTGGCGGCCTCGCTGGACGACGTGCTCGCCCGCGCGCGGCAGGCGGGCGTGACGGCCTTCGTCTGCGCAGCCGGCAACGTGCAAGACTCCCGCGCGGCGCTGGCGATCGCGCGGCGCGAGGCGAACGTTTACTGCCTGGCCGGCGTGCACCCGCACGACGCGAAAGACGCCGGCGCGGACGATCTCGCCGAGCTGGAGCGCCTGCTGGGCGAGCCGAAAACCGTCGCGCTCGGCGAGGCGGGCCTGGACTACCACTACAATTTCTCCCCGCCGGAAGATCAGCGCCGCGTCTTCGCCGAACAACTCGCCCTCGCCCGCCGGCTGGGCCGGCACGTCGTCGTCCACACGCGCGAGGCCTTCGGCGACACGCTGGCGATCCTGCGCGACTCGGGCCTGGCTGGGGCAGACGTTCTGTTCCACTCCTGCACCGAGCCGCCGGAGAACGTCCGCGCGATCTTGGATTTCGGCGCCACCGTCAGCTACTCGGGCATCGTCACGTTCGCCAACGCCGCCGACGTGCGGGCCGGGGCCGCCCTCGTGCCGCCGGACCGCCTGCTGATCGAGACCGACGCGCCGTACCTCTCGCCCGAGCCCGTGCGGAAAATGAAGACCAACGAGCCGGCCAACGTCGCCCACGTCGCAACCTTCCTCGCCAGCGAGCGCAAAACCTCGCCCGAAGCCCTCGCCGAACAGACCACCGCCAACGCCGTCTGCTTCTTCGGCCTGCCCTTGTAGCCCGTCCGTCAGGGCATGGCTTTTTGTTCGTAGTGTGCCCGTCAGGGCATGGCATTTCGCTCGTAGTGTGCCCGTCAGGGCATGGGAGAAAACGCCTTACGGCGTTACCAGGAACGGATTGACATCACCCCTTACAGTTCCTTACGGTAATTCTACAACCCGCAGCCAATGATGCGCTCGCCCATCTGGGAAATGACAGGAAAACATGGGGATGTATGAATACCGGAAGATGACGCCGGAGCAGCGGCAACAGGTGGTAGAGGCAAGGATGGCGAGTGGTTATCCGTGGCACGCTCCACCACATTTCACGGGTGATAACACATATCTGTTGTCCGCAGCCTGCTATGAGCATAGCCATTTCCTGAACACGCCCTCGCGCCTGTCGGAATTTTTCGACATACTGATCCGAGGAATTGAGCACGACCTTCAAGGAACAGTGCATGCCTGGGTAGTGCTTCCCAATCATTACCACGTGTTATCCCAAGTCGATTTGACGGCATTTCGCAAATGGATTGCGCGCCTGCACAATGGGAAATCCACCCAATGGAATCGGGAAGATAGAACATCCGGCAGGAAGGTATGGCATCGTTTCTCTGATCGGTTGATCCGTAACGAACGGCATTATTACGCATCCTTGAACTATATCCACAGCAATCCCGTCAAACATCAGCACGTGGAAAATGCGCAGGATTGGCCGTGGTGCAGCCTGCACGAATACCTGGAAAAAGTCGGAAGAGAACAACTTGTAGAATGGTGGAAGGCATATCCGATCCAGAATTACGGAAAGGGTTGGGATGAGCATTAACTGTTCCCCGGTTTTTAGAAAACGCCTTACGGCGTCACTACAAGCATGAGGATACCCCTGTCCCGGACGATTCGGCGCCGGTAGAATGGCAGGCGTCATGGGCAAGACGGACACACCCCGTTTCGACGAGCAGATCGAGGCGTTCCAGTGGGACTGCGCCGCCATCGTCGAGCAGGTGCGGCGGGTCATCGTCGGCTGCGAGCCGGTGATCGACCAGGTGCTCGCCTGCCTGCTGTCGGGCGGGCACGCGCTGCTGGAGGGCGTGCCGGGCATCGGAAAGACGCTGCTCGTCCGCACGCTGGCGCAGGCGCTGGAGCTGTCGTTCGGGCGCATCCAGTTCACGCCCGACCTCATGCCGGCCGACATCACCGGAACCTACGTCGTCGTGGACGAGAACGGGGGCAAGAGCTTCCGCTTCGAGCCGGGACCGATCTTCGCCAACCTGGTGCTGGCCGACGAGATCAACCGCGCGACGCCCAAGACGCAGTCTGCCGTCCTGGAAGCGATGCAGGAGCAGACGGTTTCCGTCTCGCGGACGACGCACGCGCTGCCGAGCCCGTTCCTGGTGCTGGCGACGCAGAATCCGCTGGAGATGGAGGGAACCTACCCGCTGCCGGAGGCGCAGCTTGACCGGTTCCTGTTCAAGATTCGCGTGGACGGTCCGTCGGCCGACGAGCTGGTGACGATCCTGGACCGGACGACCGGGGCCGAGACGCCCACGCCGCAACAGGCGGCCGACGGCGCGCGCATCGAGCAGATGCGCCGGTTGGTGCGGGAAGCGCCGGCGGCGGCACACGTCAAGAAATACATCGCCCAGGTGGTACTGGCGTCGCACCCGCAAAATGAATCCGCGCCGGAAAGCGTGCGGAAGTTCGTCCGCTACGGCGCCTCGCCGCGTGCGGCCCAGGCGATCCTGCTGGCGGCGAAGGTTTCCGCGCTGCGCGACGGGCGGGCGAACGTGGCGTTTGACGACGTGCTGGCGGCCGCCTGCCCCGCCATGCGACACCGCCTGATTCTCAGCTTCGAAGGCCAAGCCGAGGGCATCGAGCCCGATCAACTCATCCGCGACGTCCTCGAGACCGTCCGGCCTCCCGAGACCGTCTGATCCGCTTTCGCGGAACAGGCAGAATCATTTCCGCCAAATCCGAAATTCGAAGCACGAAATCCGAAACAAATTCAAAACGACAAACGGAAATCCCAAAACAGCAAACGGGACGGATAGAGCATTTACTTTCCCATTGGTTTTGAATTTTTGATTTGGTGGATTGTTTCGGATTTCGAGATTCGGATTTCGGATTTCTTTCCGCGGGACAATGGAGTTCGAACGATCCCCGCTTCGCCTATCGGCTACAGCAGCGCGCGGAGGGTGAAGAAATATGCCAAGGTCATCGTCCCAGCCAGCAGCATGGGCAGCCAGAGCTGCCGGTACACCGGCCCGAAGGGCGTCTTGAAGTACTGGTTGCTGACGACGTGGCAGAGGTGGATGGGGCTGGACATCTGCCCGAGGTGCCCGAAAGCGTACGCCAGCGCGACGTAGGGGGCGAGGGGCGCGCCGTTGGCGGCGGTGGCCGCCAGCGGAAGGACGATCGGGAAGCTCGTGCCCACGAACCCGAACGCCAGTCCCGTCACCAGCCCGGCGATGCACGGCAAGGCCATGATGACCAGCTCGGCCGGCACGTGGAGGGCGGCCAGCTCCGCGGCGATTTTCGGCGCTGCCCCTCCGGCTTTCAGCACGGCCTGGAAGACCATCACCGATGCCACCAGCACCACCAGCCCATACAGGCCCGGGCGGGCGAAGACCCTGCCCACTCCGGACCACGGCATGCGGTTCATGCGGGCGGTCCACAGCAGGCTCGCCGCCAGCCCCACCAGGAACGGCCCGAACTTGTGCGCCAGCGACAGCCATTCCTGCCCCGCCGTCAGCGCCGGCTGGCCGGGCAGTTGCATGGGGGCCGGGCCAACCCCAAAGTGCAGCGCCACCGCCCCCAGGACATACGCCAGCACGATGATCCAGATCGAGGACGTGACCTTCAGCATCTGCCGCTTGGTCTCCGACGAAACGTGCGTCGAACGGGCGTGCAGATCGGGGTGCAGGCCGAAAAACAGCGGCGTCCCCGCGACGACCATGAACAGCCCCAGCGGAATCTGAAAGACGATGAACCGCCAGGCGGGCGTCTGGGTAAGGGTCATCGCCAGGATCACGCCCGGATAGAGCGGCCACCAGTGCTCCCAGATGTGCCGGAACCAATAGTTGAAGGCGGAGAGCTTTCCCGCGCTGACGGGCTTTCCCCCGGCTGCGCTTTCGACCATCGGGGCGGAGAACAGCGCCCCGCCCGGCATGGGCAGCAGTCCGATCAGGGCCGGCAGCGCCGCCATCGTGACGGCGGGTCGGCGGAAAAACGCCCGCGCCGCCGAGACGATCCGCTCCATCTGCCCGGTCTGGCGCATGATCTCCGACAGCGCCGGAAGCAGGAGGGTGATGAGCATCAGCGCCAGGCTCATGGGCGACGTCAGTCCGGCGACGGCGGCGCGAAGCAGGTCGGCTGCGTTCAATCCCAGCGCCACGCCCAGGGCCACCGTTCCGCCGAGGATGGCGGCCGCCAGCGGCACGCGAAACCGCGCCAGCACCAGGATCAGCGCGAAGGCGCCCAACGTGTAGAGCAAAGCGGTCGGCATGAAATGCTTGTACCATGCCGGGGGGCGCAACGCAAACGGAGCGGACGGGTTCAGTCCTTTTCCGGCTTGGCGGATTTCCCGCCTTTCTCGGCGCAGGCGCTTTTCGCGTCGCGCGAGATGTCGAGCATCAGGAAGTAGTTCAGGAACGTGCGGATGGCGATGATCGCGGCGAGTTGCCCGATGTCCTGCCACGTCGGGGCGATGGTGGTGTTCAGGATGCTCGCCCCGATCAGGAAGCCCAGGCCCAGCGAGAACGAGTGGCCCAGCTCCAGGCGGCTTTCCCGGATGGCGTCGGATGAGCGGGCGCGGGTGAAGGCGTCCTTGGCGTAGAAAATGAGCGATTTGATGATTCCGACGGAGATGACGAACATCGCCAGCAGTTGGCAGCTGCCCACGACGACGCGGTTCAGGGTGCGGACGATTTCCCACATGGCCGGGCTCCCGGAAATGGGCGGGCGCGGGCCCGCGATTTGCCGTCAGCATACCGCGCCGCGGCGCGCAGGCAAGGTGTTTCCCGTCGCGGGAGGGGTGCCACCCTCAAACCTGGCTGCTTGCGGCTTGAGGGTGTCGGCACGGTCAATCCCGATACACAACATCAGGATTGACCGTGGCACCCAAAAAATGCTGCGGATTACTTGGCGGTCGGCAGGCCCCGTCCGGCGTTCAGCGCGCCAGGCAGCGCCTCGGACTTGTCGCGGCAGCGACCCAGGACCGGATCCTTGTCCAGGAACCGCTCCCAGTGCGTCATGGCGTCCAGCATGCCCTTGCCCCGCTTGACATCGTCGATCGTCAGCTTGCCTTCCCGCACCAGGTCATAGTACGGGCCCAGGTCGGTCTGGCGGTAGAGGTTGGCGAACTGCTGGTAGAACACCTCGCGCGGCAGGCGCGTCGGGAGCACCGCGTGCATCGTGTCGAAGCACAGGTAGTCGTACGTCAGCAGGTCGGCGAATTTCTCGCGGTACAGCACCGTGCCGGGCAGCGGGGTGAGGATCGTGAACTGCGTGTGCGTGATCTCCTGGCGGTTGACGTAGTCGCGGAGCTGCTTGAAGTCGTCCTCCGTCCAGTCCGGGTCCACGATGAACGCGCCCCAGATGATGATGCCGTTGTCGCGGAGGACGCGGAGCGCCTCGTCGTTGATCTTGGCGGTGTTGGACTTGTTGACGCTCTGGAGCGTCTTGTCGCTGGCGCCCTCCAGGCCCAGCAGGACGGCGTACAGGCCGATGTCCCGCCACTTCTCCACCAGCTCCGGATGCCGCGCGATCGAGTCGGTGCGGCACTCCATCGAGAACCGCATCTTGATTCCTTCGGCGCGGATCCGGTCGGCAATGGCGTTCTCCCGCCGGTAGTTCATCAGGAAATTGTCGTCCACGAACGTCACGTGGTCGGTGCCGACGGACTTCAACTCGGCCAGCACCCGCTCGGGCGACATCTGGGCGGTCCGCCCGCGGTAGAACTGCCATACGCTGCAGAAATTGCAGCGGTACGGGCAGCCCCGTCCGGTAGCCACCGAGGTGTCGGGCTTGTCGAACAGGAAGAAATACTCGTCGCGGTAGCCGGACGTCAGGTCGCGCCGGGGAATCGGCAGCGAGTCCATGTCCACCTTGTCGCGGCTTTCGGCGTTGCGGACGAACCTGCCGTCGGCGTCCCGCCAGATGAGGTTGGGCACCGAATCCAGGCCCCGCCCGTCGGACACCGCGCGGATCAGGGCCGGAAAGACGATTTCCGCCTCGCCCAGCGCCACGGCGTCGACCTGGGGAATGTAGAAGTCCTCCGGCATGAGGGTGGCGTGGTGCCCGCCGACGACGGTGAAGATGTCCTCGCTGTGGGCCTTGACCTGCCGGGCGACGTCGCGGGCGGAGTAGACCTCCACCGTCAGGGCGGTCACGGCCACCAAGTCCGGCTGGAACTCCCGCAGCGCCCGGTCCAGGTCTCCGTCCAGGCGCATGTCCAGGATGCGGACCTCGTGGTCCGGCACGACGGCGGCAGCCATCTCCAGGTGCAGGGGCTCCGGCATCGCCGCCAGGCGAAAGCCGATCCCTTCCGACAGATATTCCGGCTGAACCAGCAGGATTCGCAAAACCGTCTCCGATCCGCAATTCGCCCACGCTCCGGCGGTCGCCCGGGGCGCGGAAAGATAGCGATTATACCCATTCGCTCCGTGAACGCACCGCAAAACTTCGCCCACGGACACTGGGGGGGCTATTGTACCCGCTACCCCGCTCACGCCCCAAGGCTATCTTTGCCCGCGGCGCCGGCACGGCGAAAAAAGAGCCATTTGTCTCGTTGACAGTCCCCGCAAAGGCGGGTATGCTTCCTCGTCTTGGTACTTGGCGTCTTTCGTCCGCACGGAGCGTCCCCGGAAGCAGCGGGGAATGGGCAAGCCAGGTCGCGGCCGCTTGCTCAGGCTTCCGGACGAACCCCCGCCGCGACACGTATGCCTAGGCCGACGCCGTAAGACGCCGATGTCGTCCGCCCGGGCTAAGTTCAAAACCAACGCTTACCCGGTGGTGTAATTGGTAACACAGAAGGTTTTGGTCCTTCTATTCCAGGTTCGAGTCCTGGCCGGGTAGAAATTGACAGTCCACGGGCACCCATGAGCACGACCGCCATCATCCTGGCCGCGGGCAAAGGCACGCGGATGAAATCGGACCTGCCGAAGGTCATGCACGAGATTCTCGGCCGGCCGATGCTGGCGTACGTCATGGACGCCTGCCGACAGGCGGGGTGCGACCGCCTGATCGTGGTCATCGGGCACCAGGCCGAGGTGGTCCGCCGGGCGTTCGCGACCGACTGCCGCGACGTCGCCTGGGTCGAGCAGACCGAGCAACTGGGCACCGGGCACGCCGTCATGGTCTGCCGCGACGAACTCGCCCGACTGTCCGGGCCGGTGCTCGTCGTCGCCGGAGACGGGCCCCTGCTGCGGGGCAAAACCCTCCGCACCCTGCTGGAAACCCACCGCGCCCAGCGCGCCAGCTGCACCCTGGCCACCTGCATCCTGCCTGAACCCGGCAGCTACGGGCGAATCCTCCGCGACGAGAGCGGCGAACTGACGGGGATCGTCGAGGCCATCGACGCCACGAAAGCCCAGCGCGACATCCGCGAGGTCAACGTCTCGGTCTACTGCTACGAAGCCGCCGACCTCCGCGAGGCGCTGACCCGCATCGACAACCGCAACGCCAAGGGCGAGTACTACCTGACCGACACGCTGGCCGTGCTCCGCAAACAGGGCAGGAAACTCGCCGCCGTGCCGGCCGTCCCGGCCGACGAAGTGCTCAGCATCAACACCGTCGAGGAACTCCAGGAAGTCAGCCGCATCCTCTCGAAACGCCAGACCGCGGGAGAACAGGCATGACGAACCTCAAGATATTCGCCGGGCGCGCCAATCCGCAGCTGGCGCAGAAAATCAGCGACTACCTGGGCATCGCCCTGGGGCAGGTGAAAATCCAGTCGTTCCCCGACGGCGAACTGCTGGTGAAGCTGGAAGAGGACGTCCGCGGACGGGACACGTTCATCATCCAGCCGACATGCGCGCCGGTCAACGAGAGCCTGGCGGAACTGTTGATCTTCATCGACTGCGCCCGCCGGGCGTCGGCCGAGCGCATCACCGTCGTGCTGCCGTACTTCGGATACGCCCGCCAGGACCGCAAGGACGAGGGTCGCGTGCCGATCACCGCCAAGCTGGTGGCGAACCTGATCGCGACGGCCGGCGCCGATCGCGTGCTGACTTTGGACCTGCACGCCGCACAGATCCAGGGATTCTTCGACATCCCGGTGGACAACCTGGCCGCCGAACCGGTCCTCAGCCGCTACTTCACCGGACTGAACCTCAAGGACCTGGTGCTGGTCAGCCCGGACGTGGGCAACGTCAAGCGGGCGCGGGTCTACGCCAACCGCTTGGGCGGCGAGTTGGCGATCATCCACAAGCGGCGGATCAGCGGACGGGAGATCGAGGTCGGCACGCTCATCGGCAGCGTCAAGGACAAGACGGTGCTGATGATGGACGACATGATTTCGACGGCGGGCACGATCTGCAGCGCCGCCCGACTGTGCAAGGAACTCGGGGCCGCCAGGATGCTCGTCGGGGCGACGCACGCGGTGCTCTGCGGGCCGGCGATCGAGCGCCTCCGCGAGGCGCCCATCGATGAGCTGACGGTGACGGACACGATTCCCGTCGCGCCGGAAAAAGCCAAGGCCCTCGGGAACCTGCGCATCCTGTCGGTGGCCGAGCTGATCGGCGAGGCGATCCACCGGATTCACAACGACGAGTCGGTAAGCAGCCTGTTTCTGAAGGAAAACGGAACGGTCTAGCCCTGTTTCGCGGCCCGGCGCCGCGTCGGCGGGCGTAGGACGAATCACTGGAGAACGAAGATGGCAGCAGTGCTGAAGGCAACCAGGCGAACGCAGATCGGCAGCCGCGGGGCGAAGAAGATCCGCCAGACGGGAAGCATCCCGGGCATCGTGTACGGACACGGGCAGGATCCGATTCCCATCACCCTCAGCGAGCACGAGATGGAGTTGGCGATCCAACACGGCGAGCGCGTGCTGGAACTGGACCTCGACGGGCAGACCGAGAACGTGCTCATCAAGGAAGTGCAGTACGACACCTTCGGGCACGAGGTGCTGCACGTGGACTTGGCGCGCGTGAGCCTCGACGAGCGCGTGGAAGTGACCGTGCAGGTGATCCTGCGCGGAACGCCCGCGGGCGCCGCCGACGGCGGAGTGCTCAACCAGGTGACCAGCGACATCGAGATCGAGTGCCTCGTGACGTCGATTCCGGAAGAGATCGTCGTGCCCGTCGGCGCGATGAAGGTGGACGACATGCTGCACCTGAAGGACATCCCCCTTCCGGAAGGCGCGACGCTCCTGAGCGATCCGGAGGCGGTGCTGTGCACCGTGACGGTGGTGGCGGAAGAAGAAGTCGCCGCCGAAGCCGTCGAGGGCGAGGAAGCGGCCGAACCCGAGGTTATCGGCGAGAAGAAGGAAGAGGCAGAGGAAGGCGCCGAGGAAGGCGAGAAGAAGTAGCCTCGCCCGCCGGCGGATACGATGGCGCGCCAAGCCGCAGACACAACGAAGTTCGTCGTGGGCCTGGGAAATCCCGGCACGCGATACGCCCGGACGCGGCACAACGTGGGATTCCGCGTGCTGGACGTCCTGCGGGAGCTCTGGCGGACGGGCGAGCCCCGTGAGGCGTTCGAGGGCCTGCTGAGCGACGGACGGGTCTGCCGGGCGGCGGAGACGCAGCGGGTGATGTTGCTGGCGCCGCAGACGTACATGAACTGCTCGGGCCGGTCCGTCCGGGCGATGCTGGATTTTTACAAGGGTGCGCCGGACGAATTGCTGGTGGTGCTGGACGATCTGGCCTTGCCGCCGGGGCGGTTGCGGCTGCGGGCCGAAGGCTCCGCCGGCGGGCACAACGGCCTGGACGACGTGCTGCGGGTCGTGGGCACGACGCGGGTCGCCCGGCTGCGGATCGGGATCGGCGCCGCCCCGGCGCAGATGGACCCGGCCGATTACGTGCTGGGACGCTTCGGGCCCGACGAGCAGGACGCGATCGACGTCGCGATCCGGACGGCGGCCGACGCGGTCGAGGATTGGCTGTTCGGCGGGATCGACTCCGCCATGGCGAAGTACAACCGCAAGACGGACGAATAGGCGTCGCCCTGGACGGGATCGGCCGGCCCGGGCGACTGACGAGACGCGGACATCGGGACTGTTTGACACAGGCTCCTAAGACGGAAGTGGAAAATGGCACAGACGACGAAAACGTACGAAGGCATGTTCCTCCTGGACGCGGGCAACCCGGACTTCCAGGCGGCTTGCGAACCGGTCCAGACCATCCTCAGCCGCAACGAGGTGGAAGTCCTCGCGATCAAACCGTGGGACGAGCGGAAACTCGCCTACGAGATCGCCCGGCGCAAGCGCGGCTTGTACGTCCTGGTCTACTTCAAGTCCGATCCGCTGCGCATCGCGGAGATCGAACACGACTGCCAGCTCGACGAGCGCGTGGTGCGGGTGCTGATCCTCCGCCGGGACCAGCTGACCGAGCAGGAACTCCAGGCCGAGACGCCCGCGACCTCGACCGTCCGCCGCCCCGCCGAGGGCGAAGGCGAGCGCGACGAGAGGCCTTCCCGCGACAACGGCGACGATTCGTCCGACAGCAACGACGCGGATTCAGACAAGGACTAGCCCCGCGCCGCACCGGCAGGGGCGTTACCCCCAGCACAGGGAGGACCGGACATGGCCAACTACAACAAGGTGATCCTGGCGGGCAACCTGACGCGCGACCCGCAGATGAGCTATCTGCCCAGTCAGACGCCCGTCACGGAGTTCGGCCTGGCGGTCAACCGCCGGTGGCGCGACCAGTCGGGCGAGCAGCGTGAGGACACGATGTTCATCGACTGCCGCGTCTACGGCAAACAGGCCGAGACGGTCAACCAGTACATGGCCAAGGGGCGTCCGATCCTGGTGGAAGGTCGCCTCCAGCTGGACACGTGGGAAGGCAAGGACGGAAGCAAGCACAGCCGGCACCGCGTGATCGTGGAGCGGTTCCAGTTTCTCGGCGGCGCGCCGGGCGGCGGGCAGGGCGCGCCTTCGCAGCGTCGCCAGGCGCCCGCCCCGCAGCAGCAGGCCCAGCCCGCATACAACGACGACACGGCCCCGCCGCCCCCGGAAGACACCGGCGGGGAAGACATCCCGTTCTGACCGGCCTGGCGCGTGACGCCAAGCCTAGAGAGCAAGACATCCCAAGGCGCAGCAGGAAGGAAACAGTCGCATGGCGAGAATGATGAGAAAACCGAGCAAGACGTCGAGGCCCAAGCGCAAGGCCCGCTTTCACGAGCAGGCGAAGTGCCGCTTCTGCCGCGACAAGGTCGGCGAAATCGATTACAAGGACATCGCCACCCTCAGCAAGCTGACCACCCAGCAGGGCAAGATGTTCTCCCGCAAGCGCAGCGGAAACTGCGCCCGGCACCAGCGGAGCGTGAAGCTGGCCGTCAAACGGGCCCGGTTCCTGGCCCTGATGCCGTACGTCGGCTAGCCAATACGCAACCCCCAACGACGAGGACATTCGCAATGAAGGTTCTGCTTCGAAGAAACGTCTCGAAACTCGGAAAGATCGGCGAGGTCGTCACCGTCAAGCCGGGCTACGCGAGGAACTACCTGCTGCCCCAGGGCCTGGCCACCGAGCCCACCGAGGCCAACGTCAAGCGCGTCGAGGCCGAAAAGGCCGCCTACCTCGAACAGCTCGCCAAGGAACGGGCCGCCCTCCAGGCCAAGGCCCAGCTCGTGGACGGAAAGGAGATCACCATCTCCGCCCGCGCCAACGAGGAAGGCCACCTGTACGGGTCGGTCGGACCGGCGCAGATCGCCGCCGCGCTGGCCGAGGCGGGCGCGTTCGTCGAGCCCGAAACCGTCCAGCTGCGGGAGCCCATCCGCCAACTGGACAAGTACGACGTGACCCTGGACTTCGGCGAAGAGGTCACCGCGACGATCCACGTCTGGATCGTGCCCATCCGCGAGCCGGGCGAAGAGGCCCCGCCCGAGGAAGCCCAGGAGCCCGAAACCTCCGACGCTTCCGACGAAGACACGCAGTAATCGGCCGCGCCGTGGGCGGAATTCTCGCGTCCGAAAAATTGTTTTTCGCCTTCCCTGAGGCATGGTCAGGCAACTGGCCATGCCTCTTGCGTTTGCGCCCGGCCCGGAGCGATCCCGAAGCACAAGGAAGGCGGAGCTTGCTCTTTTCTTTTTCCCCTTCGCCAGGGTATAATCAGCCTCCACCGCCGGACAAAGACAGGGATCCGGCGCGGAAATGATTCCGGCCCGGGCAGCCGCCCGCGAGGGAGCCAGGGAAGGTGACACAGCTCAATACGTCCTCGAACCGCACCGCGAGCGCCGCCGAAGGCGCCTATGTCGCCGGCGGCGACAATCTCGCCCGCGTGCCCCCGCAATCGATCGCGGCTGAGGCCTGCGTCCTGGGCTCGATGATCCTCCACGCCCCCGCCGTCGACATCGTCGTGCAGATCGTCAAGCCGGAGATGTTCTACCGCCCCGCCCACCAGACCATCTACCAGGCCCTCGTGGAGATGCGGAACACCAGCCGCCCCATCGACCTGGTGCTGCTGCGCGACGAACTGGAGCGCCGCAAGCAGCTCGAGGGCGTCGGCGGGGTGGAGTACCTCGTGGCGCTGGTCGAGGGCGTGCCCGACGCCGCCAACGCCGAGTTCTACGCCCGCGCGGTCCGCGACAAGGCGATGCTCCGCGAGCTGATTATCGCCGGCACGGAGATGATCCGCGAGGCCTACGACACCCACGACGACGCCCAGGACGTCATCGAACGCGCCGAGCAGACGATCTTCCACATCTCCCAGGCGCAGATCGGACAGCAGGCGGTCGATCTCAAAGGCCTGCTGGTCAAGACCTTCGAGACGCTCCAGGAAACCGACGGGCAGCTCATCACCGGCTTGGCCAGCGGGTATCACCAGCTTGACGAGCTGACCGCGGGCTTCCAGAACGGCGACATGATCATCCTGGCCGCCCGCCCGTCGATGGGAAAGACCAGCTGCCTGCTGAACGTGGCGGAATACGTCGCCGTCGTCGATCGCGTTCCGGTGGCGTTCTTCTCGCTGGAAATGTCCAAGGAGCAACTCGCCCAGAGGCTGCTGGCGTCCAGCGCGCGGTTCGATCTCAAGCGGATGCGCCGGGGGATGATCTCGGCCGAGGACTGGACGAAGCTCCAGATGGCGGCTGGCGACCTGGAGCAGGCGCCGTTCTACATCGACGATTCGCCGATGCTGACAATCGTCCAGCTGCGGGCGAAGGCGCGGCGGCTCAAGGCCCAATACGACATCAAGGCGATCTTCCTGGACTACCTCCAGCTGATGAGCTACTCCGGCCGGGCCGACAGCCGGCAGGAACAGATCACCGAGATTTCCCGCGGCATCAAGGCCCTGGCGCGCGAGCTGAACGTGCCGGTGATCGCGGCCGCCCAGCTCAACCGCGGACCGGCCGACCGCCCTTCCCACCGCCCGCGCATGAGCGACCTGCGCGAATCCGGCTCCATCGAGCAGGACGCCGACGTCGTCATGCTCCTGCACAACGAGGACTACTACCACCGCGGCGAGGACGACTATCTGCCCACGCACATGACCGAGCTGATCGTCGAGAAGCAGCGCAACGGCCCGACGGGCATCGTCAAGCTGGCGTTCCTCAGCGAATGCACGCGGTTCGAGCCCTACGCAGAACCCGAACGCTTCACGCCGTGACTCTTTGGCGCCACGGCCTGGCGCTGTATGCCTGGCCGTAAGAAGACACCCCGAAACGTCTGAGTTCCCCTCGAGTCCCCTTTCCGTCGCCGCCTGCGCGCAAAACGACGCGGCGGCCTGCCCGTTTCCCCGCCGCTGGGAATTCAGGCGTCAGCCGCCGCGTCAAGTCGTCCCGTTGTCCGCTGCCCGAAAGCCCGTCACCTCACCACGATCAACTTCCCGCCGGAGCATTGCTGGGTCGGCGCGAAGAGCGTCGGCCCGAAGCCGCCCAGGAACCACGCCATTCCGAGCCCGCTGCCGTGGCTCCTCAACCAGTCCTGCTCCTGCCCGGTCACGCCGCCGGCGGCGTCGCCCCTCTGCGTGTCCCGCTGCCTGCCCGCCAGCAGGATCGACGGCGTCAAGGCTCCATCGGTGGTCTCCCCGGCTTGGACGTTTTTCGCTCCGCCGCCCGTTCGCACGTGCCAAGTGCCCGTCTGCCCGGTCAGTTGAAGCCCCGTGTCGCCGTGGAAACTCGCCTGCCCGCTGGTCCCTCGCACGCTCAACACCGCCACCGGCACGGACAACTCGAAATCGTTAGGCCCCCGCCCGCGATGGATGGTCATGCTCAGCGTGCCGTACTTGAGCCCCAGGCGCGTCGTCGCCAGGTCGCCTCGCTTGCGGAACTGCGCGATGCCCATCTTCGTGGCGCCGTGGACGATCACGTCGTTGCGGTCCTCGAACCGCAGCACCAGTTTGGCGCGGATTCCCGTGCGGAGGACCGTGCCTTCCGGCAGCGTTTCGCCGGCCCGCACCCCCCGCCAGGTTTCCTTTCCATCGGCGAGGACGAGTCGCTCGGCCGGGCCGACGACCTCAGCCACCATCACGGCGCCGGCTCGACCGTCCTGCGCCGTCGCGGTCGCGACCGGCAGCAGGCTCAAAATGCATGCAAATATCAGCGGCGTATTTCTCATTTCCGTCACCCCTTGCTGCGAACGGTGGCCGCATTTTTCAACCTTCCCGCTCGCTCCAATTCTTCTTATGACACATCGCATGCCACGAAATCGACAATTCCGCTTCAAAAGAGGCTGAATCTCCCTAATACTATGGATATCAACGAATTAAATTATGATTTAGCTTGGAAAGAAAGCTCCATACTTCCCACCTTGCGAAGAAACAGCGCAATATTACCCATCCCGCATTGCATGATGGGTAATATCCCCCTTTTTGGCGCCACGTTATTCCGTCCCTGCGGTTTGGCCTGTTCCGGAAGCGAATCGTATGTTTCCGTTGGAAAGACTATCGAGGTCTGGAGCCCCGGCGTCCGGCGGCGGATGGGTGTGCGCGAAGGCAGCGCCGCTTCTGCCGCGGGGGACTTTCGGGGTGAGGGAAGTGCCATGTTTCGGAAGATCGCGATGATCCTGGCCGCGATCCTGCTGACGCTGCCGATCGGCGGCGGCGTGCAGTACGCCTTGGCGCGGGCCGAAGGCGCCAACATCGCCCCGCTGCACCTGACGGCCAACTGGCTGCTCGGGCCTTCGCAGCTGGTGATGACCTGCGCGTGCCTGTTCGTGCTGACGCTGGCGGCGTCTCGCCGCTGGCTGTGAGGCCGTCGCGCGAGGGTTACTTCGCGCCCTTGCGCGCGGGTTGCGTGGCGGCACGCCGGTTTTCGCGCACCGTCTTGTGCGCGATTTCGCGCAGCAGGACGGCGTCCTGCTTCGGCAGACCCCGGGGGACGTACTCGACCTCCCGCACGTCGCCGAAGAACACCTCATACCAGACCGCGGCGCCCAGGTAGCGCCCTGCCGTGCTCGCGTGTTTCCCGTCGTGGCCCAGCGAGGGCGGATTGGTCTTCTTGCTCCAGTAGTAACCAACCCACAGGGATCGGACCTGGCGGGGCAGCGCGGGCGGCAGGAAGGCGGCCCGGTCCACGTCCAACTCGATGTCCATCACCCAGCGCGGGTCGTTCCGGGTGTTCTGGAAGGCGCTGCCCACGGGGATGATCGTCTTGACGCCCAGTTCCCCGGCGATCTTCGCGTAGGCGGAGTGCAGGCCCTCGTACATCCGCTCCGGCGTGAGCCTCTTCTCGGAATACAGCGGATGATCGACCCGGTATTCCCACGTCTCGTGGATCACCAGTTCCGCCTGCGGCGCATGTTGGCGAACGTAATCCGCGAGCTTCCGGGCGTACGGGCGATAGCTGGTGACCTTGTAGCTTTCGTTGGACACCTGCTGGATCGTCACGTACTGCCACGAGCGGGATTGGAGAAGCTCCTTCAGGCTGACGGACTTGACCGAGCCGTCGGATCGGCGGACCTGATAAGGGCGCCCTTCGGGGTCGTCCGCGTCGGCCTCGTGCTTCTGCGCCAGCCTCCAGTGCTTCTCGAGCGAGCAGCCGCCGATCATGGCGTGCCCGAAGACCAACTTGTGCCCGCCGGCCTCGGCAAGGCGCGAAAGATACTTCGTGGCGTCGTTGGAGAAGCTGTTTCCGATGGCCATCAGGCAGACGGTCTTTTTTGCCCTGCGTCCGGGGCGTCTGACCGGGGTGCTCCGCTGAGCCAGCATCGGCAAGGCCGAAAGGGCGAGGATTACAATTCCCATGACGAGGCAGGTCGAGATCGAGGCACACATGGCAGGAAATCCTTTCATGACACGGCGGGACGAACCCCGCGCCGGCGTTCCGTATACCATGCCGGGCCACCGGGGGCAACGGTGCCGCAGCCTGTCGTAGCGGCGATTCGTGGACAATCCGCCCGCGCCGCGGTATCCTTCGCGCCCATGACGCCCAAGCGACCCCCACCCCGCGTGCTGATTTCCTCGACCCAGCGAGTCGTCCGCGTGCCGCGCAAGCAGATCACCGAGCTGGTGGCCTTCACGGCCGAACAGGAAGGCGTGCGCGTGGCCGAGATGGACATCGCGATCGTCGGGGCCGACGAGGTGGCGACGCACAACCGCCGCTGGTTGGGGCACACGGGCGCGACGGACGTGCTGAGTTTCGACCTGTCCGACGGCCGGGGGGGCGGACTCGTCGGACAGCTCATCCTTTGCGGCGACGTGGCCGCCGCACAAGGCCCCGCCCACGGGCAGACCGTGCGGCGCGAGCTGCTGCTGTACGTCGTGCACGGGCTGCTGCACCTGATGGGCTATGAAGACCAGTCCATCCGCGGCGGCGCCCGCATGCACGCCCGCGAGGACGAGATCCTCAGCGCCTTTTTCCGCCGGAAATCCACCGCGCGAAAGAAGTCCTGACCCCTCGATTCCCTTTCGTGGAATTCGCGGACCGCCTCGTTCAGTCCGCGTCCTGAACGAGCCGGCGGGCGAGGTCGAGTGCCTCGCGCGGGGTGGAGATTTCCTCGTCGAGCTGGCGGTTTCGCAGTTCCGCGAGCACGCGCCCGAGTTGCTTGCCCTCGGAAAGTCCGAGCCGCTTCTTTAAATCCTCGCCGGTCAGCAGGGGCGGCGGGTTGATCTTGTCGGGGTCGATCCGCCCCGCCCGACGGGCGATCCGCCGCGACTGCGCCAGCCCGCCGGTCTCGCGCCGCTCCTCGACGGCCCAGATCGTCCGCAGGCGGCGGAAGTGCTCGCCGGCCTGGAGACGCTTGAACTCGCAGAGCCGCGCGTCGGCGGCGGTTCGCCACTCCTCGCGCCGCGCCGCCAGCCAGCAGATCGCGTCGCGCAGGTCGTTGGACGCGCCCCACGCGCGCAGGCGGCGCGAGATCGCGCGGGCGTCCAGCTCCAGCATCATCGCGCCGAGGGTCAGCGCCAGATCGCCGCGCCGAGCGAGTTTTCCGGCGCGATCGGCGGCGCGGGCCCACAACTCCGGCGGGTCAAACAGCTCGGGCAGCACGTGCCGCGCCAGGCCCAGTTCCGCCAGCCGTTCCAACGCCGCTGCGGCCGCCGGGTGCGTGAGCATCTTGGACAGTTCGTCGAAGACGCGCTCGCCGCTGATCCGCGCGATGCTGGCGGCATGCCGACGGATGGCGCGCGCGGTCCCGCCGTCCATCCGCATCTCGAACCGCACGGCAAACCGCACCGCGCGGAGCATGCGGAGGTAGTCCTCGGCGAACCGCTCGTCCGCGCGTCCGATGGTCCGCAGGACGCGGCGGCGCAGGTCGTCGCGCCCGCCGACGAAGTCGATCACCCGCCCGTCGAGCGGGTCGTAGAACATTCCGTTGATGGTGAAATCGCGCCGGCGGGCGTCTTCCTCGGGCGTGGAGAAGCGCACGCCGTCGGGCCTGCGCCCGTCGCTGTACGACAGGTCGCTACGGAACGTGGTGACCTCCACCTTGCGCCCCCGGTGCAGCACCATCGCCACGCCGAACTTCGCGCCCACCAGCAGCACGCGCCCGAACAGCGCCCGCACCTGGTCGGGCACCGCGTCGGTGGCGACGTCGTAATCGTTGCAACGGATGCCCAGCAGCATGTCGCGCACGCACCCGCCGGCGAACAGCGCCTGGAAGCCCGCTTCCCGCAGCCGTCGCACCACCCACGTCGCCGTCGCCTTGTCCGCCGGCCTGGCCATACGGAGCACTATACACGCAGCGCGGGCGGCGTCACAGGGGCAACCTGTTCCGATCCGCAACGTAAAGAAGGGTGGCGTGGATTGCGCAGTCCCGCGCCAGCGGGACGGAGCAACCACGATAAATCCGAAATCCGAAGCACGAAATCCGAAACAATCCCCAAACCACAAATCCAAAACAGCTCGAAAGGAAAAGGCGCGTTCGGCCGGGTGGCACGGCTTGCTTGCAAGCCGTGTTGTGGATTCTCCGATCGTCGGAAACACGCCCATACAGGCCGTGGCGCCCACGCAGTTGTGGAGTATTTACGCGGCGATCTTGGGGTTGAGGTAGGCGGGCACGGCGTCCTCGTCGCGCCGTCGGACGCGGTTGGCGACGACGGCCTCGACCACCAGCACCACCAGGACTGCCGCCAGCAGGTAGTCCCACCAGTTGCGTCCCTGGGCGTCGGCCGAGGCTGCCGCCGTCGCGCCGGAAAGGTCGTCGCCCACGTAGACGCGCTCCAGGCCACCCCGCGCGAGCATCTGGCGCAGCGCCGCCGGGGGCAAGGCCGTCAGGCGCGTCTCGGCGCCGGGGGGATTGACGGCGAAGCATCCCTCGACGCTCTTTCCGTCGGCGCCGGTCGCCTGCCAGCGATAGACGCCCAGCCGGTCGGCGCGGTCGAAGACGGCCTCGCCGGTGGGCGAAAGTTTCACATCGTATCCGCGGGCCGCCTCGTCGCCTTCGCGGACGATCCGCAGCGTCGTCGCCGGCGCGCCGTCGGGCGGAAGCGCCAGCCCTCGCGGGCGGAGCGTCACCTGCGACCCGGCGAGGAAGCTTCCGCCGCCGCCCTCGCCGGCCCGCGCCAGCAGACACATGCGCACCACCATCGGCAGGAAGACCGGACTGGCGGGCAGGCTGGTCCAGCGCGGGCTGGCTGTCGTGGTGCACAGCAGGCAGCGCCCGCGTCCGGCGTCGCGCGAGACCAGCAGCGGCGCGCCTCCGGCCAGACGCATCAACACCTGCGGCGGAACGCCGACCTTCAGGCGGAAGTATCGTTGCGTGACGGCCGTCAGGTAGTCGCGCGGGTTCGCGTACAGCCCCTCGAAATACGGGTGCTGCGCGTCCACCCAGTCCATCGCGACAGCCGGCAGGTCCACCCCCACCTCGCCGACGGGCGCATCCAGCTCGGCAGGGAGAATCTCGCCCAGCCGGGCGTTGTAGTTTTCCGCCTGGACGGCAGGGCCCAGGAAGAAGGCGGCCGTCCCGCCGGTCGTGCGCACGAAATCCCGCACCAGCTTCGCCTGGGCGTCGGAGAAGGCGGGCACATCGGTGAAGAAGACGATGTCCGCGCCGGCGAGCGTTTCCGTCGAGAGATCCTCCACGGGCACGACGCGCGGCAGGACCGGCCAGGGGCGGTCCGCGCGGCCGAAGGGGTCCGCCGCCAGCAGCAGCGCCGCGGCGGCATCGAGCCCGGGCGCCTCGGCCGGGTCGCGCGGGCCTCGCACGATGATCGCGCCGACGCGCCCGCCCACGTCCAGCGCGAAGCGGCGGACGTTGTCGGCGGGCAGGTCGTCGTTGGCGTCGAGGAACACCTCGCCGGAGACGGGCCCGGGCTTGCCGAAGGTGTGGAAGAAGCGGACGGTGCGGCTGTCGCCCTCGAGCCCGGCGGCGCGGAGCGTGGTCTTGACGGGCAGGGCGACCGGCTGGCCCTCCACGCGCATCGCCACGGTCACCGTCCGGTCCACCGGGCTGGAATTGACCAGCGTGACGGTGAACGTCAGGCGCTCGTGGACGACGGGGCGCCCGCCGATCTCCACGTCGGCGATTCCGACGTTGTCCGGCTTGGTCGGCAGAGGCGAGGCGCAGTTGACCACCAGCAGGTGGATGTCCTTGTGGGCGGCGAGGGCCTTGAGGGAGGCCAACTCCTCGAAGCTGACCTGCTGGAGGTCGCTGAAGAGGTAGATCGCCTTTTTGGACAGCGACGTTTCGCCCGCGAGCAGGTCCATGGCCCGCGCGAGCTTCTGGGCGACGGGCGCGCGGGCGTTGGAGAGGGTCGTCTCGGAGACCGTCTTTCGCAGCGCATCGAGGCGGGCGGTCAGGGCGTCGTCGCCGGCGGTGGAATTAGTGGGAAGCACGGCCGCGAGAGAGGGCCTGTCATCGCCGCTGAGCAGTTCGATGGCCTGCGCCTGGGCGCGGGCGAAGCGGCTCTGCGCGCCGTCCTGCGCGCCCATCGACAGGCTGTTGTCCAGGACGACGACGGCGGCGTAGTTCCGCCCGGCGAGCCAGCCGCCCGTCGCCTCGGAGATCGGCTCGGCCACCGCCACCGCCAGCAGCGCCAGCAGCGCCGAGCGGAGCACCAGCAGCAGCCAGTGCTGGATCCGCCGTCGCCGGGCAGTCTTCTCCATGCTCCGCTGGAGGAAGCGCAGCGTGGGGAAGTAGACCTCCTGGGCCCGCACGCGCGACAGCAGGTGCAGCAGCGGCGGGATGCCCGCAGCCAGCAGGCCGATCAGCAGCAGCGGAGTGGCAAACCACAACGCCAGCATCACCTCACCAGGGCCTTTCGTCTCGCCAGGTAGTCCAGCAGCATGCGGTCATACGGCACGTCGGTGGTCGTCAGCGCGTATTCGATCTTCCGGTCGGAGCACTCCTTGCGATAGCGCTCGATGAACGCCCGCATCTCGGCGAGGTAGGCGTCCTTGACGTAGCGGGGATCGACCTGGAGCTTCTGGCCGTTCTCCATGTCCACGAAGGAGACGACCTTGCGGAAGGGGAACTCCACCTCCGCCGGGTCCAGCACGTGGAAGACGATGATCTGGTGGCGCTTGTGGACGAAGTGCTGGAGCGCGCGGAGGATTTCCGACGGCTCGTCGTACAGGTCGGAGATGACGATCACCAGCCCGCGCTTGGCGAGGGACGCGGCGAGCTGGTGGAACGTCGGGGCGATGGCGGTGAGCTTTCCGGGCTTGACGCCTTCGAGGTGCTTGAAGATCCGGTCCAGGTGCGCCGGGGTGCTTCCGGGCGTCAGGTGGAACCGCACGCGGTCGTCGAAGGCGATCATCCCCACCACGTCCTGCTGGCGGCACATGAGATAGCTCAGGCACGCCGCGAGGAAACAGCCGTACTGGAACTTCGTCGGGCCTTCCCCGTGGCGGTAGTTCATCGAGCCGCTGACGTCCAGCAGGATGTAGGCGCGGAGGTTGGTCTCCTGCTCGTACTGCTTGACGTAGTAGCGGTCGGTGCGTCCCCAGGCCACCCAGTCAAGGTGGCGCAGGTCGTCGCCGGGGGAGTATTCGCGGTGCTCGGAGAACTCGACGGAGAAACCCTTGTGGGGGCTGCGGTGCAGGCCGGAGATGAACCCCTCGACCGCCTGTCGCGCCAGGAGGTTGAGGTTCCGCAGCTTGCCCGCCCGCTCGGGCTCGAAATAGAGATAGGAGGATTTCGCCATCACCCGCCCGCCGGGAGTTCCAGGAACGTGATCTTCATGCCGCCATACTCCCTCGTGCGGCAGGCCGCCAGCGGCCCGAGGCGGTCCGGCACCTCGACGCGATCAGGCGTCCGCAGGACCACCACGCCGCCCGGGGACAGATGCGCCGCCAGCGGCGCGAAGACCGTCTCGACGGCGCGGGGCCAGTCCCAGCGGCGGGCGGTCGCGAACGGCGGATCGACCGACGCGACGTCCACCCCGCCGTCCAGCGCGTCCAGCCAGCGCGCCAGACGCTGCTCGACGTCGCCCGCCCAGATCGTGCATTGCCCGCCGACGCCGAGGGTCTCGATGTTCCGCCGCAGCCGGGCCAGCGCCAGCCCGTCCCGCTCGGCGAAACAGCACCGCGCCGCGCCCTGCGAGAGCGCCTCCAGGCCGATGGTGCCCGTGCCGCAGTACAGGTCCAGCACCGTCGCCCCGTCCAGGCGCGGAGAGAGGATTCCGAACAGCGACTTCTTGACCAGCGCGGTGATCGGGCGCGTGCCGTCGCCGGCCGGCGGCAGCAGCGTGCGCCCCTTGAACGCGCCGGAAAGAATCCGCATCACGACAATGTCTCCGACCCGGGTCTTGCTGGTTTAAACTCGCGGCGCGGGCGGGGGTTTCCCGCATTCCCGTCCGCGGCGGAGCGATTGTACCCTGCCGAACCGTCCAATCCGAGAAGGGCGCAAAAAAATGCCCCGGCCTGGGATGGGCCGGGGGGGGCATTGGTGCGGGCCTATGGGCAGGCCAGCTTGCGGTTAGCCAATCAGGTAAGCTGCTTGCTTCACCTGTACCGTACGATACAATATTTCTCCGGGCCAATGCGCCGGCCCGACACCTCGAGAAAAAACGAGAACCGCCATGCATGCGACAACGAAATTGCCGGTTTTAGCCCTGCTGGCTGCGACGCTGGCAGCGGCGGGATGCGCCAACTACACCGAGCCCGTGGTCGCCCCGGGCGCGATGACGCCCGCGGAGCGGAACTTCGAGGCGGCCTGGCTGGCCGCCCGCGAGGTGCTCGGACGGTACGACTTCCAGATCGACCGCGAGGACCGGCGCAGCGGAACCATCACCACCCTGCCGATGACCGGCAAACACTGGTGGGAGTTCTGGCGGAAGGACGCCGCCACCCGGCGCGACCTGATCGAGAGCACCCTCCAGACCATCTACCGCCAGGCGAAGGTGAGCATCCGCCCCGCCGGCGCCGACGGCTACCAGGTGTCCGTCGAGGTGCAGGCGTACCGAAGCAACCTCCAGGAACTCCAGGTGACCAACACGTCCGAGGCGTACGATTTGTTCACGCTTCCGGGCGAGGAGAAGGAGCGGAAGAAGCACCTGCTGGAATACGTCCGCGACGACGACCAGGGCGGCGCCCAGGACCGTCGGGAGTGGATGACGCCGCTGGGGCGGGACGCCGGCCTGGAGGCAAAACTCGCCGCCGACATTCGCGCCGCGGCCGGACGAAGGGCCGGCGCGCCGGCCGTCCCCTGACCGCGCCGCGAGTCCGCGCCGCCGCGTCGTCTCAGATTTCCGCCCCGCCCGCGCGGGGGCGGCAGTAGATCAGCCAGTACATCAGCCCCACCAGCACGCCTCCGCCGACCATGTTCCCCAGCGTCACCGGCAGGAGGTTCCGCAGGAGGAAGTTCCCCCACGTCAGCGCGCCGGGCGGGACGGTGGTGTTGGCGAACAGCCCGGCCGGGACGAAATACATGTTGGCGACGCTGTGCTCGAACCCGGCCGCCACGAACGCCGTGATGGGGAACAGGATGCCTAAAATGCGGTCGGTGGTCGAGTGGGCCGAGTAACACACCCAGATGGCCAGACAGACGAGCATGTTGCAGACGATTCCGCGGGCGAAGGCCTCCGTCCAGGACAGGGCGCATTTCGCGCGGGCGATGTCGACGGCCGTCTGCGCCACCTCTCCGCCGGCGAACTTGCCCTGCCCGGTCTGCACCATCAGCCAGGCGATCGCCACCGAGCCGACGAAGTTCGTCACGTAGACGATCGTCCACCCGCGAACGAGCTGCCAGGCGCTCGCCTGCCGGCTGGCGACGGCCATCACCAGCGACATGTTGTTTCCGGTGAACAGTTCCGCCCCGGCGATGACCACCAGCACCAGGCCCAGGCAGAACGACAGCCCGCCCAGCAGTTTGGCCACGCCGAACGGCAGCGCGGCGGACCCGGTCATGGTCACGGTGTAGAGGTTGGCGGCCAGCGCGATGAACGCCCCGCCGAGCAGTCCCAGCAGCGTGAGGGTCAGCAGGTCCAGCCTGGCCGAGCGGGCGCCGGCGGCAATGACTTTCTCGGCGATGGCCGGCGGACGCAGCACACGCGGGATGACGGACAGATCGCTCATGCGAGGGCTCCTTTGCGAAAGGTCGCACCGGCCGCGGCGGGCGCGGCGCCTCGACGATACGCTACCCCGGGTCCGGGGGCGGCAACCATGGACTTACCGCGAAAAATGCTGGAATTTTCGCCGCCGGGCCGCGCTCGAAAACGCCTCCGCGCGGCGGTACACTGCCTCGTTTGACGGGAGCGATTGCGACGTGACGGAATTCCTGAAGATTCTCGCGGTGGCGGCAGGGCTGGGGATGGACGCGATGAGCGTCTGCATGGCCGTCGGGGTGCGCTGGAACGGACCGGGGCAGCGGTTCCGCCTCGCCTGGCACATGGGGCTCTTCCAGTTCCTCATGCCGGTGGCGGGCTGGTTGGCGGGATGGAAGCTCGCCGAGCTGCTACGGAGCGTCGGCTGTTACGTGGCGGCGGCGCTGGTGTTCGCCGTCGGCGCGAAGATGCTCTACGAGGCGATTCGCTCGCACCCGGGATCCGTCGCCCAGCAGGCCGAGCACGAGGTGGAGAAGGCCCTGCACGCCCGCCCGAAGGACCCCACGCGCGGATGGTCGCTGGTGGCGCTGTCGGTGGCCACCAGCCTGGACGCGCTGGTGGTGGGCTTTTCGCTGGGTCTGCGCGGCGAGCGGATCTGGGCGGCCAGCGCCGTCATCGGCGTGGTGGCGGCATTGATGGCGCTGGCGGGCGTGGCCATCGGGAAGCGCGCGGGGGCGAAATTCGGCAGGCCGGCGGAGTTGGCCGGCGCGGTCCTGCTGATGTGCCTGGGGGTGAGTTTCCTCTGGCTGTGACAAACGGCCCGCCGGCCCGGCAAGCGGACCGGCGGACCTTCTGAACGGACCCCTGCTCGCGGCAGATTTTCTAAATAGGAGCCGCCTCGCGCGGACGGTGCCGGCGGAGGATTCCCAGCGCCGCGCCGCCCAGCAGGATCAGCGCCGTGCCCGGTTCGGGGATCGTCGGCGCGGTCGGGGCGGCGGGGGCTTCCGGTTCCTGCGGCGTCGGCGGGGGAGCGTCGAGCAGCGTTTCCCACATCGTCCCGTAGCACACCTCGCCGCCCTGCGGACTGCCCTGCTGGGACAGGATGCCCAGGTCGCGGGTCATCGGCGGGCCGTTGTTGGCGTCCAGCATGTGTCCCAGCTCCACGCGGACGTTCTTGTTCCACGCGCTGAAGTGCAGCACGACGTACCCGTTGGGATTCACCTGCCCGGTGAGGCTTTCCAGGAACCCGTCCTTGTCGGCGTCGTCCAGGCGGCTCAGGTACGTCAGAAAATCGTCCACCAGCGACTCGCCGAAATCATTCGACCTTCCGCCCCCGGACCAGGTGAACTGCACGCCGGTCCCGGGCTCGCCGGTCCATTGTCCCTCGAGCATTTCCGCCCTGGCGGCGCCGGCCAGGACGCACGTCCCGAGTATCAGAATCGTCGCGTATTTCTTCATGGTCGTTTCCTCGAACGATCGCGCAGCCGGCCGCACGCGGAGGCGCGGATTCGGCTTGCATCCAGAGGAAACGTACGATTCGCCCCCGCGTAAGGCAAAACCATGAAGAAAAGCGGGTGCAACAACAAGGGTGGCACTGCTTGCTTGCAAGCAGTGTTCTTGCGGCGACACGGCTTGGCAAGCAAGCCGTGGCACCCCCGGATTCGGAATATTCGGAAAGAGCCCCTGATCGGTTCAGACGCTAAAGATCGTTCCTTCGCGATATTCGGTCCAGGCGGGCTCGAAGGCGATCTGGCGGTTGGGGACCGGCCGGGGGGCTTCGTCGCGCAGGGCGAACAGGTCGGCTGCCCGCTCGTCGTAGCGGACGCAGAGGATCGAGTTCCGCAGGGACTCGTTTTCCGGGCGGAAGCGGTAGGGTTTGCCCGTTTCCGGGTCGAGGAGCTTGGGGTGCATCTCGATGCCGTCGTCGGCGAGGATGCAGTGGCTGCCGCGGCTGCCCGCGCCGCGCTCGAAGAGCCCGCAGATCGCCTTGAGCATGGCCACGTGCGTCAGGCACTGCTGGAGCGTTCCGACGGCGTCGCGGAGGGCCTTGGGCGTCGGGAGCTTCATGCCGTTTTCGTGGAGGTCGCGATACTGGCGGAGGGCGTCGTCGAGGGCCTTTCTCGCGGCGGACTGGCTGCGCAGGTGGGCCCCGCAGCGGGTCATGCGGACGCGGATTTCGTCCATCGCCTCGGCCGGGGTGGGCCGGGCGGCGGACTTGCCGCGTGCGGCACGGGCCTGCATGAAGACCGGCTCGGCCAGCAGCGCCGCGACGCCTTCGCGGACGGCTGCGCGGGTCGCCGCCGGCGCGGGCGCTGCCGCCGGGGCAGCGCAGGCGATATACTCCGCCGCCCGCATCGCGCCGACCTGCCCGGCGTTCAGCGCGCTGCCCCCGGGGCGCTTGACCCCGTGCGTGCCGGCCATCTCGCCGATCACGAACGTGTGCGGGATGTTGCTCTCCCACCAGGCGTTGACGGCGAATCCGCCGTTCATGTGCTGGGCGCACACGGCGATCTCCAGCGGCTCGGTGACGATGTCGATGCCGTGGTCGGAGTAGAGCGTGATCGCCCCGGGGTTCATCTTTTGCAGGCGGGCGATG
>JAKPKY010000171.1 GCA_029553505.1 Planctomycetota bacterium
TCGTCCTTGCCCTCCAGGATGCGGCAGTGGGTGGCCCGGCCGATGAAGTACGCCTGGCGGTCGGGCTTTTCGATCAGGCCGAGGCAGTCCTTCCAGTACAGCAGCGGGCACTTGCGGAAGTCGGCCAGACCATGGCTGCCCAGGTGCTCGGGCGACCGGGCGTGGTACACATCCTCCGGCTCGTGGCTCAGCACACCCAGGTCAATGTGGAGGTCAGCGGTCGCGATCACCGGGCATCCCCCCGAACATCGCTGCCGACGCCCTCGACGCAGCGGACGTGGAAGCCCAGCCGCCCGAATTCCTTCAGCAGGAACGACGTGAAGATGCCGTTAACCGCCTGGCCGACCTCGGTGGAGGCGTCCACGACGATCGCGCGGATGCTCTCGTCGATGGCGTAACCGGCGTCCATGCGGATGCACGCTTCGCCGTAGAGCCCCTCCGCGGCCAGGATCGCCAGCAGCAGCGTGTCCTCGGCCTGCCGCAGGTCGGCGCCCTGCCTGAATCTGTACCTGTACGCCTCGGTGATCATGCCTGTCCTTCCCAGCCCGGTCGGGGGCATCGTTGTCGTCTTTGGGCTTGAGCCGCGGCCGGATCGCCGGGGCGGCCCGCTCGACGCGGCGAACCACTCGCCGCCTCTATAGGGATTACTTGCCGCCGACCCCCTCAACTCGCCGCGGAATCCGAAATGTCCCCGCAACTCATATGTCAGACATATGTCTGACATATGTCCTAAATGTCCCTGCATCGCCGGACATATGTCTGACATATGTCCGACATGTCCCTGCCAGATCGGGACATATGGCGGAAATCTGTCTGACATGTGTGTCCCCGCAAGACAGGCCCAGCCCTAGATAAATGTCCCTGCAACCTGCGGCAGCATCGCGGCATCGCGTCCGGGAATGGTCCCGGCCGCCGAATGCGAAAGGGTTCACCCCATGGCCGCGAGCAATCAGCCGCACAAGAGCACCGCCACACCCCGTGAGATCGAGTCCTGGAAGCTGGAACTGGCCCAAAGCCGGATACGGTTCTTCCGCATCCCCAAGGATGACAGGGAGGACGCCCTGCACGACCTGATCGTGGAGCTTATCCAGCACCGCTTCGATCCCGCCCAGCCCAACGGGGCCAAGGAGTCCACCGCTGTTTTCGCCCTGATCGACAACCGCCTCAAGATGATGCTGCGTTCGGAGGGCCGCGCCCGCCGGCGGATGGAGAAGTACCAGGCGCAGTACGCCGCCGGCAGCGATGAAGACACCTTCCTGGCCGTCGACGATCCCACGCCGCTGAACATCGACGTCCGCTCTGCAGTGGCGGGCCTGGAGCCGTCCCAGCGGGACATCGCCCTTCGCTTGGCCAGGGGCCAGTCCATCGCGGCAATAGCCCGCGAACTGGGTTGTGGCTGGCACGCCGTGGAGCGTTCCATCGTGGAGATTCGCCACATGTTCGAGGCCAAGGGGCTTGACGCATGGCTGGGGCGCTGAACATGCCGGAAACATCGAAAATGCGCGGGGAATTGACTGGATTTGATCCGCCCCTTGAGGAAGGTGTCACCCCGACGAACCGGCGGCGGACGCCGGCGAGCGAGTGGATCGACGATGAACTTCTGGACTACACGCGGCGGGTCTGGTCGAAGGCCTACGGCCGGGTGGTCTCGACGGATGAGGCCCTGGAGATGCTGATGAACGTCAAGCGTCTTGCCGAGACAATCGTCGCCATCAGAAAGCGAAGGAGAAGCGGACAATGAACGTGGTGATATGGGCGCGGGTCTCGTCGCGGGAGCAGCGGGAAGGCTACTCCATCGACGCCCAACTCCGCGCCATGCGGGACAAAGCGAGCAGGGAAGGTTGGAAGGTGGCGCGGGAGTTCGTGGTGGCTGAATCTGCCAAGCGGGGGGCCGAGCGCGTGGCCTTCAACGAGATGTTCGACTGGGTCAAGCGCAGCGCCCGCAAGCTGGGCATCGACGCCATCCTGAGCCACAAACTCGACCGCGTCTGCCGCAACATGCGGGACGCCGTGCGGCTTCAGGAGCTTGAGGACAAGTGTGGCGTCAAGCTGGCCTTCGTGGACAACCAGTTCGGTCCCGGCGCTGCGGGGATGCTGTCCTTCAACGTCATGGCGGCGGTATCGCAGTACTATAGCGACAACCTCCGCACGGAGGTCTTGAAGGGCAAGGACGAAAAGGTGCTCCAGGGCTGGCTGCCGTGCGGAGCGCCCTATGGGTACGCCAACTGCGATGATCGCGACGAGCCGATTAAGCCCGACCCCGAACAGGCCAGGGCCGTCGCCCGCATCTTCGAGCTCTATTCCGGCGGCAACGCGACGTTCCGCAGCCTCATTGAACAACTCGACGCCGAGGGGTACACCTACCGGAACAGCCAGAGGCGATTCTGCCGCACGTCGCTGTCGTACATCCTTAACAACAGGTTCTACCTCGGCGAGCTGATCTGGCACGGCAGGACGTACCCCGGCAGGCACAAGCCGCTGATAGAGCACCACGTTTTTCAAGCCTGCCAAGACATCCTCAGCGGCAAGAACCGGCGGAAGAACGGCCGCTCGGACGCTCCGCTGGCGGGCAGCCTGTTCCGCTGCGCCTACTGCGGCCAGTCCATCACCGGCGAGCGCATCCGCCGCAAGCTGCGGGGCGGCGGCGTCCGCACGCACCAGTATTATCGCTGTGCAAACAACACGCCCGGCCACGAACACCCAGTTGTCCGCTGGCGCGGCGAAGACCTGGAGGCCGCGATCATCAGCGACCTGGAGGCCATGCGTTTCCCCGAGCCCGATCAGTCCGAATGGTTCCGCGAGTCGTTGTCCAAGGCCATCCTTGACGCCGAAAGCCATGAGCGCCGCCAGCGGGCCATGCTCCAGAAACGCCAGACGGAACTCCAGGGAATGCAGGACCGGCTGCTGAACGCCTACCTCGCCGGGGACGTTGATGCAGGTACATTCCAGAAGAAGTCGGCCGACCTGAAGGCGGAAATCTCACGTTGCAGGGACAATCTGGAGCGTTGCGGGGACATTGGCAGGGACATTTGCGGGGACATTTTGACGGGATGCAGGGACATTTGCAGGGACATTTCCGAGCCTTGCGGGGACATTTCTGAGGCTTGCAGGGACACGAAAAAGTCTTGCGGGGACATTGGAAAGCGACGCAGGGACATTCCGGCGGGACGCAGGGACATCGGCAATCGGCGCGGGGACAGCGCCGTTCGTCTCTTCGACTGGAGCCAGCAGGCCGCCAGCCTGTGGCGCGGTTCAAACAACCACGAAAGGCGTCAAATCCTGGAAGCGGTTTGTTTGAACCGTACTTTGAGCGACGTAAGTCTCGTCACCCTAAAGAGAAAGCCGTTTGACGTTCTCGTCAAACGGCCCTCTGTCCAGCCGAATCGGGGCGACAAGATTTGAACTTGCGACCTCTGCGTCCCGAACGCAGCGCTCTAGCCAAGCTGAGCTACGCCCCGTGCGTTCCGGCCGCGGCTCGCGTCGCGGCGCTGGTGACGTAGTGTATCGTCTCGCCGCGTCGGGTCAAGCCCAAACAGGCCGGTCCAACAAGAAAGCCCGGCTGGATGCATTGTAAGCCGAGTTCTGTTCCGTCCGTCCGGCGGGCGGCCGGGACGGGCGACGAAGACCATTTCTCTGGACGCCGCATTGCTGCGGCGCTCCGCCCTTCGGCAATGCTCAGGGCAAGCCCTTCGACTTTGCGCGGGGCAAGCGGCCTACCCGCGACCATGGGCCTGAACCGTGCCGGTCGCTGCTTGGCCTTGCACCCGGTGGGGTTTGCCGTGCCGGCGGCCTTGCAGCCGCCGCGGTGCGCTCTTACCGCACCGTTTCACCCTTACCGGCCCAGGGGTCCTTTGACGGGGGCTCGCGGGCCGGCGGTCTGTTTTCTGTGGCACTTTCCCGGGCGCCGCCCTCGCGAGCGGCGTCGGTGGGCGTTACCCACCACCGTGGTTCAGCGGTGCTCGGACTTTCCTCCCCCCTTTCGGGGAGCGGTCTTCCACGCATCCAGCCAAGGGCGATTATACCGGATCGGCGCACGGCGGACAGCCCCCTTTTTGCCCCCCACGTCACCACTTCTTGTATCGCCACACCAGGAAAACGGCCAGCGTGGACGCGGCCGTCATCCCCATGATCCACCAGAAGTGCGTGAGGGTCCCCATCCCCTGGGCGGGGAACGGCAGCGTGACGTTCATCGAGAAGATGCTCACCACCAGTTGCGGCAACATGATGGCGATCATCACGAGCGTCAGCGTCTTCATCAGCACGTTGAGGTTGTTGGAGACGATCGACACGCGGGCGTCCATCAGGCTCGCCAAGATGTTCGAGTAGATGTTCGCCTGCTCGTGGCACTGGTTGTTCTCGATGATGACGTCGTCGAGGTATTCCAGGTTTTCCGGGGTGAAGCCGATTTTCGCGGCGTTGTTCTTGAGTTTTTCGATCAGGCGGGCGTTGGAGCTGATCGCGTTGAGGTAATACACCAGGCTCTTTTCGAGCGTGAACAGGCTCAGGAGGTGCTTGTTCTCCATCGCGGTGTTGATTTCCTGCTCGATGCTTCCGGCGATGGAATTGATCGCCCGCAGGTGCTCCTCAAAGTGGAAGATCGCACGGTAGATGAGCTTGAGGATGACGTCCTGGATCGAGCGGAGCTTGAGGAACGGTTTGCCCTCGAACAGCGGCGCCTCCTCGGCGATGACAATGATGAGGCGATCCTTGAACAGGAACACGCCGGTGGAGCAGACGCGGAAGAGGAAGTTGTCGTCGGCGCAGTAGCTGCGGGGGCGCTTGAGAATCATCGCCACGTG
Organism: Planctomycetota bacterium; assembly: GCA_029553505.1. Lineage (GTDB taxonomy): Bacteria > Planctomycetota > Phycisphaerae > SM23-33 > SM23-33 > UBA12270. The sequence continues at coordinate 4,800 of JAKPKY010000171.1, forward strand.
GTCGGGCTCGAACTCCACGCGGGACAGTTCGTCGGGGTCCAGGGAGGAATTTAGCGTGTGCTCGTCGACACCACAGGTCTCGCGCAGGCCCTTTCGTTCGCTTTCGCTGGGGGCGACGTAGATGACGATCTGCGCCTCTTCGGCTGCGGCTTCGACCAGCTTCCCTTCGCACAGTTTCAGGTGCTTCAGCATGGCATGCGCTCCACGGTCACGCGAATGTTTCTCTCGCGCTCCGCCGTTCCGAGAAGGGGCGGCGCTGCGCGGGAATCCAGGAATCCCGATATGATACCCGCCGCGGAAAAAGGGCAATCACGAAATCCGTCGCAGTTTTCGATTTGTGCGCGGGGCGGCGTTGACTTGCCGCCACGCGTCCTTGACAATGTCTTCGATGCCCCCGTTTGCGGGGGGAATTCCCATCGGATCGTCATGGAAAAAGGCATCATACAGCCCGAAATTCACGCGTTGATCGAGGCAAAGGACTACGCCGCACTCAAGTCCACCTTGCGCGACATGGAGGTGCACGACCTGGCGGAACTGCTGGGGCAGTTGGAGGGGGAAGACCTTGCCGTCGTGTTCCGCTTGCTGCCGCAGGAGACCGCAGCGGAGATTTTCGGCGATTTCGACATCGAGCGCCAGGAGGCGATGCTTTCGACGCTGTCGTCGGAGAAGGTCGCCTCGCTGCTGAACGACATGCCCCCCGACGATCGCACCGAACTGCTGGAGGAACTGCCCGGAGAGCTGGCGCAGCGGCTACTCAGCCAACTCCGGGGGGACGAGCAGAAGATCGCCCGCAGCCTGCTGGCCTACCCGGAAGACAGCATCGGGCGACTGATGACGCCGGAGTACGTCGCCGTCCGTCCCGACTGGACGCTGGAGCAGGTGCTGGGGCACATCCGCAAGGTCGCGGCCACCAAGGAAACGTTCAACGTCCTATACGTCGTGGACGACCACTGGAAGCTGCTCGACGAGCTTCCCCTGGGCGAAGTGGTGCTGGCGGAGCCCTCGCGACAGGTCAGCGAGTTGATGGACAACCAGTTCGCGGCGCTGCACGCCGCCGACGACCGCGAGGCGGCGGTGGAAATCTTCCGCAAGTACGACGCGCTGGTCATGCCCGTCGTCAACAGTCAGAACGTCCTGGTCGGAATCGTCACGGTGGACGACGTGCTCGACGTGGCCGAGGAGGAGATCACCGAGGATTTTCAGAAGATGACGGCCGTCGCCGCGCTGGAGGGAGGCTACTTCCAGACCTCCAGCGGGCAGATGCTCCGCAAGCGCCTGCCCTGGCTGTGCCTGCTGCTGCTGGTGGAGACAGTGGCGGTGGTCGTGCTCAGCGGATACGAGAAGATGCTGGCGATGCTGGCGATCTTCATGCCGCTGATCAATGCGACGGCAGGCAACACCGGCGGGCAGGTAGCGGGGTTGATGATCCGCGGGTTCGCCGTGCAGGAGGTCGAGTTGCGCCACTGGGTGCGCGTGCTTGGACGCGAACTGGGGCGCGGGCTGACGATGGGCGCGACTCTGGCGGGTGTGTCTCTGGCGATCGTCCTGGCGTTTCACTCGCCCCTGGCGGTAGGGCTGGGCGTGGCCATCGCGATGGCTGTCGCCGTCACCTTGGCCAATGTCCTGGGGGCCATGCTCCCCTTCGTGTTCAAGGGGCTGGGGGTGGACCCCGCCGTGACCAGCGGACCGTTCATCGCCTGCCTGATGGACATTTCCAGCATCGTGATCTATTTCTCGACCGCGACGGCTATCATCGCAGCCGTGCAGTAGCCGGCACTTGCGCGCGGACGCTTTTTTTCCTGCATTCCCCTGCCGTAGAAGTGGTTTTCCCGCATGGTCGCGCCTATAAAGGAATAGACAGCAGACATAGCTTCCGATGAGGAAAGAGAGGACGTCTGCTGCTCAAGAAACCAAGGACCTCCTCCGTGCGGGCAGGATGAAATAGGCCTGACTCACACCCTCCTCCGCCTTGGTTCCTTTTTTTTTGCGCTCCTTTCGGACTTCTCTTCCCGCGGGCACTTTCGCGTTTCATTTCTCGCAAGGGCAGAGTAACCTGAACGCCCGGCGAAGGTTGAAATTTCAGAGCCTGTCCCAGTAGGTAGAAGGAGCCGCGTTGTGACAAAAACCGTCTGGATGCAAGGAAGGACGACGACGCCAACCCCTGGCGGGTTGGCGAGGAGTCCTGACGCCGCAGACGGGCGGTTTTTGTCGCAACCCTCCGGGACGGGCTCCTAGTCAGGCCGATGCCCGGCCGTAGGAGCACGACATGACGGACGCCAGGCAGCCCGCGGACATTCGGATCATCGAGAATCTCGGCAAGGCCAAGGCCCAGATGACGGCGGAGCTGCGAAAGGTCATCATCGGGCAGGACGCGGTCCTTGAACTGCTCATGCAGGCGATGCTCTCGCGCGGGCACTGCCTGCTGGTGGGCGTGCCGGGACTGGCCAAGACACTCATGATCTCGACGCTGGCGCAGGTGCTCAAGCTGTCGTTCAACCGCATCCAGTTCACGCCCGACCTGATGCCCTCGGACATCACCGGCACCGACGTCATCGAGGAAGACCGCACCACGGGCAAGCGGGAGTTCCGGTTCGTCAAGGGCCCGGTGTTCGCCAACGTGATCCTGGCCGACGAGATCAACCGCACGCCGCCCAAGACGCAGGCGGCGCTGCTCCAGGCGATGCAGGAATATCACGTGACGGCCGGCGGGCAGACGTACGGCCTGGACCTGCCGTTCTTCGTGCTGGCCACGCAGAACCCCATCGAGCAGGAAGGAACTTACCCCCTGCCGGAGGCGCAGCTCGACCGCTTCATGTTCATGGTGCTGGTGGATTATCCCTCGCGCGACGAGGAGCGCCAGATCGTCAAGGCCACCACGATGGACGTCGCGGGCGTTCCGGAGCCCGTGCTCAGCGGCGAGGACATCCTGGCCCTCCAGCGGATCGTCCGGAAGATCCCCGTCAGCCAGCACGTGGTGGACTACGCGGTGAACCTGGCGCGGGCGTCGCGCCCGTCCGACGGCACGAGCCCGGACTTCGTGCGGAACTACCTGACGTGGGGCGCCGGTCCCCGCGCCGCCCAGTATCTCATCCTCGGCGCCAAGAGCCGGGCCCTGCTGCACGGGCGGTTCAACGTCTCGGCCGAGGACGTCCGTGCCGTCGCCAAACCCGCGATGCGCCACCGCATCTTCACCAACTTTAACGCCGACGCCGAGGGCATCACCCCCGACCGGATCGTCGAGATGCTCCTGGCGGCGGTGCCCGAGCCCCGCGTCGAGGACTACCGCGGCGAGCCCGCAAACGCGTGACCTGCCCGCAACCCGCCCGAATCCTTACCCGTGCAACTTTGCGTTTGGCGCGGTAGGATGCCCCTCCGCGCCCGGCCATCACCGGGCTCATGGGAGAACGTCCGTGCTTCGAACCTGCATTGTGACCTGTGTCTTACTGTCCTGCGCCGCTCTGGCGGCTGGACAGGACGCCCGAATCGCGCGGGAGTGCTTGGGGGAATGCTTCGCCGAGACGGCCGACGCCCGCGCCACGCTGGGCGTGCTCGCCGTCACGGCAGACAAGGACCTGCTGCCGCTGTTCCTCGCCTGCGCCCGCAGCAAGGACAAGGACTTCCGCCTGTTCGCCGTGCAGACACTGGCAGACCTGGACGACCCCCAAGCCGACCGCGCTCTGAGGGAACGCGTCCAGGTGGACTTGGCCTATCCTGTGCGGGGGCTGGCCCTGTTTCACCTGCTGCGCCGCAACGCCGTCACGGCCGCCCAACTCCAGGACGCCCTGCTGACCCCGGACGATTACGTGCGGTGCCTGGCGTCGGTCGGGCTGATTCGCGCGGGAAAGGGCGATCTGGCCGCCGAAACGCTGGAGAAGCTCACGGCTTCGACCAACCCGACGGCCGTCGCCATCGCAAGGATGTGCCTGCTGCAACTGGGGCATCAGGACCAGCTCGTTCCGCTGCGAAAGCTGCTGGCCGACGAGAAGACCCCCGACGAACTGGCGGCCAGGATGCTCTCGCAGATCGCGGAGGAGAAGATTTCGGCCGCCTACGAGCTGGCCAGGCATGTGGCCGAGTCCGACCGCGTCGCCCCGCTACGGGTTCGCGCGTACGAGGCGATGGCGACGCTCTCTCCCCGGACCGCCGAGACGCTGGTGCTGGCCATCGGGAACAGCAGCAACGCGATTCTGCGGGCACACCTGCTGGAGATTCTCTCCCGGCAGAAGGACAGTCAGACGGCCCTGAAGGCACTGGCGACGGGTAGAGACGGAATCGCGGCGCTGGCGCGGTTCGAGTTGGCCCGCCCTGCCGGGGGCGTCGAAGCCGCCCGCGCCGCGGTGGCGGCCCTGCTACCGCGTAACGAAAAGGATGAGCCCCAGGCGGCGGATTACTATGTCGTCCGCTACGTCCTGCTCCGAGCCGACCAGGACATCAAGGCCCGCGGCGAACAGGCGGATTTTTACACGCCCGCCCTGGCCGGATACATTCGGGCAATCTCGGCCGACACCGAGGACCTGCGTCAGGAGCACCTGTTGGCCGCCCGCGCGACGACGCTGCTGGCCGACCTGGGAACTCTCGAAGCGATAAAGGAATTGAAGGAACTGCTCAAGGGCAGGTACGACGCGAGGCTCCGCGTGGTCGCGGCCGGGCTGCGGCACACCGCCAACCGCCAGTCGGCCGCGCTGGCCAAGGCGCTGCTGGACCGCCCCTATGAAGATATCGTCCTCGACGCAACGCTGGCGCTGGGAAAGACGCAGAATCCCGACGCCGAGACGCTGCTGGCGCGGGCTATCCGCGACGGAAAACGCAATCCCCCCGCCGTCCGCGTCTTGGCGAGCTGGTATCTGCTCAAGCTCCGCGGGCAGGCCCAAGCCGCCGCGACCGAATTGGCGGAAAAAATTCCCTGAGACGTCTTGCTTTCCGGAAGATCGCGAAGAAACGTCGGATCTCCGTGAGACAGAGCTATCCAGCCTGTTCTTAAAAATCCTGTGGTGAATTCTTGTCGGTTTCCGGGGATTTCTTGAGGGCCGCCTTCGTTTTTTCCAGGGCCTTGAAGAATTCCTCGCGGCTGAGATGCTCCACGTGCCCGTCCAAAAAGGCGGCGTTCGTTCCCGCACCGTCGTAATTCTCCCGGCGCTCGTAGAGCATGAGGAACTCGGCGGGATTCTCCACCTCGCTCATCTGGATGCCCGGGCAGACGAAAACGTAGTCAATTTCCCCGACGATCTTTCCGTCCACCAGGCGCGGTGCCGGGCGACCGCTCAACGGACTGACCAACAATTTCGTGTTCGAGCCGAAGTAGGGCTCGATCAGCACGTCGATATTGGGCGGCGTTTTCCCTTCGTGGTCTGCAGCATACATGATCATGCCCACGGAGAGGCTGTGGAGGTTGGAGGCGGAAACCGTCTGCTTGGCGGTTTGTCGGGCGCGCCCGAGTGCCGGCAGGGAGATGGACGTCCCAAGTGCGGCGACGGCCGGCAGACCAGTCGCGAGCGACGGTCCGGCGCTGTATCCTTCCAGCGTGATGCCCTTGTCGTCGAACGATACGACGGAAATCTCGGGCGTGAGGTATTTCTCGAGGCGCGACATCGGCAGCGGCCAGAGGACCCCGCCCTCCATTCCGCCCTGCGAGACCAGGAAATTCGTGCCCATCGACCCGCCCAGCAGGCTCAGGGGGTAGAGATGGCGGACGATCGCGGGCGTGTTGACGTAGCAGAGCATCGAGCCCTTGGCAGAGACTTTCTGGCGGACGGCTGCGAAGGCCTCGCTCTTGACCAGCGGGTTGCGCCCGGCATTCTCGACGGCCGAGACGATCACCTGCGGCCAGAGCGCCACGTACAGCTTGTCCTTCTGGACACACCAGGCGGGCGCAATTGGCAGCGGGAATTTCTCCACCGTCGCGGCGAGATAGCGGACATCGGCGCGCCCCGCCTTGACGGTCAGCGCCTTGATCACGCCCGGCTGTGCGGACCCGGCGGCGGCTTCGAGGGACGCCAGTGCCTTGTTCAACTTATCGGCGTCCTTGACGGAAACGGTCAGCATCGTGCCGGTGAGGAACCCGCCCTGGCTGGCGGCGCTGCTGACGACCCACGTATCGCCCAACGAGACGAGCAGGTCCTTCTCCAGCGAGGCGCCGATTGCCTTGTCGGCCTGGGCGAGGGCCTTGTCCAGATCCTTCTCGGCCTCGGGCTCGACCTGCCGAACGATGCGGCGGATTTCCGCCAGCACCGCCGAGGGGGAGAGCTTGCAGGCCAGGGCGAAGTCCGCGTCGGCGGGCACGTCGGACAGGTCGGCGTCGCTGAGGGTGCCGCCCGTCAGCAGCATCAGCAGGCCTTGGTGCGGCGCCGGCGTGAAGAATCGCGTGCGGGTATACATTCCGCGATCGACGATCCGCACGCTGCCGGCGACGGCGGACAGCCTGCCCACGCCCAAGGCGTCCAGAACCATCCGGGGGTCGGGCTCCTGCCCGCGAGGTCCGCTGGCGACAGGTTCTCCTGCCGGGGCGGGCGGAAGCAGCTTCGCCTTGAGCGACTCGACGTCCACGTAATACGAGAGTTGCTCGTTTTCCCCGCCGACTTCCTGCATGGCGGCTGCGAACGCCTTGTTCGTCCGCAGCGAGGCCTCCGGCTTGAGTTGGATCAGTTCCTCCGCCAGCCCGTCCCCGAACGTCGCGAAGAACGTTTCACCCAGGTATCCCAAGGTGACCGTGGCGGACTCGTCCAGGCGGAAGGCACGCGCCTCGACCGTTCCGACGGTCCTGCGGGTCTCGGCGCCCTCGCCCAGCTTCGCGGCCAGTTCGGTCAACAAGGCATCCAGCTTGGCGGAAAACTCCGCGCGATCGGCGCCCAGGTCGATCAGCAGCACGACCCGCGGCATGGGCGGTCCGTTGTCGGCGCGCACGTCGGTGACGGCCAGCGCGATCGGTTTCTGCCAGGCGATTCCCGCCAGCGCCCAGCCGGCGTCGAACGCCTTGCGGTCTGACTCGCCGCCGATGTCCTTCACGAGAAGCTCCCGCACCCCGGCAAGGATGCGCCCCACGGCGGGTTCCTTGATGAGCATCTGCCCCGCCAGCGAGCCGTCCAGGACCAGACTTCGGCCCGACCAGCCGACGTAGGCGAGGGTTTTGGCGGGCAACTTGTCAGTAAGGGGCTGCTCGGCAAGGACTTGGGCTGCCGCGGCAAGGACGGCCCACGTGAGAACAATCGTGCGAAGCTTCATGTCCATAATCTCCCTGTAGCGTCCGACATGGGACGCGCCGGCCCGCATACGCTCCCGGCGCGTCAAAGGAAAGATTGTATGCTCCACGGCGCCGCCGTCGCCAGTGGATTTTCCCCGCGCCCTGGGCGAGATTCGCCTCCGCCAATGACCGATAATCCCGTAGTATGAGCATTATGTCCCTTGCGAACCGAATCCTGCTGCCTGCCGTCACTTGTCTTCTCGCCGGCTGCGCTGCGCCGCCCCCCCCCGCCGATGGCTGTGCCCCTGGAAACCGAGGTCCGCAGCGCGACCTGGCAGACGCCGTACGCGACTGGCGCGGAACTGACCAGCGCCCATTATCGCGTCTATTCCACCGCGACCGACCGCGTGCTGGGACGGAACCTCTGCGCGTTCATGGAAGCAGCCCGGAACAACTACCTGGCACTGACCGGCCTGGACGACGTGCCGGCCGCGGAGCCCATGACCATCTACATGCTCGGTACGCGCGAGGAATGGGCCGCCCTCACCCGCCACGTCGTGAAAGAGCACGTCGAGTTGTACCTGGGCATCCAGGCGGGTGGATACTGTTATCGCGGCGTGGGCGTGTTCTGGGACATCGGGCGACAGGCGTCCCTCTCCGTCGCCTCGCATGAGGGACTGCACCAGTTCCTCCATCACCGCCTCCGCAGCCGCCTGCCGATGTGGCTGGAGGAAGGCCTGTGCACGACGGCGGAAGGCTTCGACCTCTACGGAAACGCCGTTCGGTTCACCCCTGACGTCAATCGCGCCCGTTTCGCCGACCTGCGGAAGATGATCGGCCGCCGGGAGTGGATTGCGATGAGGGAACTTCTTCCGATGGACGCCGGCGACGCCATCGCCCGCAATCCGTATCGCAGCGTGGGCTACTACGGACAATTGTGGGCGCTCGTGCAGTTCCTGCGCTCGCGCCCGGACTACCGGGCCGGCATGCACCGCCTGATCCGCGACGCCGAAAAGGGACGCTTCGCCCTGACCAACAGCGACGGAGAAGCCCTCAACGGCGGCAGGCTCTACAACCGCCTGGTGTCCGAACCGCTGTTCCGATCCTACATCTCCGATGATCTGGACGCCTTCGACCGCGAATTCCGCGCCTTCGCCCTCGAACTCGCTAAACTCTGAGAGGCAACCACGCAGGGAAGGACAGCCGTGACCGACAGACAACCGACGCCCATCGAGTTTCCCTGCCACGCCATTCCCGCCGAGCCCGCCAGGGCCCGTCTGCTGGGGCTCTACCCACAGCGCCAGGAGGGGCGATGGATGCAGCGGGTAAAGGTGCCCGGCGGCGCCCTGACCGGCGACCAATGGCGTGGACTGGCTGAGATCGCCCGACGGTTCACGTCGGATACCCCCCTGCACCTGACGACCCGGCAGGACCTGGAGATTCACGACCTGTCGGACGGGCAGGTGCCCGCCGTGCAGCAGTGCCTCGCGGCACTGGGGCTGACGTCGGTCGGCGCCTGCGGCGACACGCTGCGGAACCTGACGGTCTGCCCGTGTTCGGGCGTGCGGGCAGGCTGCCCGGACCTGCTTCCGCTGGCGCAGCAGATCCGCCGGGAACTGGAGGCATATCGCGGAATCTTCACGCTGCCTCGGAAGTTCAAGATTTCCCTCTCCGCCTGTCGCGAAGGCTGCGCCAAACCGTGGATCAACGATCTGGCTTTCGTGGCACAGCGACGGGACGGCGCGTGGGGCTTCCGCGCGATCGTCGCCGGATCGCTGGGGGCGCGTCCCGCCACGGGCGTCGAGCTGACGGACTTCCTGGAGGCGCGCGACGCGGCGCCTCTGGCGCTGGCGGCACTGCGCTTGTTCGACGCCCACGGCGATCGCGGAAATCGCGCCAAGGCCCGTCTGCGGCACGTCCGCGAGCGCCTGGGCGACGGGGCTTTTCTCGCGATGCTCCGCGACGAACTGGCCAAGGTCAAATCCGAGCGCGACTGGCCCGACGCGCCGCTATCCGAGCCGGCCGAACCGTTCGAAGTCCATGCCTCGCTGGGCGTACCCAACGGCGATTTGCTCCCCGACGCCGCCGACGAGCTTGGCATGCTGGCCGACGATCCGCGGTTGAGGGTTCGCGTGGGCCTCGACCACCGCGTGGCGGTCTTCGCCCGAGGTGAACAGAGCCTGCGCGAGGCACTCGGCGCCTGCTCGATCCTGTCGCGCGCAGCGGAACAGCAGGCCGCAATCCTCGCCTGCCCCGGCACGCGGTGGTGCAGCAGGGCGCTCGTGGAAACCAACGCCCTGGCCGATCGCATCCGCCGGGAACTGGGGACGCGCCTTCCGGCCGGAGCGATGGTGAGCGTCTCCGGATGCCCTAACGGCTGCGCGCACAGCGCGGTAGCCGATTTCGGACTCTCCGGCGTGGCGACGGCGCGCGACGGACAGCGGATCGAGGCGTTCCACCTGTTGACCGGGGGCGGGCGCGGGCGGACGGCGGCGCTGGCCCAGCCGGCGGAAAGCAAACTCACGGCCGACGAGGTTCTCCGCGCCATCGCGGCGCGACTCTAAGCGGCGCGTCAGGAGCGGAGCAGGTCGGCGAGTTTCTGGAGCACCTGCCCGACGACGATCTCCGGGCTGGACGCCCCCGCGAGGATGCCCACGCGCAGGGGGCGGCGCGCGGGAAGCCAGTCCGCCACCTCGACCGGCTTATCCGTCTCGAGATCGATGGTGTGCAGCCGGCCGGCGGAGCGGAACGCCTCGGCATCCTCGATGAAGTAGGCCCGTGCATATTCGCTGGCCAGGCGATAAAGGTTCCGGGTGTTGGACGACTGGAAGCCCCCGACGACGAGGACGAGATCCGGTCCGGCGGCGCACAGTTCGACGGCGGCGGCCTGGCGGTCCTGCGTGGCGTGGCAGACGGTCGGCTGGAACTGGAGCCTCTCGTCGGCGCCGCCCTGCCCGAAGGCGCGGACGAAGGCCTCATGAACGACCTGACGGACCTTCATCGTGTCGCTGTAGAGCATGGTGGTCTGACTGACCTGGGCGAGGCGGTGGAATGCGTCGAGGGAGTCGGCATTGGTCGCCTCGGGCCCGAAGGCGGCGCGGAATCGCTCCCCGTCAGCCCGGGAAACGATCAGTTCGCACAGGCGGCGGACCTGGTCGAGACTGTTGGCGACGACATAGCTCCCGCCCGCTGCGGCCAGTCGGCTCTTGGTGACGACGGTCTCGTCGTGATCCGCTTTTCCGAAGACCAGGACGGCGTATCCGTCGCGCACGGCCCGTTCCGCCCACAGCCAGAGGCGGCGAACGTCCCCGCAGGAGGTATCCACGACCTCGCAGCCGGTGGCGCGCAGGTGCTGCTCGATCCCCAGGGGCACGCCGAACGCGGGAATGACGGCGCAATCGTCGGCGCGGATGTGCTCCTCGACCCGCTGCCTCTGCTCATTGGACAGCAGTTGCACCCCCCGCCGGCGGAAGTAGTCGTTCACCCACGGATTGTGGATGATCTGCCCAAGCAGGAAGATCCGTTTTCCGGTGCGTCCGTGGCGGTCGCAGGTTTCCTCCAGGCTCGCTAGGGCGCGTTTGACGCCGCGGCAGAACCCGAATGCCCGCGGCAGGAGGATTTCCCCGCCGTCGATTCGCCAGACATTCCCGGCGGCGCGGATGCGGTCCACCAGTTCGCTGTCGAAAGCGGAGAGTCGCTGCTCGCGCGGGGGCATGCTTTGGCGGGAATGCGAATTGGACCGTTCAGCGGACATTGCCCCATCATAGGCGCAACAACCGGGGCCGGACAAGCCGGCCCCGTCATAAACCGCACATTCGTTCCGCGCGCTACTCCGGGTCCACCGGACCGGGCCCCAGGGGGCGGGGACGATGGAGCGGACGCCCCTCCTGCTCCAACCATTGCGCCACGCGGGCGTCGATGATCTTCTCGCGCCGCTCGACCCGCTCCTTCAACTCGGCACGGAGGCGCTTGATGCGGTCCTCGAGTTGGGTAAGCCGCCATTCGCGTTCGACCTGCTCGGCGTCGAAGTGCTCCGCCATGACGGCGCGGAGCTTCGACTTCAGCTCGGCGCGCTCGGAGTCGCTGGCGGAATCGCGGTACTCGCGCAGGATCTGCCCGATGCGGACTTCGGCGTCCTGCTTGGCGGAGACGGCCTGGCGGACCTTCTCGGGCATGTTCTCGATGTCCTGGTACCACTGCCAGACCCAGGCGAGGTATCGCCGATAGATGCCCGGATTGCTCGCCTTGAGGGTCATCAGGCGCTGATGGTAGAGGGGACGGTATTTCTTGAGGGCCGCCAGTGCCTTGGTTTCCTGCTCGGAGGTGACGGCTTGGGCGCCAGGCCCGTTGCCCGGTCCCGGTCCCTCCCGCCGTTCCGCGCGGGACTCGCGCATGGCGCGCCTCGCACCGGGTTCGTCGGTCTGGGCCCACTGGGCAGCCGTCACGCTCGCCAGCACCACGCCCGCCGTCAGAAACATCGCCCGTTTGGACATCGTTTCACCTTGCCTTTCCCGTTTATCCCTCGATCGGCTTGAGGGCGGGGGAATGATCCAGCCAGAATTCCTCGATCTCTCGTTCCAGCGCCTTGAGGCGCAGATCTTCTGCCGTCGCCGCCTGGATGACCAGCACGTCGGCCTCCAGTTCGGACAGGTCGCGATCGACCAGGTCCAGTTCCCCGGCGTCCGTGGACGCCTGGAGAGCGGCGAACAGTTCCTGGTGGGTCGCCTGGGTCAAATCGAGGCCGGGGGCCGGCATCGGGGGAACGTCTTCGGTCCGCAGGAACCACAGGCTCGCCAGCACGATGGCGGCTGCCGCGGCGACGGCAGCTCCCGCCCACACCCAGCGGACGCGCGGTCGCGCCAGCTTCGCCGCCACACGACGTTCGACACTCGCGAACACCTCGGGCGCGGCATGAACGTCCAGCCGCTCCGACAGAAGGCTCTCCCGCTCGCGAATCTCGCGCGCGGCGGCCTGCTCGTCGGCGCTCAGGTCCACCGTCTCGCCATCGAGCCAGCGGGCGATCCGCTCGTATTGTTCCTCACGCAGGATCATGTTCATCACCCATCAGTTCCCGGAGTTTCCGCAGGCCCCGGTGCACCCTCGCCAACACCGTACCCAGCGGGCAGCCGAACATCCCGGCGATCTCCTTGAAGCTCATCTGCCCGAAGTGCCGCAGCAGGACCATCTGCCGGGTGGTCGGTTCGAGGCGTTCCAGCGCCTGCTGGAGATCGGCGGAGACTTCCTCTGCCAGCACGCCCGCCTCGACGGCGGGCTCGCGTCCGGGCACCTGCTCGGCCGGCTGGGGCGCGTCCTCATCGTCGGGGGTGAAGCTCAGCACGTTGGGGGCGGCCCGCCGGCGGCGAATCCGGTCGCGGACCATGTTGGCGGCGATCCGGAACAGCCACTGGTCGAAACGCCCCCGCTCGTCGTAACTTTTCAGGCGCCGCACCAGCCGGAGCATCAGCTCGCCCAGCAGGTCCTCGGCGTCGTGGTGCCGGCCGGTGGCACGGAAAAAATATCCGTAAAGACGCGGCCCGTACGCTTTCAGAAGCGCCCGGAAGCCTTCCGCGTCGCCCTTTCGGGCCTGTCCGATGGTGGCCCGCAGCCGGTCATCCATAATTCCGTACCGCTTAACGCTCCCGACTGTCCGATATTGCCTCAGGTTCCGACCCGCCCGGGAGTTCCCCGCCGGGACGAGGCATCACCCTTGGCGGTCCAGTTCGGCCAGCGCGCTGTCGGGAATGTCGAAATTCGCGTAGACGTGCTGCACGTCGTCGTGGTCTTCGAGCGACTCGACGAGGGCGAGGACTTGGCGGGCCTTTTCACCCTCGACGGAAATGGTGCTCTTGGGCACCATGGCGATCTCGGCGGAAACCGTCTCGATCTTGCGGTCCGCCAGCGCCTGTCGGACGGCAGAGAACGCCGCGACCTGGCAGGTGATTTCAAACGAGTCGCCCTCGAGGCGGACGTCGTCGGCGCCGGCCTCCAGGGCGATTTCCATGAGCGTGTCCTCGTCGGCCATTTCGGCCGCCACGGCGAATGTCCCCTTGCGATCGAACATCCAGGCGACGCTGTTGGACGCGCCGAGCTGTCCCCCGGACCGCTCGAAGAGCTTGCGCATCTCCGGCGCGGTGCGGTTGCGGTTGTCGGTCAGCGCCTCGACCATAACCGCCACCCCGCCGGCGGCGTACCCCTCGTAGACCACTTCCTCGTAGGTTTCCGAGCCGAGTTCGCCGGTGCCCTTCTTGATCGCCTTGTCGATGGTGTCGTTGGGCATGTTGGCGGCCTTGGCCTCGTCGATGGCGTAGCGAAGCTGGAGATTTTCCTCCGGCTTTCCGCCACCGTGCTTGGCGGCCACGATGATCCGTCGCGCCAGCTTGGACCAGACCTTGCCTCTCTTGGCGTCGACGGCGGCCTTGGAGCGTTTGATCTTCGCCCAATGGGAATGTCCTGCCATACTGCGAGTCTCCGTGGGTCCCCGGATTTAGCGCGGGGAGGGGTTGTCTTTCACGCCCTCGCCCAGCGGCGCCGGGGTAGGGGCTTTTCCGGAAGCGGCGGCCTGGAGCTTGGCGGGCACGAGCTTCCTCAACGTTTCCACTTCGCTGGACTTGCTCTTGTCCTTTTCCGCCAGTTCCACGGCCTTTTTCCAGGCGGAGATGGCGCGGTCTTTCTGCCCGTCGCGCCAATAGGCGTCGCCGGCGTGGTCGTAGATCACCGGCGAGTCCTTCTGGTCGTCCATCTGGGTCAGGACGGTTTCAAAGACGGAGACGGCTTCGCGGAACCGCCCCTGCTTGTAGAACACCCATCCGAGGGAGTCGAGGAAGGCCGCCTCGGTCGCGCGGGCGGCGAGGGCCTTGCGGATGAGCCGTTCGGCCTTGGCGAGTTCGACGCCCCGGTCGGCGTAGAAGTAGCCCAGGTTGTTGCAGACGCTCGGATCGTCAGGGCGGAGGGCCAGGGCTTTTTCCATCGCGGAAATCGCCTCGGGAATCCTGCCCAGTTCCGACAGGGCGTTGCCTTGGAGCAGAAGCAGTTCGGCGTCGTCGGGGGCGGCGCGGAGATACTCGTCGGCGAGGGCGGCGACCTGCTCGAATTTGCCCTGGATCGACAGGACGCGAAGGACCATTTCCCGCATCCAGCGGCGGTGTTCGTCGTCGGTCCCGGCCGGCTGGGACGCCTGCGTGGCCGGCGCGGTGGCGGGACGGGTTGTCGCGCCCTCGGCCAGCCAGCCTTCCAGCAACGACACCGCGCGGTCGTACTGCTCGCCGGAAACCAGCACCACCACCAGCGTCTGCCGGGGCAGCGGATCGTCGGGCGCCTCTCGCGCCCAGGCCAGGCCGTACTTCACCAACTCGTCGATCTGCTGCGCCTGGCGATACAGTTCCATCTTCCGGTAGCGAAGCGGCTTGAGGGACGGGTCTTTTCCGTCGCCGATCCACTGGTCCAGGAGCTTCTGCCCTCGGTCGAACTGCTTGCCTTCGGCGAGGGTCTGGATCAGCACCTGTCGGGCCAGGTCTCGCTCGGTGGTTTTCTGCCTGCCCCACTGCTCGGTGAACTCGCACGCCCGGTCGAACTGCCCGGCCTTTCCGTACAGCATGAGCTTGCGGCCTCGCAGCGCGCGAAGAAGGTTCTCTTCGACCGTCGTGTCGATCCAGGCGTCCAGCAGCTTCTGGGCCCGGTCGTATTCCTTGCGGGTCTCGTAGAGTTCCAGCAGCTTCTGGCGATACCAGGGCCGGGCGGAGATTTCCTGCTCCTGTTCCAGCCAGGCCTCGACCAGGTCCCGCGCCTGGCCGGTCTTTTCAAGCTTGTCGAGGGCGACCAGGAGCATCTGCCGGGCGGGGAAATCCTTCGGGTCGGCGGTCAGCAGCTCGCGAAGGACGTTCTCGGCCTGTTCGAAGCGTTCGGCCCGAAGCAGCGCCGCCGCGTAGGCGCGGGCGACGTCGGTCTGCCGGGCAGTGTCTTCGTAGAGGCGTTTCCAGACGTCGGCCGCCTGTTCATGCTTCCCGCCCCGCGCCAGCAGTTCCGCCAGCAGCTTGTGGGCGTGGTCGTTGTCAGGGCGAAGTCGCACGATCCGCCCGATCTCGGCGATGGCGGCATCGAGTTCCGCGGCGGTCGGTTCGCGCCCGGACAGTTCCGCTTCGACCAGCAGCAGCCGGACCTCCAGGTTGTCGGCGTCCTGCTCCCGCAGGCGCTTGAGAATCTCCACGGCGCGGGCCTTTTCTCCACCGGCCAGGAGCAGGCGGGCGGTCATCAACTGCCCGGCGGCGCCCTGGGGATCGCGGGCGACGACGCGCGACGCGACGGACTGCGCCTTGTCCCGCTCCCCGCGGGACAGATACAGGTCGAACAGCGCGCGGAAGACGAGCGGGGGCTCTCCCTGCTCCAGTGCGGACAGCAGGACGCGCTCGGCGTCGTTGACCTGCCCGGCCTGGGCGTAGGCGTCGGCCAGCAGCAGCGCGACACGCACGTCGGCGCGGTCGCGGACGCGCGCCTGCTCCAGCAGTTCGACGGCTGCCGGAACCTGCCGGCGCAGCAGCGCGAACTTTCCGCGGATGTAGTACGGGAAGGGGGAATCCTCGGCGAACGCCTTGAGCGATTCGAGCAGCGCGTCGACCTTGGGGAACTGTCGCTGGGCGACGTAAAGGTCCATCAGCGACTCGTAGGCGGGGAAGAACTTCGGGTTGGCGCGGAGGGCGGCCTGGAACTGCTCGATCGCCTGTTCCTGCCTTCCGGAGGCGAGGGAAAGCTCTCCCGCGAGATAGTGTTTCGCGAATCCGCCCGAGGCGTCCGCCGCGGCCTGCCGGGCCAGCGCGACGTCAGCGCCGGGACGGGCGGCAGCGACGCGCGGCGCGATCCACCGCCCCAGGTCGGACGCGGGGTCGGTCGCCAGCACGGTCGCGACCAGCGTCAAGGCGTCGTCGATCCGGTTCTGCCGCAGGTAGAGGTCGGCGAGCATGGTCGCGGCGGTCGAATCGCCGGGCATCTCGTCCAGCAGCGAGCGGAGGATGCTCGATGCTTCGTCCAAGGCGCCGAGACGTTCCGCGGCGGCGGCCATCGACCAGGCCAGACGCCCGCCCGCCTTGCGATTGCGCTGGCGGAACGCCTGCCAGATCCGCGCGGGCATCTTCGGGTCGCCCGCGGCGTGGCAGAGGGCTTCGGCCATGTCCGGCACGGAACGGCTGAGCACCGGCTGCGAGGCCATCTCCACCAGCGTCTGCTCGGCCTGGGGATACTTGCCCGCGTCGGTTAGCGCCTGGATGAGCAGCTTGGCCGTCGGCTCGCTGGCGCGGTTGCGCCGGTAGGCGCGGTCGAGGGGCTCGGCGGCGTCGGCGGGTCTTCGCAGGCGCAGCAGCAGTCGCCCGCGCTCGGCCAGGAGCAGTTCCGGCTGGAGAACGTAGTCCTGGAGCACCTCCTGGGAGGCGTAGGCCTGTCCGTGTCGGTCGATCCATTCCTCCATGCGGACGTAGCATTCCAGCGCGGCGGTCCAGTAGCCCTGCTCGTCGAGGAGCTTGGCCAGTCGGATGACGGCCTCGCCGGTGCGCGGGTCGGACGGGTCAGCTTCGGAGCAGAGCAGCGCGGTCCGCAGCGCGAGGACGGCCTGGTCCTTCTGTTTCTGTCCCGCGTAGAGACGCCCCATCGCCAGTTGGACTTCCAGGTCGTCACCGCGTTTTTCCGCGGACTGGCGCAGGTTCTCCAGGGCCTTGCCCCAGTTGGGCAGGTGGAAGTACGCCAGCCCCAGCGCCCTGCGAATGCGTGCGTTGGCGGGGTCGAACCCGGCGGCTCGTTCCAACAGGTCGATCGCGCGGGCGTATTGCCGCTGGGCGAGAAGTTGCTCGGCCTGGCGGACGCTGTCGGCAACGCGGGGAGGCAGGTCGTCCCATCCCGGCGCGTTGACCGGTTTGGCCAGCACCGGCGAGAGTTTGTCGAGCGGGAGTTTCGCTTCGGGCGGCAGCGGTTTGAGCGCCGGCGCGGACGAGGCGGCGGGTCCGTCCGGCGTGCAGGAAGCGCCCGCCAGGACCCCGCAAACCAGCAGGGCCCACCACGCGGCTGCGAAGTGTCCCGTGCCCTTCGTCACTACGGAATGACCTTGTTCAGGGGGTAGGTAATGATGCCGGTGGCGCCCGCCCGTTTCAGTTGCGGAACCAGCTCGCGCTCGACGCGCTCCTCGACGATGACCTCGATGGCGACCCAGTCGGGGTCGGCCAGGCTGCTGACGGTCGGGCTCTTTTCCGACGGCAGGAGGCGCGCCACGGCGTCCAGCGCCTTGCGGGGCACGTTCATCTTCATGCCCACCTTTTCGCGCGCCTCGATGGCGCCCTTCAGCAGCAGCGCGATGTTCTCGATCTTCTCGCGCTTCCAGGGAATTTTCATCGCGTCGCGGTTGGCGATCAGGCGCGTGGAGGAGGTCAGGATCGTGTCGATGACGCGGAGCTTGTTGGCCTTGAGGCTGCTGCCGGTCTCCGTGACGTCGACGATGGCGTCCAACAGGCGCGCCTTGACCTCGGTGGCGCCCCAGCTGAACTCCACCTTGACCTTGAGGCCCTTGGACTCGAAGTACTTCCGGGTGCAGTGGACCAGCTCGGTGGCGACGATGCCCCCATCCAACTGCTCCGGCGTGCGGACGGGGCTCTCTTCGGGCACCGCCAGCACCCACTTGACGGGCGTGAGTTTCTGCTTGGAGTAGACCAGCTCGGCCACCTCGACGACGTCCGAGCCGTTCTCCATGATCCAGTCGTGCCCGGTGAGCCCGACGTCGATGACGCCGTCCTCGACGTAGCGGCTCATTTCCTGCGCGCGGAACATGATGGCGCTCATTTTCTCGTCGTCGACGGTGGGGAAATAGCTGCGGGACGAAACGCTGACGTTGTATCCCGCGCGCTGGAACAGGTCCAGCGTGCTGTCCTGGAGAGACCCCTTGGGAATGCCCAACACCAGCTTGTCTTCTGCGGTTCGGTTTACCATCTACGGCCTCGTGCTCTCGTGCGTAAGGGTCACTTCTTCTTTTTAGCCCGCGATTTGCGGGCCTTGGAGGACGATTTTTTCGCCGGTTTTCTGGCCGGGGTTTTTGCGGATTTCGCGGCTTTGCGCCGTGCCCTGGCGGCGGCGTTGCGGCGCGTCTTTGCGGCGACGGCCTTTCGGGCGGCCTGCGCGGCCTCCTTGGCGGCGCGTTTGGCGGCGGCTGCGGCGGCGCGGGCCTCGCGCGCGGCGGCTTCGGCGGCGGCCTTTTCCGCCGCTTCCTTTTCCGCCTGGAGGCGCGCCTGCTCGGCGGCGGCAGCGGCTGCGGCCTTGTCCGCCCGGTATTTCGCCAGCGCCTTGGCCGATTTCTCCACGTACCCGCGGAGGAACTCGTGCGTCGCGAACGCCTCCTTCTGCGAGACGATCCGCTCCAGGAACCCCTGGATGTCGGCGACCGTGCTGTCGGGGTGGGCGTATCCTTCCATCACCAGGCAGTCCACCAGCGCCTGATCGACGGGAACGGCGTGCCCGCCGAACGCCAGGAGCGTGACGACCGCCGCGGCGTAGGGGTCCAGGCCGATCTCCTCGAGGTGCCGGCGGACGTCGCGCTTGGTCTTGGAGTCGAGATGCTCCATGGAGACCTGGTAGACGCCGTCAAACAACCCGTTGAGGGCGGAAACGATCCGCTCGGCCTTGCGCCGCGCCAACGGAAAGTCGCGCCCCAGCAGTTCGACGATGTCCTTGACCGGCGCGACGCGCAGCTCGTTGTAGTCCACGAAATCGCGCCGCATCGCCGCGAACGCCTGCGCCGCCTGCTTGCGGGAGGAGTCGGACTGGAGCACCGCCTCGATCAGCAGGTGGATCCGATCCTCGCCCGTCACCGGCGCGGGGGTGGAGACTTTCTTCCGTCCGGCCAGCAGTTTCTTGATCTTCCGCTCGTATTCCCTGGCGTTTTTCATCGTTGGCTGTCCTGGTTGCCCGGTTCCTGCCCGTTCTGCCCTTCCGCCTCGGCGGGTTCGCCCGACTGCCGTTGCTCCTTCTGGCGGATTTCGTCCATCGCCACCTGGATCAGGCGGTACGTCTCGAGCGTCTTCTTGAATTTCTCGTCCAGCGCGAATTCCAGCAGCGGCGTGTGGCGCAGGCGGATTTCGCGCATCATCAGCTCCTGCACGCGCCCGGCGGCGTGGCGCAGGGCGCGGAGCGTGGTCCGCTGCTCGGCCTCGGTGCCGATCACCGAGACGTAGACCTTCGCGGTCAGCAGATCGTCGGGCACCTCGACGCGCGTCACCGACGTCTTGGCCGGATCGATCCGCGGATCCGAAATCTTCGCCAGGAGCAGCTGCCCGATCGTGTTGCGGATCAGGCTGGCCACCCGCTCAGTTCGACGAGTCGTACGCAACCGCAGTTCCTCGAAACCCGCTGCCGGCCGCCGCCGGGCGGGGTCATAACCATTGCCATTCCTCGGACACCAGAACCATGTCGCGGTGGCGGGCGGCGCTGTTGAGGATCTGCTGCAGCGCCCCTTCCACGTACGGACGCTCGTTGCCCACCATCGACACCGCCAGGACCGCGCGGCGGCAACTGTCCAAGGCGCCCACTTCCGCCACCGACACATTGTGGTTCCGCAGGCGGTCCTTGAATCCCTTGACGATCCGCCGCTTGTCCTTCAGCGTCATCGCCTCGGGCACGTGCAGTTCCAGGTGCAGCAAGCCGACCACTGTCGCCATGTCCTGGTTCCGTCCCGTCAGACCGGTGCGCGGTCCGGCGCTTTTACAGCTTTCTCGCCACTTCCACCTTGCGGTAGAACTCCAGGATGTCGCCTTCCTTCACATCGTCGTATCCGGCGATCTTCAGGCCGCATTCCAGCCCCGCGCGAACCTCGCGGGCGTCGTCCTTGAAACGCTTGAGGCTGTCCAGGTCGCGCCCGTCCTCGACGACGATGTTGTTCCGCGTGATGCGGACCTTCGCGTTGCGGTTGACCAGTCCGTCGGTGACGTAGCACCCGGCGATAGTTCCGACGCGCGAGACCTTGAACGTCTGGCGGACCTCGGCGCGCCCGAGGGTCTCCTCGCGAATTTCGGGCTCCAGGCCTTCCTCGAGCGCCTTGCGGATATCCTCGACGATCTCGTAGATCACGCGGTACAGGCGGATATCGACGCTCTTGGCCTCGGCCTCCTGCCTGGCGGCGGAATCCGCCACCGTGTTGAACCCGATGATCAGCGCGTCGGACGCCTCGGCCAGTGCCACGTCGCCGGTGGTGATTCCGCCGACGCCTG
The DNA here is from genome assembly GCA_029553505.1 of Planctomycetota bacterium. Lineage (GTDB taxonomy): Bacteria > Planctomycetota > Phycisphaerae > SM23-33 > SM23-33 > UBA12270. The sequence goes on from JAKPKY010000171.1 coordinate 25,206, forward strand.
CATGGAGGATCGTCAGTCGCACCTCGTCGGTGCCCAGCTTGCTCAGCGTGCCGGTCAGCGCCTCGACGGAGCCCTGCACGTCGGCCTTGAGGATCAGCCGGATCTCGTTGCTCTGCCCGGCCTCGATGCGGCTGAGCATGTCCGACAGCGTCCGCTGCGGCGCCGCCGTCAGCGATTGGGTTCGCGCCCGCTGTTTGCGGTCCTCGGCGGTCGCCCGCGCCTGGTCGATGCTGTCCAGCGCGTAGAACCGGTCGCCCGCCTCGGGCACCTCATCCAGACCGGAGACTTCCACCGGGGTGGACGGGCCCGCCTGCTCGAGGGGCTTTCCCCAGCTGTCGAGCATCTGGCGGACGCGCCCGTAGGAGCGCCCGGCCAGCAGGATGTCGCCGACCTTCAGCGTTCCGTTGCGCACCAGGAGGGTGGCCACCACGCCACGCCCCTGACTCATCTGCGACTCGATGACGAAACCGCTGGCCGGCGCGTCGTTCTCCGCCTTGAGTTCCAGCAGTTCCGCCTCCAGGCTGAGCGTCTCGACGAGGGTGTCGATTCCCTGCCCCGTCGCGGCGCTGGTCTGGATGACTTCGACGTTTCCGCCCCACTCCCGCGGTTGGAGGTCGTGCTCCGCCAGTTGCCCCATCGCCCGCTGGATGTTGGCGTTCGGGACATCCACCTTGTTCAGCGCCACGACGATGGGAACCCCGGCGGCCTTGGCGTGACTGATCGCCTCGACGGTCTGGGGCATCACGCCGTCGTCGGCGGCGACCACGAGGACCACCACGTCGGTCATGTTGGCGCCGCGGGCGCGCATGGCGGTGAACGCCTCGTGCCCGGGCGTGTCCAGGAACACCACGTGCCGCCCCTCGAGATCGTAGCGGTACGCGCCGATGTGCTGCGTGATTCCGCCCGCCTCGCCCGAGGCGACCGTCGCGTTGCGGATGCGGTCCAGCAGCGACGTCTTGCCGTGGTCCACGTGACCCAGGAACGTCACCACCGGCGCCCGGGGCAACAGCTCGTTGCGGGGGCGCTGCTCGAGCTTTTCCACGAGTTCTTCCTCGGCCGTCTTGGCGTGCCGGACGACCAGCTCGATCTCGTAGTCCACGACGAGCATCTCGGCCGTCTCGCGGTCCAGCACCTGGTTGACGGTCGCCAGCTGTCCCTGGGCCATCAGCTTCTTGATGAACTCGGTGGACTTGACTCCGGTGGCGGCAGAGAGGCTCTTGACGGTGATCGGCTCGTCGATTTCGACCTTTCCGCTCTTGATCTGCGGGCCGGTGGAGATCGTCCGCCCGCCTCCGACGCTGGCGCGGTGCCTGCGCAGTCCGCCGGTGGCGGCTGCGAGGCGCTCCGACCGCTCCGCCAAATCCTTCTCGCGCCATTCCTTGAGCTGCTCGCCGCTGTCGGCGCTGCGACCGCCCTTTCGTCGGGGGGTGCGGCGTTTGCCCTTTCCGGCGCCTTCTTCCTCTTCCGCGGGCGGCGCCACGCCGCGTCCGGCGCCTCGCTGCGGGGGCGGCGGCGTCACGCCGACGCTTCCGCCCGGACCGATGCTCGGTCCGCGGCGCGGCGCGGGAGGCGGCAGGTAGTCGGGCTTCTCCGCGCGGACGACGCGCGGCCCCTTGAGCTTGGCGGGCTTGGGCACCAGCATGGGGCCCGCCGGCTTGACCACCTTTTCCTCTTCCTTTTCCTTGTGTTCCTTGTGGGGCTTCTTGGGCCGCTCGTGCTTCCTGGCGGCGGGTTCCTTCTCGACCGGCGCTTCGGGTTCCGCCGGTGCTTCGGCGACGGGCGCGGGCGCTTCTTCGGCGGCCGGGGGGGCGGGCGCCTCGGGCGCGGGCGGCGCTTCGGCTTCGGCAGCTTCCACCGGCGGCGCTTCGGCGACGACTTCCGCGGGCGGAGCTTCGGTCTTGACCACCTCGACCGGCGCCTCGCCCTCGGCGACGGCGGCTTCTTCCGCCGGCGGCGCTTCGGGCTCTTCCGCGGGCTTCGGGGGCGCCTTGCGGCGACGGCTTCGACGGGCATCCGCCCGCGCCTTCTGCAAGTCGACGTGGCCGGCGGTCTCGACGGCGGTCTGGGTGACCTCTTCGCTGAACCACTCGCGGATGGTCGCTTCCAGACCGGCCGAAAGCGTCGCCATGTGGTTTTTCAGCTCCAGGCCCTCGGCGCGGCATTTCTCCAGGATGACCTTGCTGGTCACCCCGATCTCGCGGGCCAACTCAAATACGCGTGTTGCCAAGAGAACCTCCCGGCAAAAAGTTTCCGTACGACACGAACCAGACTGAAACGTTCAGCCTATTGTGCAGCCGGGTCGGAAGGTCCGCCTTCCGGCGCGTCTGTGGACTCTTGCGAAGGCGTCGAGGTTTCGGGCGTTTCCGCGGGGGCTTCCGTGGGGGCTTCCGCGGGGGCTTCCGTGGGGGCTTCCGCAGGGGCTTCCG
>JAKPKY010000193.1 GCA_029553505.1 Planctomycetota bacterium
CACAGCGGCCGACGAGGCCTTCACCGGCGGCTGCTGCGGCCACGAGACCAACAACGACGACACCGGCATCGCCGACGACGAAACGGACCCGTGCGAGAAATACAGGCGCTCGCGGGGCATGCCCGTCCACGCCGTCCACTCCCTCAATCTCAACTACCTGCTCATCGACACGCCCCTATGGCTCGACGCCCCCGCCGGCCCGTCCCTCGAACTCATCCTCACCTACAACGACCGCGACGCCGACAACGCCCGCTACGCCATCCCCGGCATCCAGTTCCAGCCCTTCGGCTACCGCTGGTCCGCCTCCTATGAATCCACCGTGGCCCTCGATCCGGGCGACCACCTCCTGTTCCACCTCCCCACGGGCCGCGAACTCTACTTCAACCGCCAGTCCGACGGCACCTACCTGCCGCGCGACCCCACCCTCACCGGCAGCCACACCGCCGCCCTCTTCCCGGACGGCTCCGCGCGGCTCTCCACCGGCCACGGCACCGCCGTCTACACCTACCACCCCACCAACAGCCCGCTCTCCCAGACGCTCGCCAGCATCGAGGACGCCTTCGGCAACGCGCTCATCGTCACCCGCGACGAGACGACCGGACGCTTCGTCTCCGTCTCCTCCACTGTCACGCGCTGCTCGCTCCGTTACGACTACAACCAGGACGGCACGGTCTCCCGCGTCTACGCCGCCGGCCCCGGCGGCGGCGAACTGGGGCGCTCCGCCGCCTTCACCTACCTGACCACGAACGGCACCCCGCTGCTGGCGTCCGTCACCGACATGGGCGGCCAGACCACGACGCTCGAATACGGCTCCCGGACCCGCCAACTCAAATACAATTCCGGCACGACCGTCTCCCGCCACCACGCCGCCGCCATGACCTGGCCGAACGGGGGGCGCTGGGAGTTCGACCTCCACCAGACGTTCGAGGAGTGGCCCAGATACGACGAGCCTTCCGAACTCTCCATCACCGACCCCTCCGGCCGCGTGACGACCTACAACTACCACGCCTACGCGGCGTTGGGCCCCACCGTCAAGCGCGACCGCAACGGCGCCTCGAAACTGTGGGCGCTCATCGACGAAACCGGCTCCGCCGCCCTCCACGCGAAAGCCGCCGCCCTCGCCAATGACCGCTGGGACAGAATCTACACCCGCCGCGGCGACTACCTCAACTACCGCACATTTTCCGCCACCGGCCGCCGCGACGTCACGTTCGAGCGCGAGCTTTTCTCGCCCGCGTCAGGTAAAATCGGGTACTACAATTCGGTATCCTCTTCAGCCGCCGTCACCGACAACGCCGCCCGCCGCGACACGGCCTTCACCTACAACAACAATCTGCCCTCCGGCGGACGCCTCGTCACCGCCTCCAACAAGGTCTATCGGGCGAACAGCAGCACCCCCGCCGAAACCTGGGCCGAGAGCGCCGAGCTGGACGCCAACGACGATCCCGTCCGCCTCACCGCCCGCGACGGCTCATCCCTCCTCTTCTCCCGCACCAACCGCCTCGTCACCGCCGTCCAACTGTTAACGGCCAACTCTCCGTTATCCACCGTCTCCACCCAGACCCTCTGGCAGGCGGCATACAACGCCCTCGGCCAGACCCTCTGGCACACCG
>JAKPKY010000202.1 GCA_029553505.1 Planctomycetota bacterium
TGGGTCAACTCGCCGTCGTTGGTCAGCAGGATCAACCCGGTGTTTTCCATGTCGAGGCGTCCGACGCAGTAGAGGCGTTCGCGTCCTGCCGGCACGAGGTCGGTCGTGAGGGGCCGGCCGTCGGGGTCGTTCTGCGTGCAGACGACGCCGCGCGGCTTGTTCAGCAGGAAATACACCTTGCGAGACGACCTGCGGGCGACGGCCACGCCGTCCACGCGAATCTCGTCGCGGTCGGGTTCGACCATGCACGGCAGCGCGACGACGGGCTTTCCGTTGACCGAAATCCGCCCGTCGAGAATCATCTGTTCGACGGCCCGGCGGGACGCCACGCCCATCTCGCCCAGGAGTTTCTGGATCCTCACCTTGCTCATGCGCCCTCCGGCAGCGTGATTTCGAGATAGGCGCAGTCGCGCCGGGGATTCAGGTCGGCAAACTCCAGCTCGGCGGGGAACAGCACCGTGTCGCCCGCGCCGGCGGGGACGATCGCCTCGTCCTGCCCACTGTGGATGATTTCGGCCGCACCGTCCAGCAGCATGACGGCGGTGCACCGCCCCGGCGGAAGGACGGCGGGCGAACCCGCGCGGGCCAGCCGCTTGGCAACGCTGAAATACGGCGTGACCAGCAGCGTCTCGTCGGACGCGCCGGGGGGATCATCGCCGGTCAGGTCGAAGCGGATGCACTGCATCGAGCGTTCGACGTGGATTTCTCGCCCGCGCCCCCAGTCCGTCACGCGGTAGGTGGTGTCGGAGGGCGTCTGCACCTCGGCGACGACCAGGCCCGGCCCGATGGCGTGCACCAGCCCGGCCGGCAGGTAATGAAAGTCGCCCGCACGGCAGTCGACCCGCCGGACGTACTGCTCGACCGTGTCGGTTTCGATGGCGTGGCGGAGCTGCTCGGCTGTGACACCGGGCCGAACGCCCTTGTAGATGAACCCCTCGCGGCTCTCGAGGATCGTCCAGCACTCGGTCTTCAGGGCCGCGCCGGGGATTTCCGCCGCCGCCTTCTCGTCGGGGTGCACCTGGAGCGAGAGGATGTCGTTCGCGTCGAGCAGTTTCAGCAGCAGCGGGAAGCGTCCGTTGTCCAGCGATCGCGCGGCGCCCAGGAGGTTCGCCCCCTCGCGCGCGGTCAGTTCCGTCAGCGTCGTGCCCGCCAGCGGCCCGTTGGACACCGCGCTGGCGCCCTCGACCAGGTCGGCCAGATCCCAGCTCTCGCCGACCTTCGCGCCGGGCGGCAGGGAGCGTCCGAAGAGGCGCTCCAGGCTCCGCCCGCCCCAGATTTTCTCTTTGTAGATGGGGGTGAACTTCAGGGGATACAGTCCCATCGCCGACACCTGCCTTCCGTGCAAGGCTGCATTTTATGGGCGCCCGGCGGATTTCGCCAGTCCCCGTCTTGCCCCGCGCCACGGAGGCGTTTACACTGCCTCCGGCGGCGTGATCGCCGCGATCCCGTTTGCAGGAAAGGCCCGAAAATGTCCGAAGCACCCGCCGAACCCAAGCCCGTGATCTCCTACGACGACTTCGCCAAACTCGATCTCCGCGTCGCGAAGGTGCTGGAAGTTTCCGCACACCCCAACGCCGACAAGCTCATCGTGCTGAAGATCGACCTCGGCGGCGAGCAGCGGCAGATCATCGCCGGGCTCAAGGCGTGGTACGCGCCGGAGCAGTTGCTGGGGAAACAGATCATCGTCGTCGCCAACCTCGAACCGCGGAAGATGCGCGGAATGGAGTCGCAGGGAATGCTGCTGGCCGCCAGTTACACCGAGGGCGAGCAGCGCAAGGTCATCATCCTGACGACTGACGAGCCCTGCCCGGCCGGCGCGACAATCTCCTGATCGTCAGCCAACCTCACGCCAGCATTTCGGCGGCGACGGCCGCCGCGTTGTCCGCCGCCGTCTGCCCCGCCGGCAGGCGGAGCGAATCCGTCATCGCCAGGAGCCTCTCCCGCGTCTCCAGCAATCCGCCCAGGTCTTCCATGGATTCGCGGACGACCCGGACGAGCTGACGGCTGTCACCGTGCCAGGGAATCAGCTCGGGGACCAGCCGCTGCCCGGCGAGGATGTTGACCAGCGCGAAGTGCGGGGTGGGAACCGCCCATCGCCCCAGGACGGCCAGGACCGCGTGGAGCAGCCTGCTGGTGCGGTAGAACGTCACCATCGGCACGCCGTAGTGGGCGACCTCGAGCGTAACGGTTCCGCTGCCAGCCAGCGCGAAATGGGCGTCGGCAAGCAGTTCCGCCGTCCGCCCGACGACGATTTCCGCGTGGCGGACCGCCTGTGCCGAACAGACGCGGCGGACGATGCGGTCGCATTCTGCCGTCCTGGCCGACAGGAAGCATCGCGCTTTCGGCCAGCGCCGCCGGAGCGCCGCGGCGGCGGCAAGCAGCGCGGGGGCGTGGTAGCGGATCTCCGACGCCCTGCTGCCCGGAAGCAGCACGATGCGCCACTCGCCGTCGGCCCAGGCGTCAAGGAGATTCGGCAGCTCCGCCGGGCGCGGCGGAACCTGGTCGAACAGCGGATGCCCGACGTAGGTGGCCTCGATTCCGCGGTCGCGCAGGTAGCGCTGCTCGAACGGAAGGATGCAGGCCACGTGGTCCGTCAGGCGGGCCAGCTTGGTGATCCGCCACGGGGCCCAGGCCCAGATCTGCGGGCAGATGTAGTGCATCACGCGGGCGCCGCCCTGGCGCGCGGTCTTCGCCAGCGACCAGTTCAGCGCCGGCGAATCCACCGGGATGAACAGGTCCGGGCGGATTTCGCGGATCGCCCTGCGGACGGATCGCACCGCGCGAATCCAGTAGCCGAGCGTCGCCAGCACGTTGCCCATCATCGCGGCGCTGCGGGTGAAGTCCGCCACCGACTCGCACCCCGCGCGGGCCATCTTCTCCCCCGTCACCCCGACCAGCCGGGCGCCGGGAAACCGCCGGCGCAGCGCCACGACCAGGTCCGCGGCGTGCGCGTCGCCGCTGGCCTCCGCCGCCGACAGGAAAATGACCGGGTGTCCGTCGCTCATCCTCTCGAGCGGGGTTGTCAATCCCCGATCCCCAGCGCCCCGCCGTGGGCGGCGGTCAATCCGATCGCCGTCGCCACGGCGTGAGTGGAGATATGGCTGATGGAGACCAGCACCTTCGTCAGCGCCATCTCGTCGGCGATTTCCAGGCAGCGCCCGCTGAGGCGGACGCGGGGCTGGCCCGACGGCTCGTTGCGGATCTCGATGTCCGTCCAGTTGATGCCGTTGCGCCATCCGGTGCCCAGAACCTTCAGCACCGCTTCCTTGGCGGCGAACCGCCCGGCGAGGTGCTCGATCTCCCGCTTCTTTCCGCGACAGTAGGCCAGCTCCGTCTCCGTGAACACGCGCTGGAGGAACCGCTCGCCGTGCCGGGCGATGATCTCGTCCAGGCGGGCGCATTCGACCATGTCAATGCCTTGTCCGATGACTCTCATGGTCGGAGATGATACTGGCGGACGGCGGCGGCGGGAAGCCCAAACTGCCTCGCGCGGGGGTCTGGCCGGGCGTTCAGTCCCGCCCGGCCTGGTCGATGGCGGCGCGAAGCTCGGGCGCCAGGAAGCGGTTCTCAATTTCCGGCCGCCCCCGCAGGGCCAGCGCCACCACATCGATCTGGTCTGCGACGGGCGCAGACGGATCGAGGAAGAGCATTTCCCTTCCCTTGAGTTTCACGATCGCCCCGCCGGGGTGCGCCGACGATCCGTCTCCGGACGGGGCGCGCCGGACCGTCATGCCGAGGGTTTCGGCCAGATCGACCAGCTCGGAGAGGATCGAGTATGACTCCATGGGGTTGGCGGAATCAGGGATTCCCGCCCTCGTCGGCCGGCGGAGTGCCCGCTTGGGGCTTCGACGGATGGGGAGGGGGCTTGATCATGCCCATCACGCCGAACACCGTCCAGATGACGATCAGCAGTACCAGGTAGAAGATCGCGGCGTGTCGGGTTCGCAGGAAGATCGCCGCCAACACCCCGATCAACGCCGCCAGGATCGCCAAGACGTAGAACAGCGCGACGACCTGCTTGACGGTCATTCCGCGATCGACCAGTTGGTCATAGAGGTGGCTGCGGTCTCCGGCGAAGATATTCTTTCGCGCCAGCAGTCGCCGGACGACGGCCAGCGCCGTGTCCAAAATCGGCAGCGCGAAGACCGCGCAGGCGGCGATGAACCAGCGGGGATTGTGCTCGCGGCAGAACAGGGCCATCATGACGGCGACAAAGAACCCCAGCAGCATGCTTCCGGCGTCGCCCATGAAGATGCTGGCGGGCGGAACGTTATAGGGCAGGAACCCGAAGACCGCGCCCGCCATTGCCAGGGCAATGCCCATCCGCAGCGCGTCGTATCCCTCGTGCCCGGGCCAGCCGTATACGGCCAGATAGGTCGCCAGCGCCAGGAATCCCAGGGAGATGATCCCCGTGACGCCCCCGCAGAGCCCATCGAGCCCGTCGAGAAGGTTGGTGGCGTTGCAGGCGGCGATGACCAGCACGACGGTGACGACCACGCTGATGGGCGCCAGCAGCCACATCGGGGGAGCGATTATCCATTCGGGGGGCGTCGCGCCGAAAAACTTCCACAGGATGGTGGGGACGGAAAACAGCACGATTCCGGTTCTCAGCCCGATCCCGCCGACCAGCAGGATGCCGGCCGCAATCACCTGCCCGAGGACTTTCGTCCTGGGTTTCAGATTGCGCAAATCGTCCAGCAGCCCCACCACGGTAATCACCACCGCCGCGATCGCAAAGAACAGGAGGTTCCAGACCGGATTCAGAAAAATGCTTCCGAGGTTGACGTCGGCCAGGTTCGTGCCAAGTTCGTTCCAATACCGAGACGCTTCGGGCATGACGATCAGATAGATCGCCAATCCGGCCAGCAGGCCCACGCACATGGCCAAGCCGCCCAGATAGGCAATCGGCCGGCCGTGAGGTTTGAGCAGATCATCCGGTCGATCGACGATCTTGTAGCGATACGCGATCCGCCGGACGATCGGCGTCACGACGAGGGCAATGGCGAAGGAAACGACACCCACCCACCACTTATCCTGCAACACCTGCGTCAGCGTGTATTTCGGATCAGGCATAGTTCCCGTGAGTTATCCTGTTTCGGTCGGGCGAGCAATTGCACCGTGACGTAGGATCATACCAGCGATGGAGCGATTCGGCAATGTTCCAGGCGTGGGAATCAGGGGAAACCCTACCCCCGGATAGGGACATTCCCCCGCGTTCATCGCAGGGTTTCTCCGATATCCAGGATGTCCCGCACAGCCGGGATAGACCCGAACTTGATGATCAGACCCGTCAGCATCACGTAGGCGAGCCCCACCAGCCACATGACCCGGTCGCGTACGAGCACGGAGACGGCGTCGGAGGCGGCCTGCACCTGGCTGTTGCGATAATGACGAAACGTGCCGTAGATCACCAGCGGAATGGTCCAGACCATGTGCCCCGAACCGATGTGAGCGATGGTTCGCGGCGCCAGGCAATACAGGCAGTAGGTCACGATCGCCAGCCCGGCCGAGACAGCCAGCATGTGCTCCAGCGTCTCCTTTCGATAGCCCCGGTTGGCCGGCCGGGCCTGCCCCGCCTGTCCGGCGGGCATCTCGTCGATCTCCGCCCGCCTCTTGGCCAGCGCGATGAACAGGCACAGCGTCAGCGTGCAGACCACCAGCCAGGGGCTGATCGGAACGGAAATCGCCGCCGCGCCGGCCATCGCGCGGAGCACGAATCCCATCGCCACCACCAGCACGTCCACGATCGCGTGGCGCTTCAGCCAGAACGAGTACAGCAGGTTCATCACGAGGTAGCAGACGGTCCAGACCAGCAGCCCCGCGCCGTGCAGCGCCTGGGAGGAATCCCACGTCGTGCGCGCCACAGCCAGCACGATGGCCAACCCCGCCGCCAGCAGCGCGCAGGCCCCCGCCACCGCGGCCGGCGCGGACAACCTGCCGGACGCGATGGGCCGGCGGCGCTTGACCGGGTGCGCCTGGTCCTGGCGACGGTCGCACACGTCGTTGATCAGGTACATCCCGCTGCCCAGCAGGCAAAACGCGGCGACGGCCAGCAGGCACTCCAGCCAGGCGCGCGGTTCGTTGAACCGCCCGGAAAACAGCAGCGGCGCCGCCACGAAGACGTTCTTGGTCCAGTGGATCGGCCGGGCCGCCTCGATGAAGGCCGCAATTCCCCGACGGGTTGATTGCTCGTTTTCCGTCACGTTCGACTCGCTCTCTCAAAATCTGCAGAGAAACGCCACGCATTCACCCGACAAGCCCCCGGCGTGAGCCGGGGGTACCCCCGCCTGACGGCGGGGGCTGGTTCGACACGGCGCCGAATTGCGCATCGTCATTGGTTGTCGCGTACTACAGCCGTGCAAACCTTCCCAACCGCCCTTCCGTGGGCAACAGAGTTGCCCACCCTACGCAATGAAAATCATATCGGCCAGATGCACGCGACGCATGCACAAAAGCCCCGCCCCGCGAGCCATCCAAAATTTCTTGTCCGCGGGGGGCGTTTGGAGCATCATAGCGCGTTGGAAGTCCGTCGCGGTCGGCAGGGTCGGAGCGGTCGGGCGCATTTCCGAGACCTTCACGAGGGCCAGGCACATGATGCGAGAACGCTGGGGCAGCAAGCTGGGCGTCATCCTCGCCGTCGCGGGCAGCGCTATCGGGCTGGGGAATTTCCTGCGGTTTCCGGGCGTGGCGGCCGCCAACGGCGGAGGGGCGTTCCTGATCCCCTACTTCGTCGCCCTGCTGCTGCTGGGCGTGCCCTTGATGTGGGTGGAGTGGACCATCGGGCGGTTCGGCGGCGGGTTCGGGCACAGCACCGCGCCGGGTGCCTTCCACACGATGGCCAACAAGAACCGCTTCGTGAAGTACTTCGGCGTCATCGGCATCTTCGGGCCCATCGTCATCTACATCTATTACGTCTACATCGAGAGCTGGCTGCTGGGCTACAGCGTCTTCGCCGCGACGGGAATGTATTCCGACTGCACCACCAAGGAGGCGGTCAAGGGCTTCCTGGACAATTACCTCGGCGGCGAGGGCACGCATTTCCAATCGCTCTGGCCGGCGTACGGATTCTTCCTGGCGACGTTCCTGGCGAACACGGCAGTCGTCTACTTCGGCGTGCGGGCAGGCATCGAACGGGTCTGCAAGATCGCCATGCCGGCGCTGCTGATTCTGGCGGCGGTGCTGGTCGTGCGCGTCTTCACGCTGGGCACGCCCGACGCGGCGCACCCGGAGAACAACGTCTCCAACGGCATGGGGTTCCTGTGGAACCCGGACTGGTCGGCCCTGATCGACGCCGACGCCTGGCAGCGCGTGCGGAGCGGAACAGGCGGAACCTGGGCCCGCCTGAATGACTGCCTGCACCTGCTCAAGTCGGACATCTGGCTGGCGGCGGCGGGACAGATTTTCTTCACCCTCAGCGTCGGGATCGGCGCGATCCTCACCTACGCCAGCTATCTCCGCAAGGAGGACGACGTGGCGCTGGCCGGGCTGACCAGCGCGTCGGCCAACACCTTCGCCGAAGTCGTCCTAGGCGGGAGCATCGTGATCCCGGCCGCGTTCGTGTTCTTCGGCGGGGCCGCCACGCGCGAGTTCGCCAGGGGCGGAACCTTCGAGCTGGGGTTCCTGGCCATGCCGATGGTCCTCCAGCGCGTCGCGTTCGGAAACGTCTTCGGGTTCCTGTGGTTCTTCCTGCTGTTCATCGCGGGAATCACGTCGAGCATTTCGCTGGCCCAGCCGGCCATCGCCTTCCTCGAGGACGAATTCAACCTCACCAAGCGTGAGGCGGTGGCGATCTTCGCCATCTCCACGTTCATCCTCTGCCACGCGTCGGTCTTCGGCGGCAGCGCGGTGATCGGGGAGCTGGACTTCTGGGCGGTGAACTTCTGCCTGGTGAGCTTCGCCCTGCTGGAGGCGATCCTCTTCGCGTGGGTCTTCGGCATGCAGCGGGCCTGGACGGAACTGCACTCCGGCTCGGACATCACGATTCCCGGCGTGTACCGGTTCGTCATCAAGTACGTCACGCCGCTGTTCCTTCTGGCGATCCTGGGCACGTGGGCCTACCAGGAACTCGGCAAGACGCTGCTGATGGAGGGCGCGGACCCGGCCTCGCGGTCGGCCCGCATCCTAACCCGGATCCTGCTGCTGATGCTGCTGGCGATCCTGTGTTTCCTGGTCTGGGCGGTCTGGAAACGCCGCAAGGGCGAATCCACGGAGGTGGCGCCATGACGTGGCAAGGATGGATCTTCCTGCTGGCAGGCTGGTCGGTGATCGTGGCGATGCTGTCCTTCTGCCTGTACCGCACGCTGCGCGGCGGCGCGGGCAAGCCCGCCGACACGCCCCCGCGCGACGCCTGAGGCTCGCTACCGGTTCCGCCGGCGCATCTCGCGCGCGATCTCCCGCTGGTGATCGCGCGTGCGAAGGTCCTGGCGCTTGTCGTGCTGCTTCTTGCCGACGGCCACGCCGATCTCGCACTTGGCCCAGCCGTTCTTGAAATATACCGCCAGCGGGACGAGCGTCTTGCCCTTCTGCTTGACGTGCGACTCGAGCTGGGCGATCTGCCGGCGGTGCAGCAGGAGCCTGCGGTCGCGGGTGGGGTCGTGCTGCATGGCCTCGGCCGCCTGTGGATACGGGG
>JAKPKY010000205.1 GCA_029553505.1 Planctomycetota bacterium
GTTCGGGTTTCGGTTCCGGCGCGGGTTCTTCCTTGGGCTCCGCCGGTTCCAAACGGTGCGTCGGGCGGTACGGTTTGACCACCGGCTTGGGCGCGCCGGGCAGCGCGGCGCCCTCGCTCAGGACGACGACCTGCTCGGCCTGCACCACGTACAGCCCGAGGCGCTTGTCGTACTTGGACCCGCCGAAGAGTCCGACGTTCTTCCCGACGTAGTTCTCCAGGTCGAACGCGGGCGAGGCCGACTGCGTGTAGGCCACGATCCGGAACGTCTCCGGATCGCGGACGAGGTAGCGCTGCGGCGTGTCGCTGTCGCCGGTGAAGACCTCGCTGCGGGCCAGCACGCCCTGTGCGGCGTAGCGTGCCGGCTGGCTCGTGGCGGCCTGCACTTCGAGCTTGGCCCGTTCCAGTTCGAGGCGGCGCTGCTCTTCCTCGGCGGACTTGACCAGCCCGCTGACGGCCTCGACGCTCTTGCGCCGCGCGACGGCTTCGGCGAGGAACGCCACGCGGGCGTCGGTGTATTTCTTCAGGTCCGGCGTCTTGGCGCCGAGGGCCTTGTATTTGCCGATGAGCGTGTCGTAATCGCGCTGGGCGGCGGGCTTCTTGTACTCGGCGAGAAGGTCCTTCTCGAGCGCCTGGAAGTCGGCGACGGCCTTGGCCACCACATCGGACGTGTCGGGCACGGCGCGGCGGGCCGGGGCGGTCGTCACGGTCCGCGCGGGGCGCGTGGTCGTCGCGGCGACGGGGGGTGTTTCGGCGGGCGTCGCGCCGGCGCCGGTTGGCGTGGCGGCCGCGCCGCCCGACAGCGGCGACACGAAGTCGGAGTGCACGTAGTAGTACGCGCCGCGCGGGGAGGCGATCTTGTAGAAATTGCCCACCTCGCCGGTCACGCGGACGCGCACGCCTTTCTTCAGCGAGCCCTGCGCCGTCCAGAAGTCGCTCGCCCGCAGGTCGCCCGCGGCGTAGACGCGCACCTTGTCCTGGGTGACGGTGCCCGCGGCGCCGTCCGGATCGACGGTGAGGTATTCCTTCGCGATCACGCTGAAGGCGCCGGGCGGCGGGAGAATCTTCAGCCAGTCGCCCACCTTCCCGACCACCGTCACCTGCGCGGGGGCGGACAGTTTCGTGCACGGATAGGCGGCGCCGGTGATGGCCGGCCCGCAACGCACGTGGACGTTGTCCCCCTTGATCACGCCGATGTATTGCCCGCCGGTGTCGCTCTGGGCGAAGCACGGCAACGAGAGCCCAAGCACGCACAGCAGGAGAATCGCCCGTCTTTCCATGACAAAACTCCTTCTATTGAAGGGTTGGGATTGCCTGCAAACCTGACAGGGACGTTAGCATGTTGCGCCGGGCGTGTCAATAATCCCGCGGAGGAGTGAAAAACCGGAGACCGGGAATCAAGAACCGGGGACCGAAGGCGGGAGTCCGGGTTCCCGCTTCCTGGTTCCTTCTTCGGTCAGCAGGGCAGGCGGACGGTGAAGGCCGCGCCTTCGCCCAGCGTGCTTTCCAGGTGAATCTGCCCGCCCAGTTCCGTGACGATCTCGCGGCAGATGGCCAGGCCCAGGCCGTGACCGGCGGTTTCGCTCTCGGACGACGGACGGGTCGTGAAGAACGGCTCGAACACGCGCTGGAGATTCTCCGGCGCGATGCCTACCCCCGTGTCGCGGACGCTCAGCACCAGATGGGCCGCGCCGCGCCGCGCCGAAACGCTGATCTTGCGAGGCGACGGTTTTTCCAGCACGGCCGACCGCGCGTTGATCAGCAGGTTCAGCAGCACCTGCTGGAATTCCACCGGGCGCAGGCGGACGACCAACTCGGGCGCGACGTCGAGTTCCAGTTCGATGCCGTCCTTGGCGGGCTCGCGCGCCATGGCCGCCAGCGTCTCGGAAACCAGCTCGCGCACGTTCACGTCGCGCGCCGCCGACGCGCCTCCGGCCGCCAGGCCCAGGATCGCCCGGCAGATGTGCTGGCACTTGCTTCCGCCCTCGTCGGCGCGGGCGATCGCCTTGCCCACCAGCGCGGGGTTGCTCCGCGCCAGGCGCGCGTAGTTGATGATGGGCGTCAGGAGATTGTTGAACTCGTGGGCGACCATGGCGGTCATGGTTCCGACGGCCGCAAGACGCTGCGCCTGCCGCAACTGCCCGCGCAGGGCGTCCACCTCGCGGCGGAGCTGCTCGAGCTGGTCAGTGTGCGTCTGCCTGGTCTGGGTAGCCAGCGATGTCATCGTCGTGGTGCCTCCGGCGCCGGCCCCGTCCGGCGAAAAGACAGAAATTGCCGTTTCCATCTGTTACATCGGAAAAACCCCCACCGAACTTGAAAGCGTTTGCCTGACGGGGCGATTGTCCCCAGCGCTGGCGTGGCGGCGGGTCGGCGCGTATAATCCCGCCCGGAAAGGGATTGGAATCTCCGATGCGCAGGAAGCTTCGAAAAACGCTGCTGCTGGTCGTCAAGATCGCCGTGGGCGTCGTGCTGCTTGGGTGGGTGTTGAACAAGGCCAACTGGCACGATTACGTCATCACCGCCGACCAGACGCGCACCTGCCGCTACCTCGGGTCCGTCCAGGACCGGCCGGACCTGCTCCGTGTCGACGTCGGCACGTTCTGGAGCCCCCGCGAGGAAACCCGTCCCGCGGACCAGTTCAAGCGCGACGGTGACGAAATCATCCATCCCGGTTTCGCCACGAGCATCCGCAACATCAATCGCCCGTTGCTGGCCTGCGCGGTGGCGGGGTTCCTCGTGTCGGTGCTGCTGGCCGCGTTCCGCTGGTGGTACCTGCTGCGGATCCAGCGCATCCGCATCCGCTGGTGGGAATCACTCCGCCTGACCGTCCTGGGGCAGTTCTTCAACACCGTCGTCCCCGGAACGGTCGGAGGCGACGTCATCAAGGCGTACTACGTCGCCAAGCACACCGACCGGAAGGCGGCCGTCCTCATCAGCATCTTCGTCGATCGCGTGATGGGCATGGCCGAGTTGACGCTGCTGGCGGCCGTCATGATCGCCGTCGTCTTTGTCGGCGGGTTGCCCGGCGCCGAGCAACTCCGCGACCCCGCCGTGTCCGTCGCCGTCGTCATTCTCGTCGTCCTGGTCACGCTGGCGCTGCTGCTGAGCCGCCGCCTGCGCAAGGCGCTGCACCTCCAGAAGCTCTACCAGCGCCTGCCGATCGCGCACCACTTCGCCGCCGCCGGCGACGCGGCCGCCCTCTACCGCAAGCGCTACAAGGCCCTCCTCCAGGCGCTGCTGATCACCTTCGGGGCGCACGTCTGCTGGGTGGGCTCCATCGCGCTGCTGGGCATGAGCCTGGACATCCAGACGCTGTGGTACAAGTACTTCGTCTACATCCCGCTGATCTACATCATCGGGGCCATCCCCATCAGCGTCGGCGGGCTCGGATGGGTCGAGGGGCTCTACGTCTACTACTTCGCCGGGGCCAACGCCAGCAAGGTCTTCGCCCTGGCGCTGCTGGCGAGGCTGATTCCCATCTTCTGGTCGCTACCGGGCATTCTCGTCGCCGTCACCGGGCCCAAGCTGCCCAAGACCGAGCAGATGCGCTCCGAACTCGGAATGGACGACGCCCCGACCGACGGCGGCAACGCTCAAGTCCAGCCGAAAAACTGCCGAAGTGAATAATGACGCGCGACTTGTGTTTTCGCGCGCCGTTGCGAGCCAGTAAGGATTTCGCCATGTTGCGCACACTGGACAATCGGCAGACGCGAGAGACGCTGCGGCAGGCCGTGGATCGTCACGTCCCGGCGACACTCACTTTCCGCCAGGAAAACCACTGGGCCACCCTCCACAGCCGCGTCCTGGCCATGACTGAAACCTGCCTGCTGCTGGAACTGCCTGCCCCCGAAGCCGGCGTCGTCCTGCCCAGACCTCGCGTGGGCGACGACCTCGGCGTGAGTTTCAAGCTCAAGCATTACAAGCACATGTTCGCCTCGCCCGTCCGCTCGATCGAGCAGATGAATTACGAGGGCGTGCAGATCGAGGCGGTCTACGCCGCCTGCCCGGGCTCCCTCCAGCGGCTCCAACGCCGCGCTTACAACCGCGTGAACGTGCCCGAGGGGCGGATCGTCCGGGCGGCGTTCTGGCTGGGAAGCAAGGAGGACGAGCCCTCCGGAACCAGCCCGGAAAATCCGGTCTGGTCGGGGCGGATCGTGGACCTCAGCGCCGGCGGATTCCAGGCGCGGATCGAGGGCGACGCCTCCTCCAGCCTCGAGGAAGGCGCCCTGGTGGGCGTGCGGCTGGCCTTCGGGCCCGCGCGGGAAACCGTCTACGTCGACGCCCAGTTCCGCCACGTCCAGATCGAGGGCGAAAACGCCATCATGGGCTTCCAGTTCGTCGGGCTCGCCTACGGGCCGGAAGGACGACACGCCATCGACCTCATCGCCGCCAAGGTGGCTGAGTTCCAGTCCCTCACCGGGCAGGAAGCGTCGTGACCGGTAACCAGTAGCCGGTAGCCAGTAGCCGGCAATCCCCGCCTCACGGTCCTCGGTCCTTCTTGCCGCATTGCATCGGGCAGCCGGGGCGGGTAGCATCCTTCCCCATGTCCACCCGGAACGAGAAACTGGCGTATGCCGCCTGGCCGACGGCATGGGGACCGATGGGCGGCGTGTGGGGGCCCAAGGGCCTGCGGCGGGTCGTCCTGCCGCATTACCAGATGGACCAGCTCCTGGAGCTTCTTTCGTGGGAGCACGCCGGCGCCGTCCGCGACGAGACGCCGTTCGAGCAATTTATCGCCGCCAGCCGCGAATACTTCAACGCCCGCCGCGTGGATTTCTCAGACATCGAGTGCGACCTGCCCGGCGAGCAGACCTTCGCGGGCAAGGTGCTCCATGCCTGCCGGCGGATCGCCTACGCCCAGACGCGCAGCTACTCCAGCCTGGCGATGGAAATCGGGCGCGAGGACGCCGCCCGCGCCGTCGCGACCGCCCTGGGCAAAAACCCCATCCCCCTGGTCGTTCCCTGCCATCGCGTGACCTACGCCGACGGAAATCCCGGCGGTTTCTCCGCGGCCGGCGGCGTGGCCCTCAAACAGCGAATGCTCGACCTGGAGCGGAAGACCGGGAACCGGTGACCGATTTTTGTATCCGGGAACTGGGGAACACGGAACCCGAAATCCCGGCGCGCCGGGCTTCTGTCTTTCCTGGTTCCTTGTTCCTTTGTTCCGGGATACTACGTTTCCGGGACTCGGGACCAGGGTCTTGGGACTCGGTTTCCCTCAGTCCTCACGCCTCAGTCCTCGGTCTCACGGTTTCTTCATCGCCTTCCTCACGAACGCCAGCGTCTCGCGGATGTGGATGTCCCAGTAATCCCAACTGTGTCCGCCGGGGTGCTCGGCGTATTCGTGGGCGAGGCCCAGCTTGTCCAGGTGGGTGTGGAAGGCGCGGTTGCTCGCCAGCAGCCAGTCGTCCAGCCCGCAGTCGAACCGCAGGGCGGGCCTGCGGCGCCGGGTCTTGCAGGCAGCCGCCAGTCGGAACACGTCGTAGTCCTTCGGGCGGACGGCCTGGTTGAGGAACGTCACGTCCTCCTTGCCCTGGACCCACTGGCGTTTCTCGTGGGCGAAGAGGAACGCCCCCGAATGCGCCGCGCCCGCGCAGAAAAGGTCCGGATGTTTCAGGGCGAGCATCATCGCGCCGTATCCGCCCATGCTGAGGCCTGCGACGGCCCGGCCTCGCGCCGCGGCGATCGTCGGGAACACGCGATCGACGAACCCGACGACGTCCTTGACGATGTGGTCCTCGTACGCCCGCCCGCCGGGGCGCGGGTCGTTGACGTAGAAGCTCCGCCCGCCGTCGGGCATGACGACGATCAGCGGAAGGTCCTCCACGTACCGCTCGATGCTCGTCTGGCGTCGCCAGCGGGTGCAGTCGTCGCTCAGGCCGTGCAGCAGGTACAGCACCGGAAACGGTCCGGACCCGCTGTTGGGAACGATCACGTCCATCGACGTGTGCTTGCCGATCGACTGCCCGGAGAACTTCACCTCGCAAAAGGCCATGGGAACTCCTTGGATTGGTAGTCAGTAACCAGTAGCCAGTAGCCAGTAGCCAGTAGTCAGTAGCCAGTAGTCAGTAACCGATGCTGTCTGATAATTGCTTTTCTAAGCCCGAAGGGCGTTTGATGAATAGCCACGGGCGCGAGCCCGTGGAAGACGGCATATTACACGCGGAGTCCCGAAGGGACGATTGAAATCCTTCGACAAGCTCAGGGCAACGACGAGATTTGCCCCCGGCGGGGCGGTCTGGTATGCTGAGCGAACTGATGCATTCAACAAGCCCCCGCTGTCAAGCGGGGGTGGGAAGGCAATGAGGCGCCTTGCGTTCGGGCGCCAGACTGAAGGAACCACCATGGGCGAGACGCTGACGTACAAGATTCTTCGCGAGCACCTGGTCGAGGGCGACCTGAAGGCCGGCAGCGAGATCGGAATTCGCATCGACCAGACGCTCACGCAGGACGCGACGGGCACGACGGCTTTCCTGCTGCTGGAGGCGATGGGCATTCCGCGTGTGCGGACCGAGGTGTCGGTCAGCTACGTCGATCACAATATGAGCCAGTTCGGCCCGGAGAACCACAACGATCACCTGTACCTCCAGAGCATCGCCACGAAGTTCGGGGCGTACCACAGCCGGCCGGGCAACGGAATCTGCCACCAGGTTCACCTGGAGCGTTTCGGCCGGCCGGGGCGGACGCTCCTCGGCTCCGACAGCCACACGCCCACCGGCGGGGGCATCGGCATGATCGCCATCGGCGCGGGCGGCCTGGACGTGGCCGTCGCCATGGGCGGCGGGGCGTTCTACACCACCTGCCCGCGCGTCCTCGGCGTGGAGCTGCGCGGCAAGCTGCGCCCGTGGGTGGCCGCCAAGGACATCATCCTGCGCCTGCTGAGCGTGCTGACGACGCGCGGGAACGTCGGATGCGTGGTCGAATACTTCGGGCCGGGCGTGCGGAGTCTGCCCGTGCCCGCCCGCGCCACCTGCACCAACATGGGCGCGGAACTGGGCGTCACGACGAGCATTTTCCCGTCCGACGCGAAGACGCGGGAATTCCTCGTCGCGCAGGGGCGCGGCGGGCAGTTCGCGGCCCTGGCGGCCGACGACGACGCGAAGTACGACCGCATCGTCAAGAAGCTCCACGCGGAAAACGACGCCGCCGTCATCGCCAACATCCGCCGCTGGTGCGCCGACGTGACGGTGGGGGCCCCCGATTCGGCCGGCATGGCGGAAGTGTCCTTCGGACGCATCGTCATCGACCTGGACAAGCTCGAGCCGCTGGCGGCGGCGCCGTCCAGCCCCGATCAAATCGTGCCCGTGGCCGCCCAGAAGGGCATGAAGGTGGATCAGGTGCTCATCGGCTCGTGCACCAACTCCAGCTACCAGGACCTGATGCTCTGCGCGCGGGTGCTCAAGGGGCGGCACGTGCATCCGGGCGTCGAGCTGGGCATCGCGCCGGGCAGCCGGCAGGTGCTGGCCATGCTCGCCGAAAACGGCGCGCTGGCGGACTTCGTCCGCGCCGGGGCGCGGATCATCGAGAGCGCCTGCGGGCCGTGCATCGGGCAGGGATTCTCGCCCGCCGACGGCGCGGTGACCCTGCGGACGTTCAACCGCAACTTCGCCGGGCGCACGGGCACCAAGGGCGACCGCTGCTACCTGGTCTCGCCGGAGACTGCCGTCGCCGCGGCGCTCACCGGGCAGTTCACCGACCCGCGCCGCCTGACGAAGAAATTCGGCATCGCCTGCCCGCGCGTCGCCATGCCGAAGAAGTTCCTCCTCGACGACGAGATGCTCCAGCCGCCGTTGCCGCCGAAGAAGGCGCTCGGCGCGGAGATCGTCCGCGGGGCGACCATCGTCAAGCCGCCCAGCGGAGAGAAACTGCCCGCGACGCTGCGCGGGCGCGTGATCCTCAAGGTGGGCGACAAGATCACCACCGATCACATCATGCCCGCCGGCACGTTCCTGAAGCACCGCTCCAACGTGCCGGTCTACGCGAAATACGTTTTCCACTGCTTCAACGAGGAAGGCGCGCCGACGTTCGCCGAACGGGCGCTGGCGGTTAAGGCGGCGGGGCAGGCGGGCGTCATCGTCGCCGGAGACAGCTACGGGCAGGGCAGCTCGCGCGAGCACGCCGCCCTCTGCCCGATGTATCTGGGCGTCCGCGCGGTGCTCGCCCGGACGATCGAGCGCATCCACCAGGCGAACCTCGTGAACTTCGCCATCTGCCCGCTGACGTTCGCGGACCCGGCCGACTACGCCCGCGTGGACGCCGACGACGAACTTCTCGTCGAAGGACTCGGCGCGGCGATCAGCTCGGCCGAGACCGTCGTCGTCCGCGATGTGACCAAGGGCTTCGAGTTTCCGTGCCGCCTCCAACTGGCGCCGCGCCAGCGGAAGATCCTCGCCGCGGGCGGGCTGCTGAACTACACCCGCGACGGCGGACGGTAGGAAAGATTCGCCTCCCGGCCCGCGGCGGCGCTGGATTCGCGCCCGCCCGGCGGTACAATGTCCGGCAGAGCCTGATGACGCCAATGCGAAGCACAATCCGTCCGGTCGCCTGGGTGACGCTGGCGCTGCTGCTGGCCGGCGGCGCCGGCTGCGCCGAGATGACCGCCCGCTTCCGCGCGTGGTGGCGCCAGTACGACGAGCCGCCGCCGACCGTCGCCGAGGCGACGACCGAGCCCGCCGCCCACTCGCCGCAGGAGATCGAGAGCGTCCTGCTGGACCGCCCGCCCGTACCGCTGACCGACGCGCAGGGCGCCCGCCCGCCCGCGGCAAAAAAACTCCTGCCGCGCGAGGGAACCATCCTCATCGACGCGCCCTGCCGCATGACCGTCGAACCGGTCAGCGGATGGCCCGTCCTGACGTTCGACCGCGAACCCGGCGAGAAGATTCACCTGCCGCGCCGCGTGCTGCCCTGCCTGCTCCGCGAGGAGATGGAAAACCTGCTGGCGGACGACCCGAAGCTGACCTTCCGCGTCACCGGCGAGACGACCGTTTGCGACGCCCAGGCGTACTTCCTGCTGCGTCGCGTGACGGTGCTGCACCCGCAGGCGTCTCCGCTGCCGGGCGCGGCGCGACCGGTTTCGTCGCCCGCGACGGGCCCCGCGCGGCCGGCGAACGGGCCGCTGTCCAGCGAGGAAATCCGTCGCATGTTGCTGGAGGACCGTCCCGGCGCGCCGGTGGTCACGGTCCGCCCGCGCGCGACGGGCGAAGGCGACGAGCCCGGCGTGGCCCCGGGGCGGCGCGGCTCGCCGCTGGCGCCCGGACGGGGCGGGCTGGTGGTGGACCGCCTGGTGAACATTGATCCGCCGGCCGACCAACAGGGGTGGTGGGTGGCGAGTTTCGCCGGCGACAACACGCTCCGCGAGCCGCCCATCCGCCTGCTGCCGTCGGGGCTGCTGGAACGCACGCAGAAGGCCATCCTCGACCGCCCGCGCGACCTGTTTGAGTTCCGCTTGTCCGGGGAGATCACCGAGTATCGCGGCTACCGCTACCTGCTCATCCGCAAGTGCATCCCCGAACGCGAAATGGGGCAGTTCTAGAATTTCAGATTTAAGATTGCTCTGTTGAAAACAATGCAAAACGGGGTGGCACGGCTTGCTTGCAAGCCGTGTTCTGGGCAAATTCGGCAACACGCTTTGCAAGCAAAGCGTGCCACCCATCCAGTGGACGGATGTTTTCAACGGAGCAATTTGAGATTTGAAATTTGAGATTCGCCTCGGTGGCTCCGGCCGGACGGTTGCAAATCCCGCTTCCCCAATCGAAAATTACGAACGATGATCCTCCTGCACTGGCCGCTGGCGCTGTTGGGGTTGCCGGCCGTGGCTGCCGTCGCGGCCTGGGCATTGTATCGCCCCGACCGGCAGGTGACGATCGTCGGCAGCCTGTCGCTTTGGCGTCAGGCGATTCAATCGCTGGGCCGGTCCGCCCACCGGGCGCGGCGTGTCTCGACGGCGTGGGTTCTCCTGCTGGCCGGCGCGTTGCTCGCGGTGCTTGCCGGCGCCGGGCCCGTCTGGCTGTCGCATCGGCCGGCGCGGCAGGTGACGATCGCCGTCTATCCCTCGGCGGAGCTTGACGCCAGCCGGCTCCGCGCCGCCGCCGAGGACCTGCTGGACCGACTGGACGAGTCCGATCGTGTCGAGTTGCTTCTGCCGGAACTGCTGGGGGGCGGAACGTTTCGCTGGTTGTCGCCTGCCGAAGCGCGACAGCGTCTTTCCCACCTTCCACGGCTGCCGGCGAGGGCGGCGGAGCTGCGCCTGCCCGAGCCCTCGCCCGTCAGCCGGCATGTCTACCGCCTGTCCGTCGCCGGCGCGGACTTCGCGCCCGGGCCGAACGTCACGAACATCGAGATGCCCGCCTTGTTCCCGCGCGAGCGAATCGAGACCGTCGCGGCCGAGGCGCTGCCCGGCGGCAAGGCGCAGGTGCTGGCGGCAGTCCGGATGCCCGACGGCGGCGCGGCGCAAGTGACGGTCGAGAGCCTCAGCGCCGACGGCACGCCGCTCGCAACGGTGTCGCCTGCCCTCGCGGGCACCGACGCGGGGAGGCGGGCGATCTTCGTCGCGACGGTCGACGCGCCGGATGCCTTCTGCATCCGCCTGGGCACGGGTGACGGCATCGGCCGGTCGGCCTACCTCGCGCGCAAGACGGTTTCGTCCTGCTCGGTCGCCTTCGTCGGGCGCGACGATCCGCTGTTGCGACGCTACGTGCGGATCAACCCGGCGCTGCGCCTGGCGACCGACGCAAAGGGCGCGGATCTGGTGATCGCCAACGGCGCCGACGCGCCGGCCGGTGTGGCCGCGCTGGTCTTCGATCCACCGTCGCAGCCCGCGCCCTGGCGTCGGGGCGAGACCCTCGGCCCGCTCTCGCTGGGCGACGCCGACCGCGCCGCCGATGATCCGCTGCTGCGGTACGTGGACTTGCGCCACGTCGCCGTCCGCCGCGCCACGCCGTGGGTGTCGGCCGGCGCGACGGGGCTGCGGCGGGTCGTCTCCTGGCGGTCCGACGCGCTGGTGCTGGCTGACGGCGGGGGCCTGGGCCGACCGCGACGCGTCTACGTGGCGTTCGATCCGGCCGAGGAGAACACCACCTTCGCCCGCAGCGAAGCGTTCGTCATCTTCCTGTCCAACGTGGTGGAATTCCTCGCTGGCGCGCGCCCGGGCGAAATCCGCTACGAATGCGCCGCGCCGCTGGCGACGCCTACAAGCCCGGGCTGGAGGACCGTCGTGGGCGGCGAGGGACCGCCCGGACCCTTGCCCTGGCCGGGGCTCCATCGCGACGGCGACGGCGTTTTGCACGCCGTCTCCCTTCCGCCGCTGCACGCGGACACGCCGGTCGTCGCGCCCGCACAAGCCATCGCCGCGGCCCCGCTGCCGGAACCCGAGCCGATCGGCGCGACGGCGGCGCTCTGGCCGGCCTTGCTGGCGGCGGCCGGGCTGCTCTGGATCGCCGGGTGGGCGGCACGTCTGCGATAGCTACAATACACAGGGAGGCGACCATGGCCCAGGCGAAGGAAGCGATGCTCTACGAGAAGCTCGACGGGCGCAAGGTCCGCTGCCGACTGTGCGGCCACCAGTGCGTCATCGAGGCCGGAAAGTACGGCGTCTGCCGCGTCCGACGCAACGACGATGGCGTGCTCCGCTCCCTCAACTACGGCGCGATCGTCGCCGTCAACGCCGATCCCATCGAGAAAAAACCGCTCTTCCACTTCCTGCCCGGCTCGCGAAGCCTGTCGGTCGCCTGCGCGGGGTGCAATTTCCAGTGCGACTTCTGCCAGAACTGGCAGATTTCCCAGTCGCCCCGCGGCGGAGTGGTGGAAGGGGGCAAGGCCGTCAGTCCGGAGCAGCTCGTGACGGCCGCAATCAATTATGACTGCGCGTCGGTCAGCTACACCTATACCGAGCCGACGGTCTTTTTCGAACTGGCGTGGGAGA
Source organism: Planctomycetota bacterium (assembly GCA_029553505.1). Lineage (GTDB taxonomy): Bacteria > Planctomycetota > Phycisphaerae > SM23-33 > SM23-33 > UBA12270. Next base: position 11,920 of record JAKPKY010000205.1, read on the forward strand.
CGTCCCGCCTGGCCCGCGCGCGGGGACTGAAGAACTGTTTCGTGTCCAACGGGTTCCTGACCCCGCTGGCGGTGGAGACCATCGCGCCGTACCTGGACGCGATCAACGTGGACCTCAAGGCGTTCCGCGACGAGACGTATCGCAAGGTCATGAAGGCGTGCTTGGAGCCGGTGCTCACGTGCCTCCAGGCGCTGGTGCGAGCGGGAATCTGGGTGGAGGTCACCACGCTGGTCGTGCCGGGGATGAACGACTCGCGCGACGAGCTGGCGGACATCGCGGAGTTCATCGCCGGCGAGTTGTCGCCCGACGTTCCATGGCACGTCAGCCGGTTCCACGGCGACTACAGGATGACCTCGACGCCCTCGACGCCGATCGAGACGCTGGAGGCCGCTTGCCGGATCGGCCGGGAAGCGGGCCTGCGCTACATCTACTGCGGAAACGTTCCCGGCCACGCCGACGAGCGGACCCGCTGCCCCGGCTGCGACGAACTGCTGATCGATCGCGTGGGATTTTCCGTGCGATCCGTCGCTCTACGGGACGGCGCGTGCCCGAAATGCGGTCTGGCGGTTCCCGGCGTCTGGAAGTAAGCCCGACGGGCGCAAGACGAGGGCGCGACGTACCCCGCGGCCCGCCGCGCCCGTATGCCTTTGCGATAAATCCGCCGCGCTACCGCTTCTTGCGACGGTTCCGCCGCTCGCGGCGCTTCTTCGATCCGACCTTCCGGCGTCGTCTTGGCTTGCTCATCCAATCCACCTCGTGCGCGATTCTGAAAATCCGGTCCATACCCGCCGCGTCGTTTCGCGGCCTGACAAGTCCGGCATCCTACACCATTTCCCGCCGACAGTCACGAAATTCCCGGCCCGACCGCTCCGTTTTGGGGGGGCAGGGGCTGCAAGCAGCCCGTGTTCCGTCTTTGGCAAATAAATCAACACGGTTTGCAAGCAAACCATGCCACCCCGCCGTCCGTTTCGCCGTCACTCCTCCCCCTCGTCGAGTCCTTCGTCGTCGCGGGGGTCGTACGCGGCGACGGGAAGGTCGGCGAACCGCGTCTTGCCCAGGCGGAGGACCGTCAGGCGCACCTTGTCCTTCCCCGCCTGCCGGGCCGCCGCCACCAGCTCGCGCATCCGCGCGGCGCTGGTCAGCGGCGCGTCGTCCAGGCGGGTGAGAACCTCGTTGGCGAAAATCCGCGCCACCTGCATCGGCGAACCGTCCTCCACCTTGGCCACCACCACGCCCGCGTCCGAATCGCGCAGGTTCAGCCCGTGCCGCACCTCGTATGTCATGTCCTTGACGGTCAGGCCCAGGCTGCGGTTCTGCCACTTTCCGGCCGAGTCCTGGTCCACCGGCGCCTGCTCGATGCGGTACTTCAACTCCTTCGCGGCGGCCGCGTCCGTCCCGTCGGGGCGGACGTACCAGATCGACACTTCCTTGCCGATCCCCACGGCGTCCAGCGCCTCGGTGAGCGTGTTCTTCCGGTTCCGCCAGGTCGGTTCCGGCTCGCCCAGCCATTCCTCGCTCTCGCTTTCGGCGTAGGCGGCGCTGCGGCGGCGGGAATCGTACTCCTCGTCGCGGGCCCGCGCGGGCAGAAGCTCGATGGGGTAGGCCATGGTCTCGCTCTTGAGGCGAAGGAGAATATCGCCCACGCGGATGCCCACCTTCTCGGCAGGGCTGCCCGCGTAGACCGCGCTGACCACGAACCCCACCTGCCCGTCCTGCGTCGGTTTGGAGACCTTGAACGCTTCGGCCAGGTCGCGGTTGATGCGGGAGTATTCCACGCCGAACCACGCGCGGCGGCGCGACTCGCTGGCGGTCTTGACGACGATCCGCGGGTCCATGTGCTCGCCGGGGCGCGCCAAGGCGTCGCGCAGCTCGGAGATGGGGTAAATTCGCTGCGCGGGTTCGTCCTTCCGCAGGTACTGGCGGGTGGCCTCGTCCTCCGGGCGCTGTGGGACATACAGCCCGACCAACTGCCCCTGGAAGTTCACCAGGAACGCCCCGCTGGGAAGCTCTGGCGACGCCCGCCAGGAATAGGCGCCCGCGTAGCCGCGCTGCTTCCCGACGAGCCTGGCCGTGCCGAGGTCCACGTACTTGCGCCCGAACCGCTCGCGGCAGGTGGCCGCCCAGAACGGTTTCATCCGCTGCGGGTCGTCCCTGCCCAGTTCGACGTGCGCGGGCAGCTTGCCTTCGCGCAGGCGGAGGAGCACCGCGTCGAATCCCTTGTACGCCCCCACGAAGTCCGCGCGGCGCTGGGCGGCGGGCGGTTCCTTCAGGAAGATGCGGCGGATCTGCGCGGCGGATTGGCGGGTGATGCCCTCGGGGATCAGCAGTTCCGTCGGGCTGACGGCCAGCGCGTAGGTGGTGTATTCGTGCCCGGCCTTTCCGAACTGGAAGACCACCTGGTGGACGCAGTCGATCAGGGCGGCGCGGGCCTTGTCCTCGGCGGCACGGACGAGTTTCCAGTCGAGGCTCGCCGACGGCGCGAGCAGGTCGGCGCCCTTCCACGCGCAGAGTTTCTGGGCCATGTCGAATTCGCCGGACAGGTCCACGCCGACGGGCCGGCCGGTCTCGTCGGCAATGAGTTCCGGATCGGCGTCGTGCGGATCGTTGCGCGATCCATCGCCGAAGTGGACGTTCTTCGCCTTCCCCGGCGCGAAGGGGACCGCCGCCGGCAGCGAGGCCGCGTCGATCCGCCACTGGTCGTCGGACTGGAACAGGCGAGCCGACAGCAGCAGCGTGTTGACGCCGCGGTCCTCCACCGGAACGAACGCCAGGGGATGGAGCGCCTCGCGGCGCTTCTTCGGCGGCGCGAGGCGCAGCAACACCCCCGGCGCGTCGGTCAGCAGACGCTCGCGCGTCGCCTCGTGGCGGCGCCCGCGGACGTCGCGCACCACGATCTTCTCCAGGAACCGGTCCTCGATCGCGCTGTCGGCCACCAGCACGAGCCCGTCGTCCACGACCAGGCCCGCCCGCTCTTCCGGACGCTTCTGGTCCACGAAGTCCGAGTACAGACGGCGGGTCCGCCAGTCCTTGTGATCGGCCTTGGCCGCGTCGGACAGGTCTTTTTTGTACCAGAACTCGACGATGACGAAGCTCTCTCTCGCGGCCCGAAGCAGCGCCTCGGGAACGATCTCATCGACGGCGGGTTCATCTTCCGCCGCGGGCGACGTCGCCGGGGCGGTCGCCGTCATGGGTTGGGCCCACGCGACGGATCCAGCCGTCAGAAGAAGCAGGGCGGTCAGAAACGCTCTCATCGCTACTCCTCTTTCAGGTAGTCGGTGGTCCAGTTGAGCATGATCCAGTCGAGGAACGCCCCGCGCCGAATGGTGATGAGGACCTTCTTTTCGGGGAGCTTGTCGTTTCCGACGAGCGTCTCGTAGGCCTTGCGGGCGTCGGCGAGGGTGCGCACGGGCGTCTCGCCGATCTTGAGAATGATGTCATTGGGTTGCAGCCCGGCGAAGGACGCGTTGCCCGGCTCGCGGACGCCCTGGACGAAGACGCCCCCGCCCGGCTGGAGGAAGTGCAGGCGCGGGTTGGAATACTTGGTGATCTCCTTGAGCGTCAGGTTCCACCGCTTGCAGTCGAGGTCTTCGCCCTCGAACTTTCCGCGCGTGATGGGGGCGACGGTCAGTTCGAAGATGCGCCGCCCGCCCACGAGTTCGGAAGGGAAGACAGTCCCGGCCGTCAGTTCGGCGCTCGCGACGGTCACGGCGTCCGACGGCTCGCCGTTCCGCCGCGCCAGCAGGAACTTCGCCGGCCGGTCGGTCGGCAGGTCGGCCAGCATCCGCCGGATGGCGGGCAAGTCCTCGACGTACGTGCCGTCCACGCGGGCCTCGCGCGTCAGCACGCCCGGGCCGCCGTCGGCCGCGACGGCCAGCAGGATGTCCCCGTCGCGCACGCCCGCCTGCTCGGCCGGGGAATCTTGGTCCACGCTCTGGACGAGCACGCCCGCCCGGCTGTCGGTGAACGAGTTGGTGTTGAAGTCCTTCAACGCCTGGAGCTGGAGGCCCACGTACGCCCGCTGCACCTTCACCGGCCAGGCGTCGCGCCCGCTCCGCCCGGCGGCGTCCAGCAGGCGCGAGACCACGTCGCGCACGACGTTCGACGGAATGGCGAACCCCACGCCCTCGGCCCAGGTGCCCAGCGTGTTGATTCCGATGACCTCCCCGCGGACGTTGACCAGCGGGCCGCCCGAGTTGCCGGGATTGATGGCGGCGTCGGTCTGCAACCAGAGGTTGTACTGGTACTGCGTGGTGAACCCGATGTAGCGTTTCGTGTTCGAGATGATCCCCTGCGAGATGCTCCGCGTGAATCCGAACGGCGAGCCCAGCGCCAAAACGGGCTGGCCGGGCTCCACGGCGTCGCTGTCGCCGAAGCGCGCCACCGTCAGCGGGGGATGCCCCGGCGGGAGGTTCAGCTTCAGCAGCGCCAAGTCGGTTTCCGGGTCCAGCCCGACGACCGTCGCGGGGACCTGCTCCCGGTCGCCCAGGACGCAGTTGACCTCGATGGCCTTTTCCGCGACGTGATGGTTGGTCACCACCAGCCCGTCGGCGCTGATGATGACGCCCGAACCGAAGACCTCCGCCCGCTGGCGCTCGCCGGCCTCGAACGTCTCCCGGATCGGCTTGACGAACACCAGCGCGGGGTAGACCTTGTTCTTGGCGACCTCGATCATCGGTTCGGCGCAACCCGCACCGCCCAGCAGCAGCGCCGTCGGCAGAAGCATCCTTGCGACCCAGCGTGTCATGAAACGCTCCTTGCGGCAGGGATTCCGGGCAAGATTGCCCCCTGCAAACTGCGATTGTACCTGCCGGCGCGGACGGGTGCAACGCACGCGGAATCGGCGGCGCGAAGGCGTGGACGCTGCGCGGGCCGGCGGGTATAGTCGGGGCGAGCCATTGGCCTGTCGGAACCGGGGAGAGAGACATGGAAGCGTCGGAGACATTGCGGGCGGCGTTGCGGCTGCACCTGGCCGAGGGCGTGGGCGCGGTGACGTACCGGAGGCTCGTCGAGGCGTTCGGCGGCCCGGCCGAGACGTTGGCGGCAGGAGCGGGGCAGTGGCGCCGCGTCGAGGGCGTCGGGGAAAAGACGTCCGCCGCCATCGCAGCCGTGACCGACGAGCAGGTGGACGAGGAACTTGCCGAGGCCCAGCGCCATGGCGCGAGGATTTACTGCCAGTCGGACGCGGACTTCCCCGCGGCGCTGCGGACGATCTACGATTGCCCGGCCGTGCTGTACGTCCTGGGCGAGCTGCGCCCGTCGGACGCGGTGGCGGTGGGGGTGGTCGGCTCGCGCCGCTGCACCCACTACGGGCAGGAGCAGTCGGCGCGGTTCGGGCAGCTCCTGGGCCGCGCGGGGTTCACGGTGGTCTCGGGCGGGGCGCGGGGCATCGACGCCGCCGCCCACCGCGGCGCCCTGGACGCCGGCGGGCGGACCGTCGCCGTCATGGGCTGCGGGCTCGCCGCGCTCTACCCGCCGGAGAACGCCGCACTGTTCGGGCGAATTCTCGACGAGGGGCGCGGGGCGATCGTCTCGGAACTGCCGATGCGCACGGCCGTGCTGGGCGGGAACTTCCCCACGCGGAATCGGATCCTCTCCGGGCTGTCGCTGGGCGTGCTGGTGATCGAGGCCGCCCGGCGGAGCGGATCGCTCCACACCGCGCGCGAGTCGGCCGAGCAGGGGCGCGTGGTCTTCGCGCTGCCCGGGCGCGTCGATTCGCCCCTGAGCCAGGGGACCAACGATCTGATCCGCAACGGCGCGATCCTCGTGCAGAACCTCGACGATCTGCTGGAGCACCTGGGCGAGGTGGGCGAGAAGATGACGGTCGACGAGTCCGCCGCCGTCGCGCCGCGCGGCATGGACGACGTCGAGCGCAAGCTCTACGCCGCGTTGGAGGAGGGTTCGCTGGGGTTGGACGAACTGGTCCGCCGGACGGGCATCGCCAGCGGGCAGGCGGCGTCGGCCATGACCATGCTCGTGCTCAAGGGCGCGGTGGTGCAGCGGGCGGGGAACGTCTTCGCGCGGCAGGGCGGGGCGAGGACGTAGCGGCCTGTCAGCCGATGACGCGCAGGCAGGTGGACTGGTGGGGCGCCTCGGCCGGCGCGAGGTCTCGATTGGTCTCGGCCGCGGGCAGCGCCTCGGCGATTCGTGAGACGGCGTCGCAGAGCCCGTCGGCGGGTCGGTTCTCGCGGACCCCAGGGAAGATCAGCCCGTCCAGCGAGCCCGCGAGGTTGGCGAAGCGGCTTTCCAGCGACGCGTCGCAGGCGATCTCGGCATGCTTCTCGTAAAGGCTCACGTACAGCACGATCAGGGCGCGATGCGGCTCGTTGGCCCAGTAGACGGTCGATTCCTGGAAGATCTGCTGGGCAGACTGGCGGACGGATTCGGCGAATTTCCGCCGCGAGACGAACAACCTGCGAAGAAAACTCACCTGCGTCGCCAGCAGCGCCCCCACGACGAATCCGCAGACGACGACGACCAGGATCGGAAGCAGTCCCAGCGTGTAAACCTTGCCCTCGTTGGCCCACTCGCGCCCGACGGGGGCGACGAGCAGGAAGGCCCAGGTCAGCGCCAGCCCGACCGCGGCCGCCCAGAGTCCCACCATGTCCTCGGCCCATTCGTACCGTCCGGAGACGGTGGCGAGTACGGGAACAATCCGGGCGCCGGTGCGGGCCTCGGCCTGTGCAACCGCCTGGTTGACCCGCTCCATTTCCCTGTCGGTCAGTAGCTTGCTTGCAGATCGCATGGGGTCGGTTCCTGCGTCCTATTTACCTATCGGGCGTTTTTGGGGGCGGGTTTCGCAGGAATGCATTTCGAATTCCCAAAAGGAGTAATCGAAAACGGAAAACGAAGGCGGGCAAAGGGCAAGGGGAATATGAACCACGGCTAGGGTGGTTTTGACAAGGCTCCGATATCGTCGAACTTCACAATTCGGAGGAAGTCCGCCCCCGCGGCGCGATCAACGTTGCAGGAGTCCCTTGCAGTCGGCCATGACATCGCGCCCGGCGCGGACAGCCTGAACATAAGCGTCGAGAAGAAAGCGATGCGGATTCACGGATTTGCGGGCTTCAGTCCAGCGGAATAATGCCGATCCATTTTGCATCTTCAGCTCGAAATAGCCGTTGGTGCATTTCAACTTCCTGATGTCGTCCTTCGGGAAGAAAAAAAGCTGTTCCGCCTGGTCGATCTGGGCAGACAGGTCGCCGATATCTCCCCAACCGAACGAAGCTCTTTCCCGACGCCCTTTTTCCACAAGAGAGTCGAAAACGGCCCCTGCGAGCCCGAACAATGCGGCGCCCTCTTGAGCCTTCTTATATTCGCCATGCTGGGCGAAAATCACGCCCTTATCCGTAAGCAGGAGCGCCCCCGTGTAACGGCGGTGATTGGAGGGATAGTCCAGATCGCGGCTGACGACCGGCGCGGAAAAAATCATTCGAGGTGCGGGGGCGACTAAAATGCTTTGTTTTGTTCTCTCGCGGCGCTGTGCCATTACATTCGGGACGCACTGAAGGCAATGCTTTGCCCAATCGAGTTTTCGCCATTTCCGGCCGAACAACCCGATCCATTTCCCGCAGGTAGCACAACGTCCCATGGTCACGCTCCTTTGCCATATCCGCCCGGTAGTCACGCCGGGAATGACTAGGGTTCCACCGTGCCGTCGATGCTGGAAAATCTGCGAAACCGACGCAAGCGCGTCTAAATCTTGTCCAGATTCGCGCCCAGCAATCCGACTTGGATGCCGTATTTCTTCAGCACCGCGGTCGCCTTCCCATTCACACTCAGCAGAACGAACAGCCCGATCAGCGGAATCAGGGTCAGGATTCCCAGCACGACGCCGCTGCCCGTGCCGTAAAGTTTGATCGCGAGCATGAAGACGAAAATGGAAGCGACAATCCCCGTCGTCAGTGCGATCCCCGCCGGGATCAGTTGCAAAGGCGGCTGGAGAGCAAAGCGGAAGCCCAAAGCCATCAGGTAAACCAGGATGCAGACGAGAATTCCCTTTTGACGCGAGGCGATATAGCGGAGTTCCTGGCGGCTGACGGCGGCTTGCGGAAGGGGCGGCAACGGCGGTTGGCGAATCTGGCTCATATTCGTGTCCCCAGGCAACGATTGGTGAAAAAACGCCCAGCGATCCCCGCGCCCCGCATCGCGAAATGCTTTCAGAACTGGCGCAGGAACCGCACGTCCGAATCGAAGAACAGGCGGATGTCCGTCACGCCGTACTTGCGCATGGTCATCCGCTCGATCCCCAGGCCGAACGCGAAGCCGGTGTATTTTTCGCTGTCGTACCCGACGGCCTGAAGGACGTTCGGGTCCACCATTCCGCATCCGCCCAGCTCGATCCACCGGGTCGTGCCGTCGGGATTGTGGAAGAGGATATCCACCTCGGCCGACGGTTCGGTGAAGGGGAAGAAGCTCGGGCGGAACCGCGTGGCGACGTCCTGCCCGAAGTACGCCTTGCAGAACTGGTCGACGCAGGTCTTCAGGTCGGCCATGCTCACGCCCTCGTCCACGTAAAGCCCCTCGATCTGCTGGAACATGAAGCAGTGGGTGGCGTCGACGGTGTCGGGGCGGTAAACGCGCCCCGGCGCGATGATCCGCACGGGCGGGCGGCGCGACTCCATGACGCGAATCTGCACCGTCGAGGTCTGCGAGCGGAGCATGGCGGATTCGTCGAGGTAGAAATTGTCCAGCGGGTCGCGCGCGGGGTGCGACGGCGGGATGTTCAGGTCGTCGAAATTGTGCTGCTCGTCCTCGACCTCCGGGCCGTAGGCGACCTCGAAGCCCATGCGGGCGAAGATGTCGCAGATCTCGTTGGTGGTCTGGGTCAGGACGTGCTCGTGCCCGAGGCGGGGGCGTTTCCCGGGCAGGGTGATGTCCACGGCCGGGCCCCGGGCGCGGCGCGGGCGACCGGCGGAGACCGTGGCCGACTTCGCGTCGAACATCGCCTGGAGGGCGTTCTTCAGGTCGTTGGCGGCCTTGCCCGCCGCGGGCTTCTCGTCGCGGGGGACGTCCTTGAGGCGCTGCATCGCCTGCTTGACGGCGCCCTTGGCACCGAGGTAGCGGACCCGCCAGGCCTCCAGCGCGTCGGGGGAATCGGCGCCGGCGAGTTCTTCGCCCGCCTGCGCCTCGATCTGCTTGAGTTCCTGCGTCAGCGACATGGTGCGGTTCCCGTCGCTCCCGGCCGGGACGCCTCGACGCTTCGCCGGCCTGGTCGTGCTATTTCCCGAGCTTGCCTTTGACCGTCTCGACAATTGCGTCAAACGCGGCGGGGTCCGCCACGGCGATCTCGCTGAGCATCTTGCGGTTCAGCGTCACGCCGGACTCGCCCAGGGCGTACATGAACCGGCTGTAGAGGATCCCGCGCTGCTCGCAGGCGGCGGAGATGCGCGTGATCCACAGGCTGCGGAAGTCGCGCTTGCGGAGCTTGCGGTCGCGGGTGGCGTAGACGCCCGAATGCCAGAGGGTCTCCTTGGCGAGGCGATATCGCCGGCTGCGGGACCCGTAATAGCCCCGTGCGGCCTTGAGAACTCGATTGTGCGCTTTGCGCCGGGCGGCGCCTTTGCGTACGCGTGGCATGGTGCGGTTCCTTTCTTCCGGCCGGTGGACTCTCGCGCGTCACGAGATGTTCCGTTCGTCCGCGGACCTTCCGGGACGATCGTCCCCGCAGGGACTCCCACCTGGGCCAATGTTCCTGTTCCGTTAAGGCGGTTAGTAGTTTTCCAACGCTAATACTGTGAAACGAACAGATGAGCAGGAGAGCAGTAGACCGCAGGCTCGATCGCGTCTTTCACCTGTTCCACTGATCAACTGCTCGCCTGCTCCAGCAGCCCGTTTTTCAACGGGCTGCTAGGCGCCCAACATCGTGCGAAGCTGCTTCGAGAAGCACTTGGAGATCGCGTGTTCCTTGCGATAGCTGCGAAGCTGCGAAGGGCTCTTTCGGCTCTTGAGATGCCCAGCGCCGGTCTTGTGGGCCAGGAGCTTCCCGCGAGCGCTGACCTTGATCCGCTTCGCAGCGGCCTTGTTCGTCTTCATCTTCGGCATGGTGCGATACCTCGTATCCGTAACCGCCCGTCCTGGGCGAGTCGGGTATTGTAGCAATGTCCGCGGGGCTGTAAAGCCCCTTCGGCGGAAAACTTTTCGTCGCGGACCGCGGACCTCAGGAGGCGCTGGGCGTCTGGGCCGCCGGGGACTCCGCCGGTTCGGCGGTGGGCGTCTTGGGGGCGGCTTCCTTGGCGGGTTCGGACTTGGCCTTCGGGGCTGGGGTTCCGCCCGGCGCCAACGTCATGGTGATCCGCCGTCCTTCGCGCCGGTAGCCCTGGTCGACCTTGCTGACTTCGGAAAGATCCTGCTGGATCTTCGCGAAGACTTTCTGCCCCTCGTCCACGTGGGCCAGTTCGCGCCCTCGGAACCGCAGGGTGAACTGCACGCGGTCGCCGCGAGCGAGGAATTCCCGGGCGTGCTTGATCTTGATCTCCAGGTCGTGGTCGCCGATCTTCGGCGTCTTGATCCGGATCTCCTTGAGCTCGGTCTCGTGGCGTTTCGCCTTGGAATGCTGCTCTTTTTTCCGCTGGGCGTACTTCCACTTGCCGTAGTCCATGATCCGGCAGACGGGAGGGCGCGACTGCGGCGCGACCTCGACGAGGTCGAACCCCGCTTCCCGCGCCTGGAGGATCGCTTCCCGGGTCTCCACAATCCCGATCTGCTGATCGTTCTCGTCGATCAGGCGGATGGGGGAAATCCGGATCTGCTCGTTGCAACGAAGGTCTTTACTGATGGCATCATCTCCTGTTCAAAACCGCCCGTCGTCACCGCGGGCCCTCGCTGCGAAGGCCCCGCCCGGCGCCGGCGGGATGTCAGCGGCCCGAGGCCGCCGAAAGTCTTTCTCTCACGAGCGTCTCGCGCCCCTTGGTGGCGATCTCCCGCCGAAGCGCGTCGGCGAACTCGCCGGCGGACATCGCGCCCAGGTCGCCTTCCGTGCGGTGCCGGACCGCGACGGCGGACGACTCGGCCTCGCGGGCGCCCACCACGGCCATGTACGGAACCTTCTCCAGCGTCGCCCGGCGGATCTTCGCGCCGATCTTCTCCGGCGAATCGTCCAGTTCCACGCGGAGCCCGGACTCCCGCAGCGTGCGGGAAACCTGCGCGCCATACTCGTTGTACTTGTCGCTGACCGGAAGCACCGCCACCTGCACCGGGCTCAACCAGAGCGGAAACGCCCCGGCGAAATGCTCGATGAGGATCCCGATGAACCGCTCCGGAGAGCCCAGCGGCGCGCGGTGGATCATTACCGGGCGGTGGGGGGCGTTGTCGGCCCCGATGTATTCCAGCCCGAACCGCTCCGGAAGGTTGTAGTCCACCTGGATCGTGCCGAGCTGCCACTCGCGCCCGATGCAGTCCTTGACGACGAAGTCGATCTTCGGGCCGTAGAACGCCGCCTCGCCCGGCTCCTCGGTGGAGTTCATCTCCAGCTTGCGCACCACGTGGCGGATGTTTTCCTCCGCGCGGTCCCAGTTCTCGCTCGAACTGGTGTATTTCGCGTCGTCCGGATCGCGCAGGCCCACGCGCACCCGGTAGTCTTCCAGGCCCAGCGTCGCCAGGCACAGCTTGGTCAGCTCCACGCAGGACTCGATCTCGCCTTCGAGTTGCTCGGGCGTGCAGAAGATGTGCGCGTCGTCCTGGGTGAACCCGCGCACCCGCGTCAAGCCGCTCAACTCGCCGGACTGCTCGAAGCGGTAGACCGTGCCGAACTCGCTGAACCGCAGGGGCAACTCGCGGTAGCTCCGCTGGCTGGACTTGTAGATCTGGATGTGGAACGGGCAGTTCATGGGTTTCAGGAGGTATCCGTCCTCCTGTCCCTCGGGCACGTTTTCCACGTCGCGCAGGTGCATGGTGGGGAACAGCCCGTGCTCGTAGTAGGGGTAGTGCCCGCTGGTCCGCCAGAGGTCCACCTTGCCCACGTGCGGGGTGATGACCGGCAGGTAGCCGCGCTTGAGCAGTTCGCCGCGCAGCCAGCCTTCCAGTTCCATCCGGAGGATGGCGCCCTTGGGCAGCCAGAGGGGCAGGCCCGGGCCCACCGCGTCGGAAAACTGGAACAGCCCGAGTTGCCGCCCGAGGACGCGGTGGTCGCGCTTGCGTGCCTCCTCGATCCGCGCCAGGTGCTCGGTAAGGGCCTTGGGATCGAAGAACGCCACGCCGTACAGGCGGGTGAGCATCTTGTTGTTCTCGTCGCCGCGCCAGTAGGCGCCGGCCGTCGTGAGCAGCTTGAACGCCTTGCCCAGTCGGCCGGTGTCCGGCAGGTGCGGGCCGCGGCACATGTCCAGGAAATCGCCCTGACGATACAGGCTGACCGTCCGCGCGCCCTGTTCCCGCGCCAGCTCGTCGATCATCTCCACCTTGTACGACTGGCCGAGTTGCTCGAAGCGGGCCTTCGCCTCTTCGACGGGAAGCTCCTCGCGCTCGATGGAAATCTTCTCGGTGACGATTTTGGCCATTTCGGCCTCGATCTTCGGCAGGTCGTCCTGCGTCAGCGGACGGGGCAGGTCGAAATCGTAATAGAACCCGTACTGGAAGTCGTTCACCAGAGCCGGTCCGATGGTGTATTGGACTTCGCGCCCGTAGAGGCGCACGACGGCCTGCGCCATCACGTGGGCGGCGGTGTGGCGGAGGATTTCCAGGGAGGCGGCGTCGCGGTCGGTCAGGATGCGGATCGCGTGCGTGCCATCGGAAAGGGCGAAGGAAAGGTCTCTGGGCAGCCCGTCCACTTCGGCGGCGACAGCCGCCTTGGCCAGGCGCGGCGAGATGTCCTCGGCCACGCGCAGCGCGGTGACGGGCTCGGCATAGGTGCGTTCGCTGCCGTCCGGCAAGGTGATGGTCACACTCATGGTTTCATATTTCCCGATCTGGCCCGCGGGTCCGAGCGGCAGACGTGGGTCACCAAAAGAAAACCGGCACACGACAGCTCGGCAGGCCCACGACGCGCCTCGTGCCCGGAATGTGCGGGCGGAGGCATCAGCATGTCGTCGTAGTCGTGTTCTGCCGCATCGGTCGTGTACCGGTTTCTTGAAGTTTCCTTATCCCATAGACTAACGCAGACCAGCCCGCTGTCAAACAGAATTTGCGTCGCGCCCGTCGTAGGTTATGAAACCAGTTCTAGGCCCAGCGGATCATGCCCAGGGCGATCGGCTCGCCCAAGTCCGCGTGGCGGGGCAGCACGCGCACCGTGTAACCCATCATCCCGCTGCGGGGGCAGGGCATGTGGGCGGTATACTTCATCCGCCCGTCGCCGTCGGGCCCGACCTGCTCCATTGCGGCGGGGCGACCGTCGCTGAGCTGCCCGTCCTGGTCCAGCGGACCGTAATACAACTCCACTTGGATATCCTCGGGCGCCAGTCCGGCCAGGTTCACCACCGCCTGCACGTTCAAGTCTTTCCCGACGCGAGCGCCGCCGGAGGCGTCCACATCGTCGCTGACGGTCTCGATCCGCACGTTGGGGAACTGCCGGCGGACCTTCTGTTTCCAGGTGTTGAGCTGTTTGGCCCGTGTCATCTCGTCCGCGGTCAGGGCGTCCCAGGCCTTGGCGCACGGGGCGTAGAACATCTCCGCGTACTGGCGCACCATCCGGTTGGTGTTGAACATCGGCGCCAGTTCGCACAGGGTCGCCTTCATTTTGGTCAGCCAGCCGCGGGGCAGCTTGTCCGGACCCCGGTCGTAGAACAGGGGGACCACTTCCTTCTCGAGCAAGTCGTACAGGGCCTGCGATTCGACAGCGTTCTGGTACTCCAGGTCGTCGTAGGTCTCGCCCGAACCGATCGCCCACCCGACGCGCGGGTTGTATCCCTCGGCCCACCAGCCATCGAGGATCGAAACGTTCAACCCGCCGTTGGCGGCGACCTTCATTCCGCTGGTGCCCGACGCCTCCATCGGGCGCAGCGGCGTGTTCAACCAGACGTCCACGCCCTGCACCAGGTAACGCGCCACATTCATGTCGTAGTCTTCCAGGAAGAGCATCGACTGGGCGAACGGTTCCTTGCGGCAGGTATGGATGATCTGGCGGACCAGGTCCTTGCCCGGGTTGTCGCGCGGGTGCGCCTTTCCGGCGAAGATGATCTGGACGCGCCGCTCCTTGTTCCCCAGCAGCCTGGCTAGGCGTTCCAGGTCGGCCAGGATCAGGTTCGCCCGCTTGTAGGTGGCGAACCGCCGCGCGAACCCGATGGTCAGAGCCTCGGGGTCGAGGACTTCCTCGGCGGCCGCCAGTTCCGCGACGCCCGCGCCGCGCTTGGCGAGTTGCTGCTTGAGGCGCCGCCTCGCGAAAGCCACCAGGCGCTCGCGGCGGCGCTCGTGGGTCCGCCACAGTTCCGTGTCGGGGATGTGCTGCGCCGACTTCCAGACCGTCTCGTCGGTGGGCTTCTCGTACCAGCCCGGGCCCAGGTAGCGGTCGTAGAGCTCCGCCAGGTCGTGACTGATCCAACTCGGCGCGTGGACGCCGTTGGTGATCGACGTGACGGGCACTTCGTTGGTGGGCACGCCGTCCCAGACGGCCGCCCAAAGCTTCTGACTGACGGTTCCGTGCAGCTTGCTGACGCCGTTTCGGGCGCCGCTAAGGTGCAGCGCGAGGACCGTCAAGCTGGTGGGTTCGTCGCCGTGGCTGGGGTCCTGTCGCCCGAGGGCGAGGAACTGGTCCCGGTTGAGCCCGAGTTGTCCCCAGTAGTGCGAGAAATACTTGTCGATCAACCAGGGTTCAAACGCGTCGTTGCCCGCCGGCACGGGCGTGTGCGTGGTGAAGACGTTGGAGGCCGCCACCACCTCCCGTGCCTCGTCGAACGAGACGCCTTTCTCCGCCATCAACTGGCGGATACGTTCCAGGCCCAGGAAGGCCGAGTGCCCCTCGTTCATGTGGAAGACCTTCGGGCTGATGCCCAGCGCCTTGAGCATCCTGACCCCTCCGATTCCCAGCACCACCTCCTGGCGGATGCGCATCTCCTGGTCGCCCCCGTACAGCTGGGCGGTGATATGCCGGTCCTCGGGAGTATTTTCCGGAACGTTCGTGTCCAGCATGTACAGCGACACCCGCCCGACCATCGCCTTCCAGATCTGCGCCCTGGCGTTCCGACCGGGCATCTCCACCTCGATTACGACGGGAGTGTTGCTCTCGTCGCGGATCAACTGCACGGGCATGTTGTGAAAATCGTTGCGGGGGAACAGTTCGAGCTGCCAGCCGTCGGCATTAAGACGCTGGCGGAAGTACCCCTGCTGGTAGAGCAGCCCGACGGCGACCAGCGGGATGTCCAGCTCCGAGGCGCTCTTGAGGTGGTCGCCCGCGAGAACGCCCAGGCCGCCGGAGTAAATGGGCAGGCACTCGCTGATGCCGAACTCCGCGCAGAAATACGCCACCTGCGGCTGGCGATCGGTGCTGCCGTACGTCCGAGCCCACCAGCCGGGCTTCTGGAGGTATTGCGTCATCGTGCCGTGGACGCGCTGCACGTGGGCGATGAATCCCTCGTCCTTGGCCAATTCGCCGAGCCGCCGCTGGTCGATCTTGCCCAACTGGGCGACCGGGTTGTGGTAGCAGTCTTCCCACAACTGAGGGTCAAGACGGCGGAACAAGTCCAAGGCATCCCCGTGCCAGCACCACCAGAGATTCCGCGCGATCTCCAGGAGGGGCGCAAGTTCGGGTGGCAGGGAAGGCTGAATCGTGAAGGTTCGAAGAGGTCGCATAAGTCCGCCGAAATTTTCCAACAGGTTGTCGGGTTACGGTCACAACGCCGCCGCGCCGTTCCGTCGGCTTTCGCCGGCGTGTCGAACTCCGCGCAGCAGCATCTCATATTATCCGTCTGGCGTATATCATCGGCAATCATTGTCGGGCGGATTACTTCAATTCCTTCCGCCACAGGGAGTAGGAGAACGGATTTCCTGAAAACCCGGCTGTCCGATACCCTTTTTCCCGTGGTTTTGCCCGCCAGCGGACGAACGGATTTCGGTTCGTCCGAAGGCCTACAATGAATCAGGGCGCCGAGTTTTGCCGATGAGAACAGTAACCGTCGCGACCGTCGGAACAGGCCGTTGCGGATCGGCGAAGTGAAGGGAACTTCTCTCGGCATCGGAACGTCTAAAAAGTGTGTAGGAGGCAGGTTATGTCCCTGAGACGTAAATATCGCATTGCCAGCAAAGTCCGACGTGCCCGACCCAAGCCTCGGCGGAGCGTAATTCCCCGACGTTCGGGCTGGCGAGAGGAGTTGGACAGCAGTAAACTTTACGGGCGCAGCCGGTATTTGCACGAACTGGAAAAGACCGACACCCGCGGGAACGTCTGAGATCCGCACAGCCGGTCAAGGTGAGATTCGCGTGATGAACTTCGCGGGCCGTGGGATTTTGGCAATTGCCGCCGTGGGGGCAGTTCTTGTTTCCGCCCCCGCCTGGGGGCAGGTCCATCAACAGGACACGGGCAACGTTCTGGACGCCAACCCCCTGGTCGGAAGCGGCGGGGCGAACGTCCCCGTCGGCGGACAGCGGATCAACAGCCAACTCTACGTGACCGGGCAGGTCAGCGGTCTGGGGAGCTTTCGCGGGTCGGTGGGCTATTATGCCCCGGACCAGCTCAACATCAATCTGCCCAGCAGTCAACTCAGCACGTTCCGTCGTCAATCGGTGGGATTGCAGGATCTTTCGATGCCGACGTATCTTGCCCAGCCCTACCTGGACGCCAGCCAGACCGCACTGGGCGCCTACTCGATCAGTCGCGGCGCGACGATGCCCGGGACGAACATTCCGTTGACACCTTACGTCGATGCGGCGGTGGGGCGCACGCTCTACACCGCGCCGGCGGAGGCGTACAAGAGTCTCATGGTCCCCGAGGGCGGGGCTCTGGGATCGCCGTTGTCGGCGCCGCTGATTGCGCCGGAGGTTTCGCTGGCCGCCCCGGGCGCCGCGCCCGCCAGCGGAAACGCCCCCTCGCTGTTCGGCATCCTGCGTCCGAAAGACCGCGAAGAACTGGCCAAAGACCTGTATGAGTTTGGCGCCCAGGACACCCGGTTGAAAGAAGTGCTGGACACGAGGACGGACTCGGAGATTACCGGCCCGCGCGAAACCCCCGAGCAGACGGCCGAGAAACTGGAGACGATCCAGGGACGTACCCCCGAAAAAGGAGAAAAGACCGGCGCCCCGACGCCCAATCAGGACGCATTCCTGGACCTGCTGGTGCAATTGGGACGCCGGGAAAGCGGCGAACTGGTGTCGACGGAACAGCCCGAGCTGACTCCTCCGGACCTGGAAACGCTTGAAACCGTTCAACCACCCCAACCCCCGAAGCCGGAAAAGAAGCCGACGGAAACCCCGTCGGAGGACAATGAGACGGAAGCTGCCGCGAAGCCGAGGCAAACTCCGTCGGCGATGACCACGCCCCCCCTCGTTTCTGTCGATGCCAACCGTCAGGTGGTGATCCTCGCCCTGGCCGGACGCGGACGCGACCTGTTCAACCGCTACATGCGATCCGGGGAGAGCCTGCTGAAGCGAGGGCGGTATTACCAGGCGGCGGAGGAGTTTCGTCAGGCCGGCGCGATCGACCCGAAGAACCCCTTGCCGCTGTTGGGGCGGGGAACCGCCTTGTTGATTGCGGGTGAGCCCATCAGCGCCGCCTTCAACCTCCGCAGGGGGATGGAGGTGTATCCGCCGGTGATGGAGGCCCGCCCGGAGTTCCTCTCGAAGGCGCCCCAGGAAGATGTCCAGCGGGCGATTTCCCGCCTGGACGGACGACTGGCCGCGGACCCCGCCCGTCACCGCGTCGAGATGCTCCTTCTGGCGGCCTTCGCCCACCACGGCATGGGCCAGCGGGACCAGGCGGCGCAGTGCGCCCGGCAACTTCGCGATGTGGCGGGAACCGACAAACTCGCCGCTGCGTATGCCGAGTTTCTCCTGACGGGTCGGCGCCCCGACACTCGCGCCCCGACCACCCAGCCGAGCGGCGTAACCACCCGGGCCAAGTGACGTTCCCTCAACTCACGAACCCACGCGTGGGGAATTGCCTTTCCGCGACGCGCCTTCAACCTGAAGGTTGAAGTGCCGGATCATCGCGCGAAGCTGGCTCAGCGACCATGCAATGTAGGCCTCGCCGTGCGAGGGCTTTCCGCGGCGTTCCGTCATGAGCCCCGCGTGGATGTTGCCCAGGAACTCCTCCACCTCCTCGTCGGGGATCGCGGTGGGGCAACGGCCCCATTCGAGCAGGGCGTCGAAGAGCTTGCGATGCCGCCGGCTGGCCTCGTACTGCGCGGGCGTCAGGAAGCTTCCCGGGCGCAGGTGAATCTGGAGGCCCTTGAGCGCCATCGCCACCGGTTCGTAGTTCAGCTCGGGCGAGAGGCGCAGGAAGCGGAACTGCTGCACGTACAATCCGCGCGAGTGGGGATCCCCGGCGACGTCGTAGGTGTCGGAAATTTCCCGGCTGCGCCGTTTGGAGATGTCGGAAAACAGAAGGTGGTGGTTGCCCGGTTCCGTGGAGGAAATCTCGCCGGAGGTCAGGCGCGTGACCTGGAACTTTCCGCCGTTTCGCTCCGCGCCGCCGGCGAGGGCGAACAGGCACTTCAGGATCGGCAACGGCAGCAGGCGGTCGCGCACGGGGCGGTGCTGGCTGCGAAGCTGGAGCGAGATGTGCACGCTGTGGGGACGGACGGCGTAGAAACGGCAGGCCTCGTGGATGAACTGGTTCAGCAGCCAGGGGTCGTCCGTGATCGGTTTGGACAGGTTCGCCTGGAGCGAGACGTTCCCCAGGGCGACCTCGAAGAACCCGCGCCGCTGTCGGGGCGAGACCTTCTCGCGGTGGTCGTCCACGTGCCCGCCGAGTTTCCAGGTCAGCGCGTCCAGGGCGAAGTCGCTGAAATACAGGAATCCGTCGTAGACGCGGTCGCGCAGGGACTGCCCCTGCGGGTCGCGGATCACCGCGTGCCCGATGTTGGAGAACTCCAGTTCCGTGCCCAGCGGAATGTGCCCGCGACCCATGTGCGACCGGAGGAACTGGAGGTGCTGCTTGGCGGACTGCTGACTGTAAATGGCGTCGGACGCGCGGACCGCCCACGAGACGTAATCCACCAGCGGGTCGCGCCCGAATTTCAGGTCTGTCATGCAGTCGCCCACCAGGATGTCCAGCAGGGGGGCGTTCTCGTTGAGCATCCGCAGCGCCGCCAGCGAACTGACCGTCCGCTCGTAATACTGCTCACCGAGGTCCATGTGGTCGATCTCGTAGCGGAACTCGCGACGGATGTTTTCCTCGAACTCGTTGAAGAGGACCTGGCGGACGACCATGGCCAGGTAGTTCGGCGCGAGGGTTTGCGCCTCGGCATCGCGGCTGAGCGGACCGAAGTCGCGCAGCGGATGCTCCTTGAGGGTGCGGCGGATGGCGTAATCGCTGATGCCCCCGGCGTCGAAATGCCGGCGGACCAGGTCGCGGATCGTCGCGCCGTGCAGTTCGCCCATGGCGCGGCGGGCGACGGCCTGGTCGGTCTTGAGCTGTTCCAGCTCGCTTTCCCGCAGCGCCGCCTCGATCTTCTCGCGGAGCAGGATCTCCTGCTTCAGCGGGTCGCGGAAGGCGTATCCGAACGAGTGCTCAAGCTGCTTGAGCTTCCCGACGAAGGCGTAGCACGTCTCGGTGGTCGAGGCGGTCTGCACCGTGACCTTCTTGCGCGAGTAGTTCCGCCCCTCGTATTTTCTCAGCGCGCTCATGCAGACGGCGGGCAGCGGCCCGATGACGTACCCGCGGATGCGCCCGTGGCGTTCCGGCACGGCATACAGGTACGTGTGGTCGGGGCTGATCTTCTTGTACCCATCGAGCACCGCATCGCGCGCGAGGAACGCCTCCACGCCGTCGGCGTCGGCCGCCTGCGTCACCAGGCGCTTGCCCAGCACCGCCCGGAACACCGAGGGATCCATCAGCGTTCCATACACGAACAGGTTGAAAGGTTCGTTGTTCGCCATCGTCGCTCCGAATGTCGCCGTATTGTATCGCTTGGCGGCGGGGGCTCAAAGCGTACAATGGCGGCATGAACGGCCGGCGTCCCCTTCAACGGGGCGAAAAGATGCCCGTGAAACACTGGTCCTTCGCGGGGTTGGTGCTCACCTACTGGTGCAACGCGCGCTGCGCGTCGTGCTATCTGCGGTGCGCGCCGGAGCGCGGCGAGCCGATGTCCGCCGATTCCGCCATCGAACTATGGCGCCAGCTTATCGAGGCGTCGCCGCACGGTTGCCGGATCCACCTCGGTGGGGGCGAGCCGTTCGGCGATTGGCCGACGCTGCTGGAAATCTGCCGGCGGGCGAAGACTGCGGGCCTCGCGCCGCTGGAGAAGATCGAGACCAACGCCTTCTGGGCCTGCGACGAACCGACCGTGCGCGACCGTTTGCGGGCGCTGGACGATGCCGGCATGGGCAAGCTCTGCATCTCGGCCGACCCGTACCACCAGCAGTTCGTGCCGATCGACCGCTGCCGCCTGGCGGCGCGGGTGGCGAGCGAACTGCTCGGCGCGGATCGTGTGCAGGTTCGCTGGCGGGACTGGCTGGCCGCGGGATTCGATACGGCCGAAATGGACGACGCGGTGCGGGGGCGGCTTTTTGGTCGATACGCCGAATCCGGGCGCGACCGGTTGAACGGGCGGGCGGCGGAATGCCTCGCGCCGCGGTTGCAACGAAAGAATCCCGCTCATTTCGCCGATACCTCCTGTGCGGAGGCGATCTTACGTTCCCGCCACGTCCATGTGGACGCTGCGGGGCGGGTCATGCCCGGCACCTGTGCGGGCATCCTGCTGGGTCGCCTGAGCGACCGAACAAGTGTCCGCCAGATATGGGAATCGCTTGCGGCGGACCACGCGGTTCGGCCGATCGTCGGAACCTTGGCCCGCGCCGGACCGGTGGGATTGATGCAACTGGCGAAGCCGGCTGGGTTTGTTCCGTCCCCGCAGGGCTATGCCGGCAAGTGCCACCTGTGCTGGGAAATCCGGCGTCGCCTGGTGGAAGTCGGCGAGTTTCCGGACGAATTAGGCCCGGTTTGGATGTATGAAAAGTGACGGACGTTTTGCAGGGAATTGAAACCCCCGTCCGTTTGCGCCGTACAATAAGAAAACAGAGGACTTGGGAACCAGCAAGGCGTTCCGATTGCCTGTTGACGGGCGAAACAGGCAAGAGTATGGTACCCCGATTCTTGCGGGAAAGGATGCCCGTATGCAAGTCAGTCGAATTCTACGTCGTGCCTTGGGTGCAACCCCGGACCGGCACGTTGGAAAATGCTTATGATGGCCGATGGCGACAAGTCTTCATCGGGCAGATCGGAAGCTCCGGCGGGGAATTCCTCCGCAGCCGGAAAATCCGCGGCGTTTCGCAAGGCGAACTCCTCGATGGACAGCGAACTGGGACGGCAGGTGCTGGACCAGGGACTGGCCACGCGAGAGGAAGTCGAGCAGTGTCTCCAGCAGGCGTCCGCCGACAGCCAGAAAAGCCTCGCCGACGTACTCATCGGAAACGGCGTCGTCACCCAGCGCCAGATCGACCGCATCAAGCAGGGAATCGAGGAGACCCGCAAGGGGCAACAGATTCCCGGGTACCAGATTCTCTCGAAGTTGGGCGCCGGCGCGATGGCGACGGTGTTCAAAGCGCGGCAACTGAGCCTGGACCGGGTCGTGGCGATCAAGGTTCTTCCGCGACGGTTCAGTGAGAATCCTGAATACGTGGATCGGTTCTACAAGGAAGGCAAGGCCGCCGCCAAGCTGAACCACGCGAACATCGTTCAGGCCATCGACGTCGGGGAGGCGGGGGGCTATCACTACTTCGTGATGGAATTCGTGGAAGGTCGGACCGTCTACGACGACATCGCCGAAGGAAAAGCCTACACCGAGGCCGAGGCGCTGCGCATCATCCTCCAGATCACCCGGGCGCTGAAGCACGCGCACGCGGTCGGGCTGATCCACCGCGACGTGAAGCCCAAGAACATCATGCTCACGCCCGAGGGAGTGGCCAAGCTGGCGGACATGGGCCTGGCGCGCGGCGCGGAAGACGTGGAGGCCGCCAAGGCCGAGGCGGGACGCGCCTTCGGAACCCCGTACTACATCAGCCCCGAGCAGATTCGCGGCGAGGTGGACATCGACTTCCGCGCGGACATCTACTCCCTCGGCGCGACGCTCTACCACATGGTGACCGGTCGCGTTCCGTTCGAGGCGCCGACGCCCGCCGCCGTCATGCATAAGCATCTCAAGGAGCCGTTGATCCCGCCCGACCACGTGAACACCAGCCTGTCCAGCGGGCTGGGCGAGGTGGTCGAGGTCATGATGGCCAAGGATCGCAACCGCCGGTACCGTTCGACCGCCGATCTGCTGCTGGACCTCGAGGCGATCGCGGCGGGCCAGCCGCCGCTCCAGGCGCGAAAGCAGATTGACGCGCAGATTCTGACCGGCTTGGCGGGCGAGGCCCAGCCTGACGCGGAAGCGTCCGGACCGCCCGTCCCCGCGCCGTGCGGCGTCCTGAAGGTCGCGGTCATCATTCTCGCGGCCGTGCTGGCAGCGAGCCTCATCCTCAACCTCGTCCAGGCGCTGTCCTGAGAGGGGCCAGGGCGGAGCCGACTTGACACGATGGACAGGCAACCCTAGTATCCCACAAGACGCCATGGACCCTGCGCCGCGGAAATGAGTCGGCGGCCGCAAGAGGACAACAGGAGACCGACCCATGCGAGAGCAGACGCCGCGAGTCAAAGTTTCTGTCGAGAACGGGGTCACCGTCGTGACCCTGACCGACCGGAAAATCCTGGATGAAATCAGCATCACGCAGATCGGGGAGCAGCTCTACGCCCTGGTGGCCGAGGCAAAAGTGCCCAAACTCGTGCTGGACTTCCAGAGCGTTTCGCACATGTCGTCCAGCGCCCTGGGGATGCTGATCACCCTGCACAAGCGGGTGCGCGAGAAGAAGGGGGAAATGCGGATGTGCAACATTCAGCCGGCCATCTACGAGGTGTTCGTCATCACCCGACTGAACGAGATTTTCCAGATCAGCGAGTCCAAGCAGGACGCCGTCAAGAGCCTGACGTGAACCGTCCGGACGCATGCGCGATCCGAAAACAACGCGGGATTCCATGGTAATACCTTCGGAACTCAATGCCGCGAGGGCGTTCGAGGAACGGGTCCTTCGCGAGGTCGCCCGGCATGGCTACAGCGAGGCCGCCATGTTCGCGATCCGCCTTGCGCTGGAGGAAGGGCTCAACAACGCCATCAAGCACGGCAACCGCGGGGATCCGAAAAAGAAGATCACGGTCGACTGCGACGTCGACGCCGACCGCGCGACGATCACGATTTGCGACGAGGGCACGGGATTCGATCCCACGCGGGTGCCCGACCCGACCGCCGACGAGAACCTCGAGAAGCCCAGCGGGCGGGGACTGATGCTCATGAGGGCGTACATGGATGAAGTACGCTACAATGACCGTGGAAACCAGGTCTTTCTGATGAAGCGCAACACGTAAGGACGCCTGTCATGGCCGAGATGTCGTCCAGAAATCCGCTTGCGATGGACGTTCGGCAGATCGGGGGCGCAACGGTGGTGACGGTGAACGGTTCCGCCGGCATGAGCGAGGCCGAGCGAATGCGCGCCGCGCTGGAAGGGCTCGCTGCCGATCGGACACCGGTGATCGTGCTCGATCTCAGCCGGATGGATTTCATCTGCTCGACGGGGTTGGGCGCGATCATCGCCGGGCATCTCAAGTGCCGCCACCACGCCGGGCAGATCCGGCTGGTGAATCCCCAGCCGGCCGTCAAGAAGCTGCTCGAAACCACCCGCCTGACGAAGCTGTTCCCGATCTATCGCACCGTGGAGCAGGCCGTACAAAGCTGACGCCGACGGAGCGTTTTCCGCCGTCCGCCGCCCGCGTCGCGTCCGCCCTCAGACGCTTTGCAGCGCGGTGATGGCCGTGATCAGCACGATGTCCTCCACGCTGCACCCGCGCGACAGGTCGTTGACCGGGCGGGCGAGTCCCATCAGCAGCGGGCCCAGCGCGGTGGCCTTTCCGAGGCGCTCGGCCAGCTTGTACCCGATGTTCCCGCAGGACAGGTCGGGGAAGACCAGCACGTTGGCGCGCCCCGCGACGGGCGAGCCCTTGGCCTTGCGATCCGCCACGGACGGAACGATCGCCGCGTCCAGTTGCAACTCGCCGTCGATCTTCAGGTCCGGGCGCCGCTGCTGGGCGAGCTTGGTGGCGTCGATGACCTTCTGCACGGCCGGACTGTGCGCCGAGCCCTTCGTCGAGAAGCTCAGCATCGCCACGTAGGGCTCGACGCCGAGCAGCTGCCTGCACGCCCCAGCGGCCGCGATCGCGATGTCCGCCAACTGGTCGGTCGTCGGCTCGGGCACCACGCCCGTGTCGGCGAAGATCACCGACCCGTCCACGCCGATTTCCGGGATGATGGTGTTCATCACGCTGCACGCGCTGACGGTCTTGTTTCCCTCGGTCAATCCCACGCCGAACAACCCGCTGCGGACCGTGTCGCGGGTGGGGCAGATGCTCCCGACGACCATCCCGTCCACCCGTTTGTCGCCGACCATCATGCCGCCGTAATAGACGGTGCGTTTCAGCAGTTCGTCGGCGTCCAGGCGGCTCATTCCCTTCTGCCGGCGGCGCTGGTGGAGCAGTTCCACGTACTGCGCGCGGTGTTCGTCGGCCATGTGATCGACGATCTCCACGCCGGACAGGTCGTACCCCGCGTTTTTGGCCTTGGCGCCGATCGCGTCGGGGTTGCCCAGCAGCGTCACGCGGGCGTACTTGCGCCGGGTGATTTCCTGCGCCGCCTCCAGGACGCGCACGTCGTCCGACTCTGGAAGCACGATTTTCTTGTTCAGGGCGATGGCCCGTTCGGTGATTCTCCGCACGACGCTGTTGCTCATATCGTTGCCTTTGCCTCTCAGGATGGTTAGGATGTCCGCCTGCGATGGACGGATGGGCACAGCGTATCGAATCACACAGGGCTTGTCGAGAGTTCAATGGACCATAGCAGGTTTCACTGGCTGGAAAAGTTGCAGGTGCAGTTGGCGACCGCCGCGGCGCTGGTCGTGGTGTATTTCGCGTTCTGGCCTCTCGTCCGCCCGTGGGATCCGCACGGTCCGGTGACGTTCCTGGCCGGCGGGGGGTACGCGCAGCTGGCGGCGTTTGCGGCCGTGGTCTGGGCACTGGCGGTCGCCTGTGCGATGCTGACCACGCGGGCCCGGCCGGAAGGCTCGCTGCTGGCCGCCATCGTCGGGGCCGGGGGAATCAGCCTGCGGTCCCCCCAGGTCCGCTCGCTGCTCTGGCGGGAGGGCGACCACCTTCGTGCGCTGTTCGCCCAGTTCCTCGTCGAAGTGCTCCTGCTGGCGGTGGTGCTGGTCGGGGCGATCGTGATCGTTTCGGTGGTGCGGATCGTGGTGGCGCGGGTGCGTCCGCAATGGATGTGGCGAAGCCCGCTGTCGCGCCGCAAGGCCGACCGTGGCGCGAGCCCCGGACAGAGCCTCCTCGACGCGTTCCCCGTGCTGCGCCTGTTCCTGGTGGCACCGACCCTTCGCGAGGGCCCGAAGGATGCCGGCGGCGCCCTCCCTCGCGGCGGGCGCGACCGTCGGGCACTGAACCTGCCGCGCCTCGCCTTGACGCTCTTGGTCAACGAGGTGCTCGCCGTCGCGCTGATCCTCATGCTGCTGCGGTCCGGGGAGCGCGGGCAGATTCTCTTTGCCCTGTTCGCGGCCTTCGCGATCTCGGCCTTCGCCGCCCAGCAGCTTTACCCGACGCGCCTGGGAATCGCCGTCTGGGCCTGCCCGATGCTGACGGCGCTGCTGTTCTACGCCTACGGGGCCTTGACCAGCATTGACTCGTCGCCCAACGCCTGGTCGGAGGTGCCGTTTTTCCTGCGGGCGCTTCCGGTGGATTGGTTGACGGCGGGGGTGGGCGGCGCGCTGGCTGGGTCGTGGGGGAGCGTCCGCGTGCACGAGTTCCGCCACATCTCCGGGCAGGACGCCCTGGAATCGCAAGACTGATCCGCTCCGCGCTGGGTCGTCAATCGTAGCGCAACGCCGGTCGACCGGCCTGTCGGCGAACGTCCGTTTGCATCTCGATGAGCGTCCTGCGAACCGTGTCCATGAGTTGCTCGGGCGTCATGGCGCGGGCCTGCTCGCGGGACAGCGGCGGGGCATACCGCACGACGATGCTCCCCGGAGAGGGCAGCGCCTGGGTTCTCGGCCAGGCCTCGAACGCCCCGTCGATCAGCACGGGGACCGTCCACTCGGCCGCCCGCTGGGCGAGCATGGCCACGCCCGGAAGCATCGGCCCGATGCGCCCGTCGCGCGTGCGCGTGCCCTCGGCGAAGACGACCACCTGCCCTCCGCCCTTGAGGCGTCGCAAGGCCTCCTTGAGCGCTCCGGTGTCGGCCGTCGCGCGGCGCACGGGGAACGCGTTGAGCGCCTGGATGACCCGCCCGAAGAGCGGGAAGCGGAACAGCGAGTCGCGGGCCATGTAGCTCATCGGGCGGCGCAGCGCGAAGCTCATCAGGATCGGGTCCATGAAGCTCTGGTGGTTGCAGATGTAGACCGCGCCGCCGCGCGCCGGCTCGTGGAAGCGCTGGAACACGCGCACCTTCCAGAACGCGGTGACGAACACCTGAAAGAGGCGTCGCATGAGACGGTAGAGGACGTTCGGACGCGCCTCGCCGGCGTGGAACCACCGCCCGCGCAGCGCGGGGTTGGGATGGCTGCTCTGCGCCCTCACGTGGTCTGCTCCACCAGTCGGCGCAGCTCGCGGACGACCTCCTCGATGGACATCTCGGAGGTGTCGAGGGCGTAGGCGTCGTCGGGGCAGATCAGGGGGGCGACGGCCCGCGTGCGATCGCGTCCGTCGCGCTCGATGATTCCCTGGAGGGTCGAAAGATAGTTGGCGTCCTGTCCGTCTTCCATCATCTCGTGGTAGCGGCGAAGGGCGCGAACCTCGGCGGTGGCGTCGAGGTAGAACTTGAAGTCCGCCTCGGGAAAGACCACCGAGCCCTGGTCGCGTCCTTCCGTCACGAAGCTTCCCAACTCCCGCCCCAGGCGGCGCTGGAGCTCCACCAGCACTTCGCGCACGCGCGAGGAACGGGCGAGGTAGTGCGCGTTGTCCGACACCTCGGGCGAGCGGATTTCGCGGCTGACGTCCTGCCCGTCCAGGGAGACGCGCACGCCGTCGGGCAGGGGGGTCAGGCGGATGTCGGCCTGTCGGACCAGCGAGGCCAGCGCGGACTCGTCGGTCAGTTCCACGCCTTCGCGCAGGGCCTTGAGCGTCGCGGCGCGGTAGGTCGCGCCGGTGTCCAGGTAGGCGAGTCCCAGTTCGTTGGCCAGCCGGCGGGCGGCAGTGCTCTTGCCGGAACCCGCGGGTCCGTCGATGGTGATAATCATGCCCGACAGTGTAGTCGAAATCCGTCCCGCGTGGTAGGGGGCGCGGCGGAATCCTCATTGCGGGCAACAAACGTGGCTGTGGTGGGTGCCGTGGTTTGCGAAGCGAAGCGGAGCAACCACGTAGTCGGGGAAAAAACGTGGTTGCTTCGTCCCTTCGGGACTTCGCAAACCACGGCACCCACCAGGATTCATTCGGTTGACGGGTTTATTCGAACGTCGCCGTTTTCCCGAACTCGCTCAGGGCGCGGAGGTAGTTTCCCCGCTCGAAGGCCGCCGGCTCCGGGCAGGACTGCTGGCTGAGCACGCCCTTCATCTGCTCCAGCGAGTCGTATCCCTTGGTTTCGAGGATTTGCGTCAGGCCTTTCCGCAGCGTCGCCAGATGCTCGATACCGTGCTTCAGCAGGCACGAGCAGACCTGCGTAACGTCAGCGCCGGCCAGCACCATCTTCGCGACGTCCTCGGGCGTGTGGATGCCGGTGCTGGCCGCCAGCGAGGCGCGGACCTTCCCGCGCAGGATCGCGATCCATCGCAGGGGCAGGCGGTTCTCGTCGGAATCGCTCAGGACCAGGCGGGGGCGGACCTCGAGTTCCTTGACGTCGATGTCCGGCTGGTAGAAGCGGTTGAACAGCACCAGCCCGTCGGCGCCGGCTTCGGACAGGCGGCGGACCATGCTCCCCATCGACGAGAAGAATGGCGAGAGCTTCATGGCGACGGAAATCGACACGCTCGATTTGACCGTGTCCAGCACGCTCAGATAGACCTTTTCCACGTGCTCGCCGGGCAGGTCCGGGTCGGTGGGGATGTAGTAGACGTTGACCTCCAGCGCGTCGGCGCCGGCCTGCTGGATGCGCGTCGCGTAGTCGATCCACCCGGCAGAGGAGACCCCGTTGAGCGACGCGATGACGGGCACGTCCACGGCGCGCTTCACGCGGGCGATGTGCTCCAGGTACTCGTCGGGCCCGAGGCGGAACTCCGCCGCCTGCGGGAAATAGCTGAGCGATTCGGCGAACCGCTCCGCGCCGTACTGGTAGTAGTGCTCCAGCTCGCGGGCCTCGTGCTCGATCTGCTCCTCGAACAGCGACCAGAGCACGATGGCCGACGCCCCGCAGTCCTCCATTCGCCGGACGCTGTCCAGGTCCTTCGGCAGCGGCGAGGCGGCGGGGACCAGCGGGCTGGAAAGTTTCATTCCCATATATTCGGTGGAAAGGTTCATGGCGGTCTCCCATTCATGGACTCGTCAGTCCATTGTAGACGCGGCGGGGCCATCCTAACCGTCCGAGGCGCCTGGGGGGAAAGAAGTTTTCTTGCCGCAGCCTTGCGGGCTTGACATTTCCTCCCACGTTGCTACATTGGCGAATGTTGCTTCCGCGGCCGTGGCGGAATTGGCAGACGCGCAAGGTTCAGGTCCTTGTTCCCGATCAGGGAGTGAAGGTTCAAATCCTTTCGGCCGCATTTTTCATGCGCCCAGGTTTCGGGCGAGGGCGGAACGGCGCGGATTCTTGGCGGCGGGGGCTGGACAGGGGGTATTAGCATCTCTAAGATGTGACCTTCCGGGATAAGAGATCGCAATCGGCCCCTCGGCGAGACGGCAGCCATGAACATCGACGTCCTACGCACCTTCTGCGACTTGGTGGACACCGGCAGCTTTTCCAAGGCGGCCGAGGCGAACTACATCTCGCAGTCCGCCGTCTCGCAGCAGTTGGCGAAACTGGAGCGGGACCTGTCGGTGCAACTCATCAGCCGGGGCGGGGGAATGGTCGCGCCGACCGAGGCGGGCAAGGCGTTCTACGAGGGCGCCCGCGAGATCCTCCGCCGCTTCGAGCAGATGCAGGGCGAGGTCCGCAGCGCCGCCGACTCGATCCGCGGGGTGCTCCGCGTGGGGACCATCTACTCGGTGGGCTTCTACCTGCTGGACCCGTACGTCCGCCGCTTCCTCAAGGCGCACCCCGAGGTGAGCCTGCATGTGGAATACACCGGCTGGAACCGCATCTACACCGAGGTGGTCGGCGGGGAGATGGACCTGGGGGTGGTGGCCTGCCCGGAGAAGCACCGGTCGATCGAGATCATCCCGCTGGCCAGCGAGGAACTGGTGGCCGTCTTCGCGCCGGACCATCCGCTGGCGGGCAGGAAGAAGATTCGCGCCGCGGACCTGGACGGGCAGGACTTCGTGGCGTTCCAGGCGAACATCCCGACGCGACGGCACATTGAGCGCCTGCTGCGGAACGATCACGTCGAGGTGAACGTCACGATGGAGTTCGACAACATCGAATTGCTGAAACGGGCCGTCATGATCGGCGCGGGCGCGACGATCCTTCCTCGCGACAATATCGAGCGCGAGGCGCAGTACGGCGACCTGTCCTACGCGACGCTGGACAACCCGCGCCAGTGGCGCCGCCCGGTGGGCATCCTGCGCCGCCGGGGGCGCGCCGCCAGCCCCGCCGAGCGGATGTTCCTCGCCCTGCTCCGCACGCCGCAGGAGGATATCGCCCCGAGCGCCGGGGCGGTCAGATCTTCACCTCGAACCGCTGGCCCTTCTTGAGGTCCAGCAGGAACTCGGCCAGCAGCTTCGCAGCCGCCTCCAGGTCCCGCAGGTCGAGCATCTCGACCGTGGTGTGCATGTAGCGGTTGGGGATGCTGACCAGCCCCGACGGCACGCCGCCGTTCTTGTTGTGGATGACCATCGCGTCGGTTCCGCCGGTGAGGCTGAACGCCTCGATCTGGACGGGGATTTTCTTTTTCCTGGCGGCCGCCCGCAGGCGCTCGACCACGACCGGGTGATGCTCGCGCCCGATGGTGATGGCCGGGCCCTTGCCCATCTTGATCTCGCCGTGCTCCTTGGCGTCCACGCCCGGGGTGTCGGTCGCGTGGGTGACGTCCACGGCGACGGCGGCGTCGGGCTTGAGGTTGAAGACGTTCATCGCCGCGCCGGCGCCGCCGACTTCCTCCTGCACCGAACTGCACGCGTAGATGCCGCACTGGAGGCTGCCCCGGGACTCCGCCGCCAGGCGCAGCGCCTCAATGACCGTCCACGTGCCCACGCGGTTGTCGAACGCCCGCGCCACGCCGATGTTCTTGTCCAGCATCTCGAAATCGTCCACGAACGTCGCCGGGTCGCCGACGGCCACCCGCTTGCGGGCTTCCTTGCCGTCCTTGGCGCCGATGTCGATCCAGCACTCGTGGAACTTCGGCACCTTCGGGTCCTTGCCTCGCTCCTGGAGGTGGATGGCCGTGGCGCCGATGACCCCGCGGACGACCCCCTTGGCCGTGTAAATGTTCACGCGCTTTCCGCGCACCAGGGCGGGGTCCACTCCGCCGATCCTCTGGAAGTAGACGAACCCCTTGTCGTCCACGTGCTTGACCATCAGGCCCAATTCGTCGGCGTGCCCGTCGAGCATGATCTTCGGGTCGCCTTTTCCGTGGAGGATCGCGACGGCGTTTCCGTAACTGTCGGTGCGGACCTCGTCGGCGTATTTCCGGGCGTATTCGCACCAGACCTTCTGTCCGGGCGATTCGAACCCGCTGGGGGAGGGGGTCGTCAGCAGCGTCTTGAGGAACTCGAAGGATTCAGCTCGCATCGCAATGGCTCCTTGTGGCAATGATTTCGGCGTCAAGAGTAGCCCAATCGCCCGTTTCATGCAAGAGGGCCCCGATTGCCCCCAAGGCGCGGGGGGCACTTTGCCGATGTAGAATACCAGCGGTGAAACCCTGCGCCCGCGCCGACCCCGCGGGTTTGCGAAGGCGGTTGACGCATGTTGAGCATCCGCACGAAACTGATCTCGCTGCTGACGGCCGTCGCGCTGCTGCCCCTGCTCGGCGCGCTGGCCATCATCATCCTCAGCGGAACCCGCCTCCGCCACGAGACGTTCGGGCAGGCCATCCAGTCCGTCGCCGCCTCCGACGTCGGGCAACTCCAGGTGATCCTCGTCAAGGACATCGAAAAGGTGCTTTCCGTCTCGCACGAGCAGGCGGTGATCGAGGCGCTGCTGCCCGCGCCGAGCCGCCTGGGCCTGCGGCGGCTGGAAGAGCTCGATGCCGCCTGGCCGTTCATTCCCCTCACCGATCCGCGCATGGAGGCGGTGCTGAAGCACCCCATCGCCGCCGAACTCAAGCTCGTCCAGCGGGTGGACCCGCGCCTGCGGGAACTGTTCGTCACCGACCGCCACGGGCAACTGGTCGCCGCGACGGGGCGCACGACGGACTTCTACCAGGCCGACGAAAGCTGGTGGCAGGGCGCCTACCACGACGGGAAGGGACGGGTCTACGTTCCGCCGGTGGCGTTTGACGAAAGCTCCGGCGTCTGGAGCGTGGATCTGTGCGTCCCGATTTCGCACGAGGGGCAGGTGATCGGGGTGGTCAAGGCCGTGCTCGACGTGACCAGCTGGGTGGGCGCCGCCCGGCGGAGCGTGGAGGACATGACGGCCTCGCTCATGCTCGTGCAGCGCGACGGGAAGATTCTCTACGGCGAGAAGACCGCCCCCCTGGAGCAGCTGGCCGAGGAGTGGTACGGTCCGATCGCCGAAGGACAGCGCCCCGGGTGGCGCGTCACCGGCGCGGGGATCATCCAGGGGTTCGCCCCGATCGAGCTTCCTCGCACCGTCTGGGAATACGAATTGAACGCCCCGCCGTGGTCGGTGGTGCTCTGCGTTCCGCGGGGCGAGGCGATGGAGGAAATCTACCGCCTCAGCGCGCAGGTGCTGACGATCGGACTGGGGCTGATCGGCACGCTGTTCGTGGCGGGCCTGGCGTTCGCCGAGCGGAGCGTGGTGGGGCGCATCCGCCGACTGGAACGCGCCGCGCAGCGCGTGGCGCGCGGCGAGCTGTCGTACCGCATCGAGCCGGGCTTCGGGCGGCGGCTGCGCCTCGGGCACGACGAGCTGGACGAGCTGGCCGCCGGGTTCAACAACATGGTCCAGCAGGTGGAACAGTCGCACCGCGCGCTGAGCCTGGCCAACGAGATGAAGATGAACTTCCTGCGGGTGGCGGGGCACGAACTGCGGACGCCCGTGGCCTACATCGTGGGGAGGGCGGACCTGCTGAAGGGCTCCCGCGACGCCGACAGGCTGCTGGCGTCGATGACCGCCATCGGCGACCGCGCCCGGCGCCTCAGCGACATCATCCAGGCGATGTTCAAGCTCCTCGCCGAGCAGCGCGGCGGGCGGCAGATGACCTACACGCGAATCTCCCTCGGAAAGCTGCTGGAGGAAGTTTACACCGCGTGTAGCCCGTTCGTGGAGAAACGCCGCCAGCGCCTCATCGTGGAGGTCTCGCACAGCGTTCCGGACATCCACGGCGACTGGGCGAAGCTGGCCGACTGCGTCGAGAACCTCGTGCTCAACGCCATCAAGTTCACCCCCGACGGCGGCGTGGTCAAGATTCGCGCCGAGAACGAACTGGGCGGATACGTGGCCGTCTCCGTGCAGGACCAGGGCCCGGGAATTCCCGAGGCGGACCTGCCGCACATCTTCGACCCGTTCTTCAGCGGGCAGAACGTCCTCCAGCACTCCACGGGGACCATCGAATACGGAAAGCAGGGCATGGGCCTGGGCCTGACGATCGTGCGGCACTTCGTCGAGATGCACGGCGGGCGCGTGCGCGTCAACACCGGCCCGCACGGAAGCACGTTCA
>JAKPKY010000210.1 GCA_029553505.1 Planctomycetota bacterium
GCGTTCGGCCGCCTGGGCGACCGCCGGCTGGTGGTCATCGGCGACGGCCCGCAACTCGGCGCCCTTCGCGCGCGGGCCGGTGACAATGTGACCCTCCTGGGCTACCAGGACGACGTGTCGCTGGCCGACCACCTGCGGCAGGCGCGGGCGCTGGTGTTCGCGGGCGTGGAGGATTTCGGCATCGTGCCGGTCGAGGCACAGGCGTGCGGGACGCCCGTGGTGGCGTTGGGGCGCGGCGGTGTCACCGAGACGGTCCTGCCGGGGCAGACCGGCCTGCTGTTCGACGAGCAGACGGTCGAGTGCCTGCTCGATGCCGTGCGGGCGTTCGAAGCGGCCGGGCCGTTTGATCCGCGCCGCTGCCGCGAAAACGCCCTGCGGTTCGACGTGCCCCGCTTTCGGGAGCAGTTCACCCGGTTCGTCGCCGACGAGCGGGCGGCGTTCACATCCCGCCGGGCGGACGGCGCTACGGAACCGGATCGTACCCCCCGCGGCTGAACGGGTGGCATCGCAGGATTCGCCAGACGCCCAGGGCCCCGCCGCGGATCGCCCCGTATTTTCCCACGGCCTCGATGAAGTAGCGACTGCACGTCGGGGCGAAACGGCACTGGCGTCCGAGAATCGGCGAGAGCGTCTCCTGGTAGGCCCGTGCCAGGGCGATGAGCGTCCGCCGGGGCAGCAGGCGGATCGCGCGGAGAATGTCCCGGGCGGTCATGGGGGCGGCTCCGACGGCGCGTCGCCCGCGACGCGCGGCGCCAGTGCCCGCAGCGCCCGCTGCAGGGCATCGAGCGTCAGTTCCCGCCCGGCGCGGGGGATCATGATGTAATCGTAGCCGCCCGGCAACTCGCCGCGCAGCAGGCGGAACGCCTCGCGACAGAGGCGCTTGACGCGGTTGCGTCGGACGGCCTTTCCGTGCCGGAACGAAACCGCCACGCCCAGCCGGCTGGGGGCGCCGCTCTCCTCGCGCGGTACGGCGCAGAGCGTGAGAGTTCCGTCCCAGGCGCGGCGTCCGCGGTCAAAGACGCGCTGGATGTCGCCCCGCCGCGTGACACGAAGATTTTTCCCGGCCCGATGGTCCATTGCCTGTCCGTCTCCCGCGCACGGCGGAAGGATTGTCAACTGCGTCTTGACCCACAGTGTACCGTTCATTACAAGATCAGTACATGACCAAGCGTATGGCGAGATTCCAACGGGCGATCGGCCTGGGCGCGGCGCTGGCCCTTGCCGCCGTCGCCGGGTGCAACCTGACCGCCGCGCCGGACACCGAGGCGGCCATCGACCACTACGTCCGCGGAAAGTTGCTGGCCGAACAGGGCCTCTACGACGCGGCACTGGCGGAGTTGGCGCTGGCGGCCCGGTCGGACACCTCGCTGTCCATCGCCTACACCGCCGCCGGAGACATCCACCGCAAGCGGGGCGACTACTCGGCAGCCGTCCTGTCCTACGAAGCCGCCTGCCGGGCCAACCCCTACGAGTTCCGCTCCCACTACAACCTCGGCGTGACGCACCAGCTCCTCGCCGAGGCCGCCCGGACCGTCGAACGCCTGCAATACGAACTTTCCCAGGCCATCGGCGTCTACCTGCGGGCCATCACCATCAAGTCCGACGACTTCGACGCCAACCTCAACCTCTCCGCCTGTTACTTCCAACTGGGCAAGTACGACCAGGCCGAGCAGTACTGCCTTGCGGCGATCCGAATCAATCCCAACCACGCCGGGGCGCACAGCAACCTGGGCGTCATTTACGACAGCCAGGGAAGGCTCTACGAGGCCGTCAACGCCTACAAGGCCTCGCTCGAGGTGGACAACAAGCAGCCCGGTCTCTGGCTGAACCTAGGCTCGACCTACCTCAAGCAGAACCGCGTCAAGGCGGCGCTGCGGGCGTTCGAGAAGGCGGCGGAATATTCCCCCGGAACCGCCGCCGCGTGGGAGCAGATCGGCGCCTGCCACGTGCAGATGCGGCAGTTCGACGACGCGATGAAGGCCTACGAAAAGGCGCTGGAGCTGAATCCGGACAGCCCGGCCGCCCACCGCGGAGTCGGCGTGATCTACATGAGCCGCTTCGTCCTGGACCACCAGAAGGTCGACCTGCGCGACAAGGCCCTGGCCCACTGGAACCGGTCGCTGGAACTCCAGCCCGACCAGCAGGACCTCGTGCGGTTCGTCGAGAAATACACGCCCAAGTACCAGGGCCCGCAGTTGTAATTGCCCTCGAACCGCCCGGGCAATCGACTAGAATGGGGGACATCCATTGCCTGTGCGGAGTCTGACGTGATCGGGATTTCCAAGCTCTACTGTGGCGCGATCGAGCCTTCCGACGCTTTGCGATACGACTGGCGCCCCGCGCCTGGCGCGAAGACGGCGCGCAAACCCGTGGTGGTGTTCAACTGCACCCGCCGGTGCAACCTTCGCTGCGCCCACTGCTACTCCGCCAGCGATTCCCGCGCCGACAATGATGCCCTGACCGGCGCCGAAGCCCGCGCGTTGCTGGACGACCTGGCCGCTTTCGGCGTGCCGGTGGTGCTGTTTTCCGGCGGCGAGCCGCTGCTCCGCGAGGATCTGCCCGAGTTGATCGCCCACGCGCGGCGGGTGGGACTTCGCGTCGTCCTCAGCACCAACGGCACGCGCATCACGCCCGCCGTCGCGGACGAGCTGGCTCGTTTGTCCGTCGGCTACGTCGGCGTGAGCCTGGACGGCCTGGGCGAGAGCAACGACGCCTTTCGCGGACAGGCCGGCGCGTTCGAGGCGGCGCTGGCGGGTATCCGCTGCTGCCGCGACGCCGGCGTGAAGGTCGGCCTCCGCGTGACGCTCCACCAGGGCAACGTCGATCAGGTTCCCGACCTGTTCGACCTGCTCCGCCGCGAGAGGATTCCGCGCATCTGCTTCTACCACCTCGTGCCGGCCGGGCGGGGCGACTCGCTTGATCGCGCCGCGTTGTCCCACGACCGCACCCGCGCTGCGCTGGACACGATCATCGACCATGCGGCCGAACTGCACCGCGAGGGCAATCCCGTCGAGGTGCTCACCGTGGACAACCACGCCGACGGGGCGCATCTCTACCTGCGCCTGCTGCGCGAGGACCCCGCTCGAGCCGAACAGTGCCTGCGCCTGCTGCGCCGCAACGGCGGCAACAGTTCGGGATCGGGCATCGCGGCCGTCAGTTGGAACGGCGACGTGCATCCCGACCAGTTCTGGCGCACCCAGGTCGTGGGCAACGTCCGACGGCAGGCGTTCAGCGAACTCTGGGCGTCGCCGCCGTCGGGATCGCTGCTGGCGATGCTTCGCGAGCGCCCCGCGCGCCTGGGCGGGCGCTGCCCGCGCTGCCGGTTCCTGGATATCTGCAACGGCAACCTCCGGGCGCGGGCGCAGGCCGCCACTGGAGACCCCTGGGGCGATGATCCCGCGTGCTACCTGACCGACGAGGAGATCGCCCCGTGACCGCCCCGCCCGACACCCGCGCCGCCCCGCCGCTGCGGCTGCTGTTCTGGGAGACGACCTCCCGCTGCAATCTTTCGTGCCGCCACTGCCGCCGGCTGGACACCGACGAACCGTCCGCCCGCGACGACCTTTCGACCGACGAGGCCCGTCGGATGCTGGACTCCGCCGCGACGCTGGGCCGGCCCGTCGTGGTCTTCTCCGGCGGCGAGCCTCTGCTCCGCGACGACTGGGAATCGCTCGCCTCGCACGTGCGCGGGCTGGGGCTGGCTGCCGCGCTGGCCACCAACGGCACGCTCGTGGACAAGCCCATGGCCGGACGGATCGCCCGCGCGGGCTTCCACCGCGTTTCGATCAGCCTCGACGGCGCCGACGCCGGCACGCACGACGAGTTCCGAGCCTCTGCCGGCGCGTTCGACGCAGCCATGGACGGCATCGCCAACCTTCGTTGCGAGGGCGTTGCCGTACAGATCAACTCCACCATCGCTGCGCACAACGTGGACCAGTTGCCCCAATTCTATGCCTTGGCGCGGTCGGTCGGGGCGACGGCATTGCACCTGTTCCTGCTCGTGCCGGTCGGGTGCGGGGTGCAGTTGGACGAGTCGCACCGAATCTCGCCCGATACGGTCGAGCGCGTCCTGAACTGGGTGTGCGAGCGCCAGGCCGAGGGCGCCGTGGAGATTCGCGCCACCTGCGCGCCGCATTACTACCGTGTGGCCGCCCAGCGGGGGCTGGCGGTTTCGCCCCGTGCTCGCGGCTGCCTGGCCGGGACGGGCGTGGTCTTCGTCAGCCATCGCGGCGAGGTGTTTCCGTGCGGATATCTGCCCGTTTCGTGCGGGTCGGTCCGCGAGAAAGAACTGGGGGAAATCTGGCGGACGTCGCCGGTGCTGGCGGAGCTGCGCGACCCGTCTCGCCTGGGGGGCAAGTGCGGCGCGTGCGGATACCGCGCGCTCTGTGGCGGGTGCCGCGCCCGCGCGCTGGCGGCTACGGAAGACTATCTCGCCGCCGATCCCGCCTGCCGCTATGCGCCTCCGCGACGCGGAATCTGACTTCGCTGCCGCGCAGCCGGCACGCTACTCCTTCTTCGCCGATTCCACCGACACGCCGACCACCAGTAGGCGCATCGGGCAATCGCGCGAATTTTCCAGCGAATGCGTGTGCCCGCTCCGCGTCAGGCACACGTCGCCGGCCGAGACGTCATGCTCCTGCCCGTCGATCCGCATCGTGCCGTGGCCGCTGACGATGATGTAGATTTCCTCGTCCCCGCGGTGCTCGTGCTCGCCGATGGTGGCGCCGGGCTCCACGAGATCGTCGTGGATGAACTTGATGCCGCAGCCGGCCTTTCGGTAATCGGCCAGGACTTCCGCGCAGGCCAGCTTGCCCGTCCCGCCATGACAATTTTGAATCTCCCGCACCATTCGATCCCGCAGCAGCATGTCAGGCTCCGTTCCGTTCTTCGGGGATGAAAAAAGAACCCCCGCCTGACGGCGGGGGTTTGTGCGTCTTTTGCGAATTCGCGGTTCGGCACGTGCGAATTTTTAGTAGCGACGTCCGCCGCCGCCACCGCCGCCCCGCGGGCCGCGACCCCCCCGACCGCCGCCGCCACCGAACCCGCCCCGGCCGCCACGGTCTTCCCGAGGCTTCGCCTCGTTGACCGTCAGGTTCCGCCCGGAGTGTTCCTTGCCGTTGAGAGCGTTGATCGCCGCATCCGCTGCGGCGTTGTCGGCCATTTCCACGAACCCGAATCCGCGGCTGCGGCCCGTCTCGCGGTCGGTGATGATGTTCGCCGACACCACTTCGCCGAACTGGCTGAACAGCTCCTGAAGATCCTGAGTCGAAGTGTCAAAGCTCAGGTTGCCCACATAAATGTTCTTGCTCATCTCGTCGTCTCCGCTCGCTGCGTTGGGACCCAAGCTTTTTCTTTCGGGGTCGCGTCGAAAGTGGATTCCCCTGAATCCACCGGATCGCCGCACCACGCGGCGAACCGTAGTGAACGGCGATTCGACCAATTCCCGGCCGGCAAGTCAAGAAATTCCTTCCAATCCTTAAAGCCGAAGAACGCCCCGTCAGGAGCCCAGCAGCAGCAGGCCGAACTTCCCGGGGTCTTTCGCCGGCGCGATTCCGCCGAACAGTCCCAGGGCGCTGGGATCGCGCTGGTCGGGCGAGTCGGCGTCGTTGAACGCGGCGGCCAACCCGAACACGTCTCCCGCTCGGGGAGCCTGCAGGGCGCCCAGTTCGGACCACGGAATGGCGATCTCGTAGACCGTCTGCGTGCCGGTCCGCACGACGGCCTGCTGTATTCGTCCTGCCGCCACCGGTCCCGAAGGCAGGCGCTCCTCGTCATGGGTAATCGACCGGTACGCCTCGACCCCGCCCGACGTGAGGGAGAAGTTGATCTCCGTATGGCGCTGGGTTCCCACGTCGTCGAGCAGGTTCCCGGTCACCTTGCCCTGTTTTTTCGGATTCATGGCGAAGGCCGCCTGAACGCAGTCGAACCGCCAGGTGTTGACATCCTTCGTCGGCTGGATGTGCACGTCGTCGGCTACCGTGAAAGCCATGTACAGCGCCTTGTCGTCCCAGGCGTATTGGACCTTGACCGCCTGGTCGGCGTCGCCGGTGTAGTGCTCAGGGCTGCGGTTGACCATCTCCTTGCCCCGCAGTTCGAAGGACGGGACGTCCGCCCAGTCGGCCAGGTCTCCGTCCACGATGGGCGCGGTCTTGCGGCGCGTCGCCAGGAGGAAGTTGGCCCGCGCCTTTTCCGTCGCGACGTATCCGTCGGAGGTCTTGATCGTCGTCGCGACGTCGACGATCCTCGCCGGGGAGAGGTCCAGCTTTCCGAGGTCCACGACCACGCGGGATGTCTTGCTCGCTTCCAGGCGGAACTCGGACGAGGCCTTCGCGCCGGCCACGCCCTCGAGTTCCACGGCGACCGTTCCGGAAATGCCGCTGCCCCGGCGGTCCTTCAGCAGCAGCGCCAACCCGCGGGCCTGTCCGCCGACCTCGGCCGGCAGGATGTCCAAGATCTGTACCGGCGAAACCGTCTCCACCGCCCCGCCCGCGACGCCGAGATCTCGCCCGCCGTCACGCAGCAGCATGTGGAAAGTGTATCGTCCGGGCTCGGTCGTGGCGGGGACGTCCACCTCGAACTCGCAGAGTTGTTCGGCGCCGCCGAAGGTGATCTCGCGGGTCTGCGGTTTGACGCCCAGGCGCGGGTCGGCCTCGAAACGCAACTCGGCCTTATCGGGCCCGTCCTTCGGGCGGGACACGACGGCCTTGATCGTTACGCGCTGGGCCGGGCAGCTCACGAAGGAACCTTCCGCCAGGCGGAGCGCCTTGGCGCCGTCGCCCCACAGGGCGCTGGAGACGCCGGCGACGTAGACCGGCTCGGGCCCCAGTTCGAGGGGAACCACCCCGCCGGGCGCGGGCGTCGCTTTCGCGTTGCCCATCCAGTCATACACGGCGACCGACTCGGCCCCGACGGGGATCATCACCTTGCGAGGCTTCTCGCCGTAGTCCCACAGCGCCAGCACCACGTCGTCGCCGCGCTGGAAGGCGTAGCCCCAGGCCGTCTCGCCCAGCCACTCGATGGCGCCGGTGGACTTGTGCCCTTCCAGCAGGAGGCTCTGGGCCGCCAACGCCGGCGCGATCGGCTTGGGACCGATTTTCCCCGGCGCCCATGGAACGCCCGGAAGGAGCGTGTAGTAGTAACCGTAACCCCGCTGCGAGCCCAGGCGGTAATCCACGATGTAGAATAGGATGTTGAAGCGGAATCCCTCGCCCAGCATCATGAGGTTCTGCCGCATCAGTTCGCGGGCGAGATTCAGCTCCCGGGAGGGATCCTCATCGGTCGAGTGCCCTTGCTCCGTCCCGTACATCGCCAGGTCCTTGCCGCTCAGCTCGCGCAGGGTCCGCTTCATGTTTCGCAGGCACGCGACCATTCCCTCTTTTTCCGACGGCATGGGGTAATAGGGATGGGCGGTGAAGGCGTCGAGATAAGGCATGATGCCGGCCTGCGCCAGCTCCCGCATGCTCGGGACGTCATCTTCCTTGATGCCCCGGCACGGACCGGCGACGACGGCCTTCGGGTCCACCTCGTGCAGCGCCTTGTGGGCGATCTCGTAGATCCGCGCCAGTTGCTTGTCGGTTCCGCGATATCCCCACGGGCGGATGGGCTCCCAGGTGATCTGGTAGATGTGCTGCTCCAGGTCCGGGTAGCGATGGCTGAACACCCTGGCGGCCTTTCGGCAGTAGGCGTCCCAGGCCTTCTCGCCCTCTTCCGTCAGCGCGCCGGTCATGTAGGCGAACGTGGCGGGATCGACCGCCCATTCCGGCGCGCCGAAGAGCGTCGGGAGCGGATACGTCACCCACTTGGACCCGTCGTAACGGGTGGGCGCGAGCTTGGCGATTTCCTTGTCCGCGTCAAACTCTCCGGCCTTGTTGGGCTCCTGGCGCTTCCATTGCAGCGAGTCGTCCAGCACCCAGCGAATGCCGAGCTTGCGGCAGATGTCTTCCGCCCACGGGCCGTATCCGCCCTGCATTCCGAAGAAGGTTTCCTTCTCGCTGTACAGCTTTCGGCCGGCCGGGTCGGGCACAACCGCGTAGGTGAGATACCCCGCCGCACGGCTTCCAAGGCTCTCGATCCGCGCGCCATTGGACAGTTCCGCGCGGACGCGATAGAAACCGAGCTTCTTGCCGGGAGCGTCCATCGTGCCGGTCCAGTGGCCCTTGGCATCGCCGACGACCGGCAGCGAGGCCG
Source organism: Planctomycetota bacterium (assembly GCA_029553505.1). Lineage (GTDB taxonomy): Bacteria > Planctomycetota > Phycisphaerae > SM23-33 > SM23-33 > UBA12270. Next base: position 8,188 of record JAKPKY010000210.1, read on the forward strand.
TCGCGATCTCCTTTTCGTGCTCATCAACGATGCGCACGGGGAGAGTCAGCTTCTGCCCTTCCTCCAGACCGGCGACCTGGAACGTCAGTTGCACCTTCTCGCCCAGGACGAACGTGCTGGTGTCGGGACGGGACGTGTCGCCGCTGAGGGACAGCGGCTTGGGAGCCGCCGGAACATCGCTCTCCTTGCCCGGGCGAACGACCAGGTCGTCGATCCACAGCGTGCCCTTTCCAAGCTGGTCGTGCTTGAAGAACAGGGTGATCTTCTTCGCCTCGCCCAGCGCGCCGGCGGAGAGGAACACGCCGTACTGTTTCCAGTCTGTCGTGCCGCCGAGGACGAGCGCGTCGGTCTGCCCGGTGGCGGAGCCCAGCCAGCCCCGCCCCTCGATGCCGATCTGAAGACGGGCGGCGCCGTGAGGCACGTCTTTCGTCTTCAGCCAGACCAGGACCACGTGATCCTTGGAGGGGTCCTCGATCTTGATTTCCTTGGCGAAGTATCGCCCGCCAGACTCGCCCGCCACGCCCATGCGGAACGACGCCTTGCCTTCCTTGAAGTCCTGGGCGTCGATCTCGCCGGGAGGCTGCTTGCCCTCCCATTGCTGGTACAGCCAGCCCGAGACCCCGTCTTCAAACCCGCCGTTTCCGGCGAGGTTCGCGGGTTCGGCGGCGCCGGCAGAGGTTGCAAGAAACGCCGCGAACATCGCGGCGACAGGAACGCCCGTTCGGACTGTGGTCCTTCGCATCTGCGCGTCTCCATTCGTTCAGAGGAACACGAGAGATCCACTTTATGAGATTTACTGGTATGCGCCGCCGCTGGCCCCGGCCTGCAGGTTGAAATTGTTGTATTCCGGGCTTCCGGCTTCGACAATCCCCGCGTGCCCGTCCGCGAACATGAGGTTGGCAAATCCCATGTGCCGCGCGTAGGCGGTGAAATACTGGTACGGCGGTTGCTCGGGCAG
>JAKPKY010000218.1 GCA_029553505.1 Planctomycetota bacterium
CGCGTCGCCGCCGCGCGCGCGAAGGACCGCGCCACCGCGACGGATTTTATCGAGGGCATATTCACGGATTTTTTCGAGATGCACGGCGACCGCCGCTTTGCGAACGACCGGGCGGTCGTCGCGGGGAGACAGCTCGTGCTGGAGCCATCGCCGTCCGGCGGCGCGTGGCAGCACGTGGCCGGGACCTGGGACGCCGCTACGGGGCGCTTGACCGTGTACGTGGACGGTGTCGAGGCGACCCGGGCATCCGCCGCGGGCAAACCCGCGCTGCGGGCCTTTGGCGGGTTCCGCGTGATCGGGGGAACGCTGGACCCCGCAAACCGGCGCACGTTCGAGGGCACGATAGACGAGGTGCGCGTGTCGAAAACCGCCCGCAACATCCCCGGCTCCGCGGCCTGGCAATCGCCGTATGCGGCCGACGCAGACACCGTAGACCTGTACCACTTCGACGCGGCCACCGACCCGCCCGGCAACGGTTCGTTCACGGACGCGTCCGCCCCGGTGCAGAACGGGTACTACTTCGATTTCGCCGCCCCAGCCGCCGATATCCACGTCGACTCGATGCCGGGGTTTGGCGCGTGCGCGCGGTACGGCAACTCCACGGGGACCGGGTCCCGCGCCGAATTGTTCCCGGACTCGCCCGCCCACGACGTGGTCTCTGACGAGATCACCGTCGAGGCCTGGATAAGCCCGCTGTCCATCGCCGGCGCCCACACGGTCTTCGACTCGATGTCGGCCCGGCTGGACGTGGTCGACGGCGCGGTCCATTTCTCGGTGTTTTTCAGCGACGAAACCAGCCTCTCGGCCGCCACGGGGCCAGTCATCGCCGCGGGCAGCGCGTGGGACGCGATCCACGTGTGCGACCCGGACGTGGTCCAGGGCCGGTTCCTCATGAACGGCACGACGTACACCTGGGCCATGTTCTTCCTGGGTTGCGACGTGACCACCTGTACGCACAATCAGATCGGCGTGGCATTCGCACAAGACCTGGCCGGACCCTGGGTGAAATGGCCGGGCAATCCCCTTATCCCTTACGCGTCTTAC
>JAKPKY010000111.1 GCA_029553505.1 Planctomycetota bacterium
CTGCTCGAGCTTTTGCCCCATCAGTGACGCCCGGATCGCGGGCTCGGCCTGTTCGAACGACAGGTCGCCGCCGGGGATGGCCTCGACGAGTTTGATCAGATGGAATCCCAGGTCGCTTTCGATGACGCCGCTGATCTCGCCGGGTTTCATCTTGGACGCTGGCTCCACGAAAAACGGGGGCAATGCGCCGGCCGGCAAGGGACCCATATCGCCGCCGCGTTCTCGGTCGGGGGCTTCCGAGAGGGCCTTGGCGACCGTCTCAAAGTTCTCGCCCGCCTGGACGCGTTTCAGGGCCGCCTCAACCTTGGCGCGCGCGTCCGACTTCTTGCGGGCGGCGTCCTCGGGCTTGGCGGCGCGGCTGCTCGCGAAAACCTGGAGCAGGTGAAAACCGGCCGGGCGCTTGAACTCGTCCTTGTGCTCCTCATAGAACTTACGGACCTCGTCGTCCGTCGTGGCGACGTTGCGCTCCTTGGCGAGCTGTTCGCGCATGCGTTCCACCATCAGGGCCTTGCGCAGCTCGGCGATGGCCTGTTCGCGGGTGGCGCCGGCCGCCTTCAAGACGTCCTCTTCGGAGACCGGCTGGTTCCGGGAGGAAGCCATCGCCTTTTTCATGCGATCGAGCTCCTCTTTCCAGCGGGCCTGGAGGTCCGCGTCGGGAATCGTGAGCTTGCGGCGCGCCGCCTCCTGATACAGGATCTCCCGCTGGATCAGGAGCCCGATGCACTTGAGGCCCGTATCGATGCGGACCGGGTCGGGAACCTCCTGGCTATGCGTCCGGCGCATGATCGACACGACCTCCGTTTGATAGAGGCTTACGAACTGCTGTCTGTCGATGTTTACGCCGTTGACTTTCGCGATAGGGCCATCCGGAACGCTGCGCAACACGAGGTCCAGCTTCCGGAGATCCGGCGCCTCGCCATACGCCGTCCCCGCCGCCACGGCAATTCCCGCCGCCACCCAAAACACCACGCGCTTCATGCGGTTCCTCCCGTTGATTGCTCATCTTCGGTTGCCGTTCGGGCCGCCGGGCCGCCCGCCAGACGTTGCGCCGCCTGTCGCTCCGCGACCTCGCGCAGCACGATCCGCAGCGCGATGTGAGTCAGCAGGAACACGGCCGCATAGGTCACAACGAACGTGAGCCCCACGCGGACCGCGAGCGTGAGCAGGTCCAGGCGCAACCAGAGCATATCCGCTGCCACGACGGCGACGCCCGCCAGCGTCGCCGCCGCAAATCCCAACGCGTCGCCATCCAGCATCACCACCGGACGGACGCGCATATGTACACGAGCCTTGGTCATCAAATCCATGCTAGCACAGGCCGCCTGTGCGTGTGAAACGCCGCATCATGCCCGGGCCTGTTCCGCCGCGCGCGCTCCCGCGAACAGGTAGTCGAGCAACTGGGGTCCCTGGGCGAAATCGGGCACCAGAATGTCGGCCCCCGCCGCAAGCAGCCGCGTCCGCTTCGAGGCGTTCCAACCGTGCCCTTTGGCTTCGTCGGAGGCCACGCCCACGGTGAT
>JAKPKY010000247.1 GCA_029553505.1 Planctomycetota bacterium
GGCACGCTGCTGAACTCCGCCAAGCAGATCACCGAGACGACCGAGGCGATCCTGCGTGCGGCGCGGCGGGAAGCGGGCGTGCACATCGTGCTGGCGACCGCCCGCCCCCCGCGGAGCGTCATGCCGTTCTACAGCCAGCTCGAGCTGGACACCCCCATGGTCAACTACAACGGGGCCCTGGTCTACGACCCCATCTCCCGGCGCGTGTTGATGCACCGGCCGGTCTCGGCGAAAATCTCGCGCGGGATCGTCCGACTGGCGCGGGAAAAATACCCCGGGGTGCTCGTTTCGGCCGAGGTGCTGGACCGCTGGTACACCGACCGCGTGGACGACCGGTACGCGACGGCCACCGCCAGGCATTTCCGCCCCGACGTGCTGGCGCCGATCGAGCAGTGGCTGACGACGCCCGTCACCAAGCTGCTCCTGCTGGGCGAGCCGGACCGCCTGCTGGAGCTGGCGAGGGACATCCACGCGGCGTACCCGCACCAGGTGCAGATCGTGCGGACGGAAGGGGAACTGCTCCAGATCATGCACGCGACGGTTTCCAAGGCCCAGGCGCTGCGGGCGGTGGCGGGGGAGATGGGCGTCACGCGGGAGCAGGTGATGGCCATCGGCGACAACGCCAACGACGTGGAGATGCTCCGCTGGGCGGGCATCGGCGTGGCGATGGCCAACGCCGCGCCGGAGGCGCTGGCGGCTGCCGACGTCGTCACCGACCATCACGACTCCGACGGCGCCGCCCGCGCCATCCACCGCCTGATCCTCGACGGGCTGGAGACGCGCTGACGCGGCGCGCTCACGAACCGCCGGGCGAGGCCCAGTCCTTCGGCAGATCGACCTTCCACTCCACCGTCAGGCGCAGGGCTTCCTGCCCAGCCTCGGTCCGCGGATACTTCTTCACGCACTCGACGAGGGCGGCGTCCGACTTGTCCTTCATCCCCGCGGCGCGATAATTCTTCGCCAGTTGCAGCAGCAGGCGGGCCTCCTTCTCGGCGTCGGCGGCGTCCGGCGCGGCCGAAGACGCCGGCGCGCTGGAAGGCGCGGAGGAGGCGGACGTCGATTCGCCTGCGCCCGACTGCTTCTTCAATTCCTCCATGATCCGGTCGCGCCCCTTGGCGGCGGGAACATAGCTCGTCGTGGACCGGTACCCCGAAACCAGCCGCAGGTAGATCGACTGCGCCTCGCGGAGCTTTCCGTCCTTTTCCAGTTGCTCGGCCTGCTTGAGAAGTTCGGCCGCCTCCTGCTCGGCCTTGTGCTCGTTGACCCGGCGCGACAGGTCGCCGTATTTTCCGTACAGGTCCACGAGGAGCTTCTTGGCTTCCTTCGAGGTGGACAGCTCGTAGGAATAGGCGTCCACGATGCGGTCGTACGCGACGGCTGCCTCGAAAACCTTCTTCTGCTCCAGGAGCCCGTTGGCGGCCTCCAGGCCCTTCTTGCCCTGATCGACGATGTCGTCGAGGAGCTTCTGGCAGTCGTCCCGGAGTTGCTTGGGCCACCAGGCGACCTTGAGGATTTTCGCGGCGGTGGCGGCGGCCCGCTTGTAAGCGCCCTCGGCGAAGTTCTTCTGCGCCTCGGTCAGCGACGCCTGGAACTTCTCCCGGTCGGCCTTGGACAGGATCGGGTACCGCGCGCCGATGGCGGCGATGTCCCGGCGCCAGTCCTTGGTGAAACTCCGCCCGACCGTGTCCCCGTCGCCGCCGGCGAGGTATTCGCCCTCCGGGGTGGCGACCACCCAGAACGGCACGAAGTTGCCCTTGATTTTCCGGCGATAGTCGACGTATCGCGCGTCCGAGTCCTGGATCTGGATTTCCGCCACCTCGTACAGCGCATGGATGATCTGCTTGCTGGAGGGGCTGTGCAGCATGTAGTTGCGGGAGCTCATCGTGACTTCGCCGGCGGTCAGCGGCATGAAGACGATGAAGACGGGCCGGCCGGACTGCTGCGCCGCGTTGAACAGCGGCTGGTAGGCGGTGTGCACGACTGGTCCGGCCGCCTGTGCAGCCGCCCAAGCCGACAGGACCAATCCCGCGATGACCAATCGCTGTATTCCGCGCATTGTCTTCTCCCCTGGCTGCGGCGCGAGCACCCTTCCTTGGATTAAACGACGTTCCGACCCGATTAGTTCCGCAAGTGTCTCGAAAGTTCCGAGGAAACTTCCCCGAATATCGGCTCGATGGGCCGGGGACCTTAACCTTCGCCCGGTATGGGTCATTGTACTTGACGGTCGGGCGGATGTCAGGTATCTTTTCGGCATGAGGATCGCACGAAAGGCAGCTTCGTCGCATCACGTCCATCCCAGCCGGGCGTAAGGCCCGGCCGCTCCCGCTGCGCCCCGACCCGTCCCTCGTCCGCCGGCGTCGGCATTGCATTCCCACCCCCGGCAAAGTAGATTGAGGCCCAACATGAGCATCAATGTTATTTCGTATCAAGACAAGGATTACGCCTCGCGAGTCTGCGCCGTGCGGGAGACGCTCCGCCGGGGCGGTTTGACGGCCGGCGGCGCCGCTGCCGACGTGCAATCCGTCGTGCGCGACATCCTCGCGCAGGTGCGGCGTGACGGAGACGAGGCGCTGGTTCGTCTCGAACGCGACCTGGACAAGGCGGACCTGACGCCCGGGACGCTGCGCGTCCCGGCAGAACGGATCGCACAGGCCCACAAGGACGCCGACGGCAAATTCCTGGCCCTGATCCGCCGGGC
>JAKPKY010000249.1 GCA_029553505.1 Planctomycetota bacterium
GACAAGGCTGCGAATGTTCATGGCGCCTCCACCTTCCGTGCTCGACCGGCGCGGCCGCAGTATGCACTTCCGCAGTCTATGATACCACCTTGCCCCGCCAGCTACTACTACTTCTTTGTGAAGGGGCCGTTGCCCTCCCGGCCCGCTCACAGGCCGCTATCGAGCACCATGCCGAAGCGGCGCTCGCGCTGGCTGAAGGCCCGGATGGCGTCCAGCAAGTGCTCCGCCGCAAAGTCGGGCCACAGCACATCCATGACGACAATCTCGGCGTAAGCGATCTGCCAGAGCAGGAAGTTGCTGACGCGCAGCTCGCCGGCGGTGCGGATGACCAGGTCGGGGTCGGGCACTCCGGCGGAGTCCAGATGCGTGGAGATGGCGGCTTCGTCGATCTTCGCGGGGTCGAGCGTTCCGTCGCGGGCCTCGGCGGCGACGGCGCGGACGGCGTCGACGATCTCCGCGCGCGACCCGTAATTCAACGCCAGGCACAGGAACATCCCGGTGTTGGACGACGAGACGCGGACGGTCTCGTCCAGCTCGCGCAGGACATTTTCGGGCAGTCCGTCGCGCCGCCCCAGGTGCCGCACGCGGATGTTGTGGTCCATCACCGTGGGGCGCTCGTGGATGAGGTAGTCGGCGTAGAGGTGCATCAGGGCGTTGACCTCTTCGCGCGGGCGGCGCCAGTTCTCGATGGAGAAGCTGTAGAGCGTCAGGGCGTCCATCCCCAGCCTGGCCGCCTCGGTGACGATGCGGCGGACGACCTTGGCGCCTTCCTGGTGCCCCACCGGGCGCGGAAGCCCACGGGCGCGGGCCCAGCGCCCGTTCCCGTCCATGATGATGGCCACCGAGCGCGGAATCCGCCCCTCGCCGACGCCCAGTTCGGCCCGCGCCTTCGCGACGGCTTGCGGGGATATGTCCGCCATTACCGAAGCTCCTCGACGCCCGTGCGACGCCAAATGAGCATCTCCCGCTCCGGGCCCACACCGATCGACCCGACCGGGCGGCCCAGGTACTGCTCAATCCGCTCCACGTACGCCTGTGCCGCGCGGGGCAGGTCGTCGAACCGCCGGCACGCGGAGATGTCTTCCTTCCAGCCGGGCAACGTCTCGTAGACGCACTCGGCCTGCGCCATCTCGTTGGGATCGAACGCGTCGATCGCCTTGGAGCCCACGCGGTAGCCCGTGCAGATTTTCAACTCGTCCAGGCCGGTCAGCACGTCCAGCAGCCCCAGGGCGATCTCGTGGACGCCCGACAGGTCCGCGGTGTATTTGACGAGGAACAGGTCCAGCCAGCCGCAACGCCGGGGGCGGCCCGTCGTCGTGCCGTATTCGTGCCCGCGCTGGCGGATGTAGTTCCCGGTTTCGTTGTCCTGCTCGGCGGGGAACGGTCCGGCGCCGACGCGGGTGGTGTAGGCCTTGACCAGCCCGATGACGTGCCCGACGGACGACGGAGGCACGCCCGTCCCGCTCGGGACGCCGCACGCGCTGACCGACGAGCTGGTGACGAACGGGTAGGTTCCGTGGTCGATGTCCAGCATGGTTCCCTGCCCGCCCTCGAAGAGGATCCTCTCGCCGGCGGCGGTGGCGCGGCGGAGGAGTTCGCCCGTGTTGTCGATCATGGGCGCCAGGACGCGGCCGTGCTCGACATACTCCTCGGCGATCTGCTTTCCGTCGAGCGGTTCGGCCCCGTACAGGGCGCCGAAGACGCGGCTCTTGATGTCGGCGATCATGCGGACCTTGTCGCGCAGGCGGTCGGGGTCGCGCAGCTCCCCGACGCGGATGGCGGTGGAGCGGTTGGCCTTGTCGCTGTAGCAAGGCCCGATTCCGCGGGCGGTGGTCCCGATCTTCGCGCCGCCGAGGCTCTGCTCGCTGAGCTGGTCCTGGAGCTTGTGCCAGGGCATGACCACCTGGGCGCAGGCGGAGATGCGAAGGTTCCGCTCGTCGGCCTCGACGCCGCGGGCCCGCAAGCCCTCGATTTCCTTCCGGGCCACCGGCGGGTCGAACGCCACGCCGTTTCCGATGACGTTCACCACGTCCGGGCGGAAGATTCCGCAGGGAATCAGGTGGAGGGCGAATTTCTCGGTCCCGACGACCACGGTATGCCCGGCGTTGGCCCCGCCGCAATACCTGGCGACGTACCGCGAGACGCCCGCGACGGCGTCCACGATCTTGCCCTTGCCCTCGTCACCCCATTGAAGGCCCACGACGCAGACGTTCTTGCATGCCATGATCTCTGTGGTTCTCCGTATCGGAGGCGCGCGTTCCGATCCCCTCGGAACCCCATGAGCATAAACGACGCCGCGGGGGAGTCAAGGATTCTCCGCCCGCCGGCGGGGACAACCGGAGAAAAGCCGCGGAAAGTTGTGCTTGACGGGGACGACTTGTTACAATATCTGTAGGCAGGCAATTCAGGAGTAGAGGGAGATCATTCGTGGTCAGTGAACGAAGAAGCGCCGCCCTGCTGGGCATCGGGCTGGACCGGGACAACGAACAATTCCGCGTGACACGCGGACCGAATTTCTACCTCGTCGGCGGGTCGCGGGAGACCCACGAATCCATGCAGGAAAAGTGCCTCAAGTTCAACGAGAAGCTCGATTCCCGCGGAAAGCAGCTGGAGGACCTGGAGCACCGCGAGTTCCTGGATCTCGCGGCCGAATGCAGGATGAACGTCGTCGCGCCGGCCCCCGGTCGGGACGTGAAATAATTCTGAAAAATTCCCCTTGCCAATTTGCGGCAGCGGGGTTCCAATAATAAGTCATGTCGTACCATGGCCGGAAAGGGAGTTTCGGCCGAGAGGATCAGGAGGAAGAGCAAATCGTTGCACGGGAGGACGCGTATGCGAGCGTTTCGCCCAAGTGCCTTCGCGCCACAGGAAGAGGTGTTGCTGGACGCAGAGGCGGAGTTGGAGAGGCAATCCAACATTCGCCTGTACGAACAGCGCGCCCAGGCCGGGATGCCTCTGTTTGAGCGCCACCCCGACCGCCAGGTCCTGTCGCTAGGTACGCCGGAGTTCGTGCTGGACATGCCTTTCTGAGGCGTGGCGAGCCTCGTCGAGGAGAGCGACGAGCCCTTTGCCGGCCGCCCCACAAGCCCGCCTGGGCGGGTGTCGGAACGTCCCTGTGCGCAGACCGACCCGCACCGCGCCACGCGGCGATTGCGTCTCGCGCGGGCGCGGACCGTTGCCCTCGCGCGAAGATGGGGGCATAATCCCTGTCCGCGGGCGCGGCATGCCCGCGAGGGACTTCCGTGACCGACCAAACCGACATCCTGCGCGTCTCGCCTCCGCTGCCGCGAATGCGGCGTCTCTCGCCGTCGCGCGTCGTGCTGCACGCGCCGGCGAAGATCAACCTGAACCTGCTGGTGGGGCCCCGCCGCGACGACGGTTATCACGGCCTGGACTCGATCGTGGCGCGGGTGTCGCTGTACGACCGCATCGAGCTGCGCGCCCGCGACGACGGGCAGGTGGTCCTGGCTTGCGCGGGGTTCGACTGCGGGCCGGCGGAGCGGAACCTGGCGCACCTGGCGGCCGAGGCGATGCGCCGCGCCGCCGGCGCGCCGCGCGGCGCGGACATTCGCCTGGACAAACGGATCGGTCCCGGGCGCGGGCTGGGCGGCGGCTCGTCCGATGCGGCCGCCGTGCTCGAAGGACTCAACGACCTGTGGCGCTTGCGCCTGCCGCCGGAGCGGCTGGGCGAGATGGCCGCCTCGCTCGGCAGCGACGTGCCGCTGTTCCTGGGCCCGGCGACCGCGCGGATGACCGGGCGCGGGGAGATTCTCGCGCCGGTCGAGGTTCACCCCTTTTCCGCGATCCTGGTGCTGGCGCCGCGCCTGGCCTGCGCGACGCGCGAGGTGTATCGCGCGTTCGACGAGCGCCCCGCCCCGCCGGAGCGGCAGCTGCCGCCCGAAACGTTCCGCGGGCCGCCGTCGGCGTGGCGCGGGCGGCTGGTGAACCACCTGGCCAACGCCGCCTGCCGCGTCTGCCCGCCGCTGGGCGAGGTTATCGAGACCCTGCGCCGCGCGACCGGGCTGCCCGTCCACGTCACCGGCAGCGGAAGCGGGCTGTTCGTGCTCTGCGACGATTCCGGCGAGGCGCAGGCCGTCGCCGCGCACATGCCGTCGTCCCTGCGCGAGTGCAGCCTGATTGTGGAACCCGCCTGACGGAAGCGACCGTCAGTCCTTGTCGCCTTTTTTCTTGCCCTTGTCGTCATCGTCATCGTCGTCGCGGTCCTTCATGTGCTGCTGGATCGCGGCGTCGTTCTCGACGATCATCGCCTGGAGGTGCTTGACCGCCTTCTCCGTTTCGCCCTGTTTCTTGTAGAGGTCCTTGAGCGTCAGGTGCAGGGCATTGCGCAGGCCGAGGGTCTTGGTCTTCTCCAGCGTCTCCTCCAGGTCCCTGGCGATGACGTCGTCCTTGCGGGGCAGGTCGTCCTTCAGGGCGCCCAGGGCGATCATCCCCGCCGTCGTGGGGTCGAAGCAGACGTGCTTAAGATGCTCGACCATCCCGAGCATCATGCGGATTTGCCCCATCGGCTCATGCGGCCGGGGGGGCGTGGGCTGGCCAGGCCGCGGCCCTTCCCGCGGTCCTTCCCGTTCGGGCGCCGCATCCGGGCGAGGCTGGGCGATGGCCCACGTCGCCAGCAAAGTCGCGGCAACAACCGCCGTCACAATCACCGGCATGGCAATCCTGGTCTTCATGGTCGGTTCCTTTCTTCCCTTGGGGGTGAGTGATGATTCCTGGTCCACGGATGACAATTTTACCGCGGCCCTTGACCGTCCGACACGATCATGCTACAAGGAAACCTGCTGCATGGGGCTGTGGCGCAGTTGGGAGCGCGTCTGCATGGCATGCAGAAGGTCGAGGGTTCAAATCCCTCCAGCTCCATTGAGGCGGACCTTTTCGGGTTCGCCTTTTTTATTTCCCCGCCTTGGTTTCCGGAGGGGCTTCGCTCGCAACCATTGATTCCCTAAGGCATTGGAACGCCTCGCTCATCCGGACGGCGTCCGGCTCGCCCGAAGCGTCGAAGACCATCGCCATGGGCGCGGCGTTGAGGCCGGGACGGACTTTCGCCCCCGCGACGACCAGCCAGCGGTGCCACTTGCCGGCCGAGGGCGTCAGCACGCTGAAAATTTCCGTCGCCGTCTCGCCCGCCTGCCAGGACTTGTGGACCAGGACGAGGTATCCCTTGTCGCGGAAGTGTTGCAGGTAGGTGTCCAGGACGGCCTGCGGCGTCTTGGCCGACCGCCCCGCCAGCGCGCGGGCGAACAGCAGCCCGCCCGGCGCGGGCGTGAGGTACAACTGGGCGTAGGGTTCGATCTCGGCAACATACTTTCGTTCGCCGCGTTCGAAGCGGACCCAGCCCGTCGGGGGCCTGACCTCGATTCGCAAAGGCCCGTCGCGTTTGGAGACGGCCTGTCCGGGCGCGGCGGCGGGCGTCTCGGCCAGCGCCTTGACCAGCGCTGCCGCGAAGGGCTCGTAGAGCTTCCGCTCTCCCTCGGCCTGGTGGTCGGGCCCGCGCGGCGGGGCCTTGCCTGCCGCGACGGCCTCCAGCCAGGCGTCCAGCGCGTCGTCGGGCTCGACAAACTCCAGGCCCTCGCCCAGGCGCGTGTCGAGGGTGAAATTCGCGTCAGCGCCGTCCGCCGTCTGTCGCCACATCGTCAGCGTGCCGGCCGCGTCTTGCGGGCGCGTGCCCACGCTCACCCAGACGGGCACGGACGCGGGCGGCTTCCACAGGCCGATCGACTCGCCGGATTTTTCCACCGGCGTCACGGAGTTCAGCACGATCCCCGACAGGCGTTGCGGGTTCAGAGAGGCCAGCGCCAGCGCCGTCGGACCGTTGGCGGCGTCGGCGACGAGCAGGAACTTCCGCGCGTCGAGGGGCTTTCCCTCGGCTGCCCGGTCCACGGCCGCCAGCAACGCCCCGACGCGCGAGGCGTCGAGTTTTTCCCCGGCCGCCGGGCGAAACACGAAGAAGCCCTTGGCGAGCAGCCGCGGAGTGAAGTGCTCCGCCGCGCCGCGCGGCCCCTCGGCCGCCAGCAGCAGCGCGGCAGGACGCTTGCCTTCGGCCGCCTTGGGAGTCAGGACCGCCAGGTTGACGGGCTCCGCCGACTGCGACGCCGGCTGCGACGCCGCATCGGCCCCCATGGCGACGGCCACCAAACCCGCCCACGCCACTGCCGCAACGATGTGCCTGTTCATGCCGTCACTGAATACCCCAAATCCGCCCCGACGGCAAGAAGCGAAAATAGTAGCCAGGCTCTGTCTGAAAACTCGCAATCCGGGGGTGCCACGGCTTGCTTGTCAAGCCGTGTCGCCGCAAGAACACTGCTTGCAAGCAAGCAGTGCCACCCTTGTGGATACATCTGGCGAGGAGTTTTCAGACAGAGCCTGGTAGCCTGTGCATCGGTCGGAGCGCACGAACCGCTTGGCCGGGCGGTCGGCGGACCGTACAATGCCCCGGCCGCCCCGCGCGGGGCCGGCGGAATCCGTATCGTGAAGCTCTCCCCAAAGATCGTCGAAGACGTCCGGAAACGCCTGCTGGACTGGTATCGCCGCCACTGCCGCGAGATGCCCTGGCGGCAAATCCGCGACCCCTACGCCATCTGGATTTCCGAGATCATGCTCCAGCAGACGCGGGTGACGGCCGTCGTGCCCTACTTCCGCCGATTCCTGGAGCGATTCCCCGACGCAGCGTCGCTGGCCCGGGCCCGCCTCGACGACGTGCTCAAGGCATGGGAAGGCCTGGGCTACTACAGCCGCGCGCGGAACCTCCACGCGGCCGCCAAGCGCGTCGTGGCCGACTTCGGCGGGGCACTGCCCCGCAGCGTCGAGCAACTCCGCTCGCTGCCGGGCGTGGGGCAATACACGGCCGGGGCCATCGCGAGCATCGCGTTCGGCCTGGACGAACCCGTGCTGGACGGAAACGTGACGCGCGTGCTGTGCCGCCTGCTGCGCGTGGAATCCGACCCGCGCAGCGGCGCGACGGTGCGCGGGCTGTGGGCGGCGGCGCGGCGGCTCGTGCCGCGCGGAAAGGCCGGCCTGTTCAACCAGGCGATGATGGACCTTGGCGCGACCGTCTGCACGCCGCGCAACCCCCGCTGCGGCGCCTGCCCGCTGGCGACGCCCTGCCGCGCCCGCGCAGCCGGCGTGCAGGAGCAACTGCCGCGCAAGGCCTCCCGCAAGCCCCTGCCGCACCACACCGTCGTCTGCGCGATCGTCCGCCGGCGCGGGCGCATCCTCCTGGGCCGCCGCCGGGAAGAGGGACTGCTGGGCGGCCTGTGGGAATTCCCCGGCGGGAAGGTCGAGCCCGGCGAGTCGCTGCCGCAGGCCCTCGCGCGGGAAGTGCGAGAGGAAGTCGGCCTGGACATCCGCGTGGGCGAGCGGCTGGCCGTCGTCGAGCACGCCTACACGCACTTCCGGATCACGCTGCACGCCTTCGACTGCCGGGCGGACAACGGGCGGGCGCGGGCGCTCGGCTGCCAGCGCGTCCGATGGGTCCGCCCAAACGAACTCGACCAGTACGCCTTCCCCCGCGCCAACCGCCGCATCCTCCAGGCCATCACGGAATTTTCGATTTGAGATTTGACCTTCGGTCCTCGGTCTTCGGTATCCGGTATCCGGGTTCCTTTCCGGGCGATGGTCGCGGCGCTGTATGGGGATTTCTTTGTTGCGAGCGTCTTGGCGACCACTCCCTTACGGTCGTGGCTCTGTAAAAGCCCGAGGCACAATTCGCGATTTCCGATTGCCTGCTGCCTATTGCCTTCTTCCCTCAGTCCTCCCAATTGTCAATTGACAATCGACAATTGACAATTTCTCACCACTCTCCACTCTGCACTCTCCACTCTGCACTCACCACTCTCTCCTGACATGTCCCAAAAGCGCGGGGTTGTGACTTGCCAGCGCGCGGGCAGGATGGGTATCTTTCGTTCCGGCGGGCGGGGGCGCCCGCGCAGGCTGGCAGCATGGGCCTGAACGCACCTCGCGATAAGGAGTCTTGCCATGACGGAATGGTGGACGCACCTGACGATGCTGAACCAGTCGTTTTACGTGGCGGCGGGGTTCTTCAGCATCATCTTCCTGTGGCAGTTCATCGGCGCGATGCTGGGCATGGGCCACGGCGACGTGGACCTGCATCTGGACGCGGGCGCCGACGCCGCCGACGTCGGCGGCGACAGCCTGGAGGCGCACTCGGCGCACGAGGCAGCCGACAGCGCCGCGGCCTTCAAGGTGCTCTCCCTCCGCGCGGTGCTGGCGTTCTGCACGATGTTCGCCTGGGCCGGGGCGCTGTACCTGAACCTCGGCACGCGCGTGGCGATCGCCCTGCTGTACGCCCTGGCGTGGGGCCTGGCGGGCTGGGCGCTGGTGGCGGTGCTGGTGAACTGGATGCGCCGCCTGTCCGAGAGCGGCACGCCGCGCCTGAGCTCGTGCGTGGGCACGACGGGCACGGTGTACCTGCACATCCCGGCCGGCGGGTGCGGCGAGGCGCGCGTGATGGTCAGCGGGGTCATCTCGACGGTCAAGGCCCGCGCCGCCGACGGCGGGCAGATGGTCGCGGGCACGCCCGTCCGCGTGACCGCCGTGCTGGATCACTCCACGATATCGGTCGCCCCTGTCACGGGGGAGAAAACTGCCTGACAAAACGAACCGCGGAGTTCGCAGTCCCGAAGGGATGCCTTCGGCAAGGACGCGGAGTCAGAGAAATGAATTAGAAGTCTTCTCAGCGACCTCTGTGCCCTCTGCGGTGGGGATTTTTGTTCTTGGACTTCAAGGGAAAGGAACAGGACCAATGAACGCAATGACGGCAATGCCGGCCCTTCTGGCGGCGACGGGCGACGAGGGGGGATTCCCCACCGGGGTCGTGCTGACGCTGATGCTCCTGGTCATCGGGTTCGGCGTGCTGATGTTCTTCTTCAGCCGCATCCGCCGGTGCCCCTCCAACAAGGTGCTGGTCATCTACGGGAAAACGGGCAGCGGCGCCGCGCGGTGCGTGCACGGCGGAATGGCGTTCGTCTGGCCGCTGATCCAGGCGTACGACTACCTGGACCTCGAGCCGTTCGTCGTGCCGATCGACCTGACCAACGCGCTGTCGCAGGAGAACATCCGCGTGTCGGTTCCGACGACGGTGACGGCCGCCATCTCCAACCAGCCGGGCGTCATGGAAAACGCCGCCATCCGACTGCTGGGACTGACGCGCGGGCAGATTCAGGCGCAGGCGCAGGACATCATCCTCGGGCAGATGCGCGCGGTCATCGCCACGATGAAGATCGAGGACATCAACCGCGATCGCCAGGCGTTCATGAGCGCGGTGAACGAGGCCGTGACGTTCGAGTTGGAGAAGATCGGCCTGGGCGTCATCAACGTCAACATCCGCGACATCGAGGACGAGTCGGGATACATCAAGGCGCTGGGGCGCAAGGCGGCGGCCGAGGCCATCAACCAGGCCAACATCGACGTCGCCGAGCAGGAGAAGCGCGGGCAGACGGGCGTGGCCGAGCGCCAGCGCGACACGCGCATCGCGGTGGCCAACGCCAACGCGCTGGCGGACATCGGCGAATCGCAGGCCAGCCGCGACCGGCGACAGAAAGTCGCCGGGCTCGAGGCGCAGGCGGTCGAGGCCGAAACCGACGCCGACGCCAAGAAGGCCTCCTACCGCGCCAACCAGCGCGTGGCCGAGGAGCAGGCGCGCAACCGGTCGGAATCGGCCGGCAAGGAGGCCGACGGCGCCATCCGCGTCGCGCAGGAAGTCGCCCAGAAAAAGGCCGAGGAAGCTCGCGCCCAGCGCGAGCAGGCGCGCCTGAACGCCGAGGTGGTCGTGCCCGCCAACGCCCAGCGGGAGAAGGTCATCATCGCCGCCGAGGCCGAGAAACAGCAGTCCATCCGGATCGCCGAAGGACAGGCCGCCGCCACCCTCGCCAAGATGCAGGCCGAGGCCAAGGGCGTCCAGGCCATCCTCGACGGAAAGGCCGAGGGCTACCAGCGACTCGTCGAGGCGTGCAAGGCGGCCGAGCAGGTGGCCGCCCTGCTGCTCATCGAGAAGCTCGCGGACGTCGCGGCCGTCCAGGCCCAGGCGATCAAGGACCTGCCCATCGAGAAGGTCATCGTCTGGGACGGCGGCGGCGACGGCGAGGGCGGGCTCAAGGGGCTGGGCGGACGGCTGCTCGGGGCCCTGCCGCCCATGCACGACCTGGCCAAGCAGGTCGGGCTGGAGCTGCCGGAGTTCCTCGGGCGCATCGCGGCGGAAGCCAACAAGACGCCAAAGCCCGCCAAGGACGCCTGACGCGGCGTGACGTTTCCCGCAAGCCGCGGCGACGGGTGGCACGGCTTGCTTGCAAGCCGTGTTCATACCTCGCGCATGCGTGCGGGGCACTACGGATGGGTGCCACGGCCAAGCGCTGTCTGCTTGGCCGTGCGGACACCCTCAAGCACACGACGCTTGAGGGTGGCACCTGCCCAAGACGGAGTGAACCATGGAAATGACGATGGAGATTCAGCGCCGCAAGGTGGAGAGTTACCTGCTCTGGCAGGCGGCGCTGACGTTTCTGCTGATCGGGGTGTGCACGTGGGGCGTCGGCCTGGCCGTGGGGTTGTTGTACCTGCTGACGTTCGGCCCGTACGTCGCCCGCCGGCGGGCCGAGGCGCTGGAGTACCGCCTGGACGGAACGACCGTGCGGATCCGCGAGGGATTCCTCTTCATCAAGCACAAGAGCATCCCGCTGGACCGCGTGACGGACATCGTGATGGACCAGGGCCCGCTGCTGCGGCACTACGGGCTGTGGACGCTGAAGCTCCAGACGGCCGGCGTCGGCCAGGGGCGTGCCGAGGGCGTACTGTACGGCCTGACGGAACCCGAGCGCATCCGCGAGATGCTGATCGCCGCCCGCGACCAGGCCGCCCGCCGCGGCGACTACGCGGCGTGATGTTTCCCGCAAGCCGGGTCTATCTGGGTGCCACGGCCTGGCGCTGTCTGCTTGGCCGTGCGGACACCCTCAAGCACACGACGCTTGAGGGTGGCGCCCAACAGTGGGCGTCGGGGAAAAAAAGAACGCCGCCTCTGTGAGGCGGCGTTCCTGTGATTCATGCCGCGGGCGGGATTAGCCCTTGCGGACGTTGACGGCCTTGGGGCCCTTCGGACCCTGCGTCAGGTCGAACGTCACGGTTTCGCCTTCGGCCAGCGACTTGAAGCCTTCGCCCTGGATGTCTCCGTGATGGACGAACGCATCGGTGCCGTCATCGGCCGTAATGAATCCGAAACCCTTGGAATCGTTGAACCACTTCACCTTGCCGGTTGCCATACTCATGGCTCCTTGTCATCAGGCACGTTTGTTCTCGAGCGTGTTCTCAAGCAACGAAACCGCAACGGTGAAGGGATTCACGGGGGCGGAAGACCTGAGTGTCAACTGTAGAAGAATGCGAGTGCCGATCGTATTCGCCGGCGGCAAGCGAGGAACCTTTCCCCGCGGACCGTCAGCCATGTTGACTCAGGGTAGCGTTCCGCGCGGGGGAAGTCAAAGCAATTCGCAAATATCCCGCGCGCGGTTTCGCGGCGGCGCGCGGGAAACGACAACGCCCACGGAGGGCTGTCCGTGGGCGTTTGCATTTGCCGTATGCGG
>JAKPKY010000017.1 GCA_029553505.1 Planctomycetota bacterium
TGGAAAAGGGCCTGGTGGTCGTGCTGGCCGGCGGAACGGGAAGCCCCTTCGTCTCCACCGACACCTGCGCCGCCCTCCGCGCCAGCGAACTCGGCGCGCAGGCCGTCCTCAAGGCCACCAAGGTCGACGGCGTCTTCGACAGCGACCCCATGGTCAACCCCGCCGCCAAACGATATGATCGCCTCACCTACGACAAGGTCCTCGCCGACCGGCTGGGCGTCATGGACCTGACGGCGATCTCGATGTGCATGGAGAACCGACTGCCCGTGATCGTCTTCGCGTTCTCCCAGCCGGGAAACCTCGCGCGCGTTATCCGCGGGGAGAACGTCGGCACGGTCGTCGGCGCATAGGGAGATCCACGCATGGCAATGGACGAAATCCTGCTGGAAGTCGAAGAGAAGATGGAGACCGCGGCGAATTACTTCCGCAGCGAGCTGCGGGGCATCCGCACCGGGCGGGCGTCGGCCGGGCTGGTGGACCACCTCAAGGTCAACTACTACGGCTCCCCCACCGACCTGCGACAGCTCGCGACCATCTCCACGCCCGAGGCGAACCTGATCGTCATCAAGCCGTTCGACCCGTCCAGCCTCAAGGACATCGAGCGGGCCATCCAGGCCAGCGACCTGGGCATCACCCCCAACGCCGACGGGAAGGTCATCCGCCTGAGCGTGCCCTCGCTGTCCGGCGAGCGCCGCGTGCAGCTCGTCTCGCAGGTCAAGAAGATGGCCGAGGCCTCCCGCGTCACCATCCGCAACGCCCGGCGCGACGGAAACAAGGAGGTCGATACCCAGCAGAAGGCCTCCGAACTGACCGAGGACCAGGCCAAGAAAGGCAAGGACGACATCCAGAACCTCACCAAGAAATACGAGGCCCTGGTGGACGAGATCCTCGCCGCCAAGACGAAGGAAATCGAGGAGACCTGACCGTCGGTACGATCCTCGCAACGCGGGGGAGTAGCTCAATGGTAGAGCAACGCCCTTTTAAGGCGTAGGTTCTGGGTTCGAGTCCCAGCTCCCTCATAAAAAAACAGTCCCGGTTTCCGGGACTGTTTTTTTATAGAGCAGGGGAGCAGTTGAACAGGGGAACAGGAGAAAACGGAAAAGCCCTCGCCGGGCTGGACCTTCCGTTTCGGACGAAACGGCTCCCCTGCGGTCTCCTGCTCTCCTGTCTCCTGCTCAATCTCCGATGCCCCCTCCGCGTCCTGTTGTCAGAAGGCATGCGTTCCGGGACCGAGCCCCGTTTCGGGGCCGTTTTCATAGAGCAGGGGAGCAGTTGAACAGGGGAACCAGGAACTGGGGAACAAGGAACACGGAATCCCGGCACGCCGGCGGTCAATCGGGCAATCGGTCGATTGGTTGACTGGTGGATCGGTTCCCCGCGCGGCGGTTTTTGTTTTCCGGGTTCCCGGTTCCTTTTCTTCGGTCTCCGGTCTTCGGTCCCCCAATCTAAAATCTCAAATCACAAATCTCAAATTCCTGCCCCCTCACCACTCTCCACTCACCACTATGCACTCTCCACTCTCTTCATCTTCCCCAGAAGTTTCATTGACGAATCCGCCGGATTCGCTATGATATCGCTCCCTGTTGGCCGGGACTTTCCGGCTGGGGCGCCGAACGTCGCACGGCCCCATCGTCTAGCGGTTAGGACACGGGCTTTTCAAGCCCGCGACCGGGGTTCGAATCCCCGTGGGGTCATTGGCCGTGGCCGCAATCTCCTTGCGGTCGCGGCCTTTTTTATTTGCGCGCCACCCACCCCCCTGCCGAAAGCTCCCCCGTTGCTGGACACCACGCCGATGCGCAATTAGCATGGTGGACAAACGCCAACTTCAAAAGGGGAACACCATGAAACGATTCGCGATCCTTCTTGCCGTGCTGTGCGTCGTTGCTGTTGCCTTCCAATCCGCAATCCGCAATCCGAATTCCGCAATGGCCGCCGATCCGCCGCCCAAGAGCTTCACCGTGACGATTTACGACGAAGACCCCCGCATGTGGACGGATTGCGCATTTCTCTGCGAACAGGCCAAGTTGCGCTCTGCCATCGACCTCAGCAACCCGAACGAGTCTGCGCCTTCTTGGTTGATTCGGAACAATTATTGGAACGGAAAGTCGGTCAATTACGTTCTGAAATTTGCCGGTGCCGTCTCCGTTACGCCAGCCAAGGCACAAAGCAACATTGCTACGTATGCTGGACTTGCCGCCAAAATGAATCCTGGCGACAAAACGCTTTTGGATCGCTATGCTCAACTCATCCGTCGAAATTATCTTGCCGTTGTGCAACACAACGAAGCACTGGCAAGTGGCGGATGGGATGTCCTTTTGGTTCTTCCGAATCAGAAAACCGCAGTTAAAGCTGCCGTTACGGGAGCCAAGCCCGACTTTTCTGCTAATCAACTCGTTCGTTTTTGCGGGACAATTCATTGTGTAATGCAAGATTTCAGTGGTGGTTTTATTGCCTATGCCACTGGAACCTTGGAAGCTGCCCAGTAGCCGCGCGGGCAGGGAACGACCAGCGCCGGCGGTTCGCGGACACAGCACATCGGCGGGCCTCGGCGGCGTGGAGATTCCTGTTGTCCGCGTCGGGCACAGGGAATACCATGCCCGCGTGAACCCTTCGACCGGATTCAAAACCAGGGCAGCCGCACAGGCTCGCGGCGGGGACGACTCTTCCGACAGCCGCTCCCCGCCACGGCGGATCGACATCGGACGGTGGGTCTGCGGCGTGATCCTCGTCTGCGTCGCCGTCTCGCTGGTCATCTGCCTGTTCCCGCCCTGGCGGCTGGAAGGACCGGGACGAGAACCCATCCACCACCTGTACATCGGACGGTCGTTCCTGTTCGCGCCGCCGGACCCGCCGATGAAGCCCGCGTCCGCCGGCGTCGTCATCGACGCCATGCAACTGCTGACGGACATCCTGACGGTCGTGGCGCTCGGCGCGACGGTGATCATCGCCATCGCCGGATTGCGCCTGGCGATTTATGTCTGGCGGGGCAAGCCCGAACCGCAAGAGGAGCCGGAAAAGCCGCCCGAGGAGAACAAGTGGCCGTGGCTGGAGTAGCCCTGCCCATGAACGCCCCGGAGTCCAGTCCGCCCGGCGGGTCCCGCGCCGCCCGCGCGACGGTTCTGCTGGCCGTCGCAGCCGCCTGCACGCTCGGCGTGCTGCTGGGCGTCCGCAACCTCTCCAGCCCGGACCTGGGCTACCACCTGGCCTACGGGCAGCGCATCGTCCGCGGCGAGATGGTCGATCACAACGAATTCGTCTTCACCCTCCCCCCGCTCGACACGCCCCCTGCCGACCGCCCCGAGCCCGGCCCGGGCTGCTGGTATGACGATGCGGGGCGATACCGCTTCGCCAACGCCAACTGGCTCAGCCAGGCGCTGTTCGCGCTGGTCTACCAGGCCGGGGGAACCACCGGACTGTGCCTGCTCCAGGCGGCGCTGATGGCGGGCATGGTCGCGCTGGCGCTGGCGACGATGCGCCGCCTGGGCGTCGGCTGGCTGGCGACGGCCGGCGGGGTGCTCCTGCTCGTCCTGACCGCCTACGAGCGATTTACCCTCCGACCGGAAGTGCCGGGATACCTGCTGCTGGCGGCGGAACTGCTGGTGCTCGTCTGGTCCGAGCGACTCTCCTGGCGACGCGTCGCCCTGCTGGCGGCGCTGCAACTGGCGCTGGTCAACACGCACAGCTATTTCCTGCTGGGCCTGGCGCTGACGGGCGCGTTCCTGGCCGACCGCCTGCTGCGGATCGCCTGGGCCCGCTTGCGGCGCGCCGCCCCGCCGGACGGGGCGCGCGGAGACGCCGTCCGCCTCGCCGTCGCGCTGGGGCTCCAGCTCGCGGCGTGCTTCGCCAACCCGTGGACCTGGCGGCTGGCCGTCCTGCCCGTCCAGACGCTGCTGTTCCTCCGCAAGCACCGCATCATGGCCGGCGACGTCTCCGACACCGGACACCCCTGGTCGGTCATCCGCGAGGTCTTCCGCCCGTTCGACGAGGGGTCGCTGGTGGGCCTGAAGGCGACGTCGGCGTTCGTGGTTGCCCTGGCGCTGGGCGGCCTGGGCGCGGCGGCGGCGCTGGTCCGCCGGCGCTGGGCGGCGGCGCTGACCATCGCGGGCCTGGCGTTCGTCGGGCTGTCCATGCGCCGCAACATCGCGCCGGCTGCACTCATCATCGTGCCGCTGGCGCTGGGGGCGCTCTGCCCGCTGGGCGCGGCGCTGGCGAAAATATTCCCCGCGCTGCGTCATCCCGTCCCGCGCATCGTCGCGAGCCTGGCCGTCGTCCTGTCGGCCGGGTGGTTCTCCGCCGCCGTCGTGACCAACCGGTTCTACTTCGCCGAACGCACGCCCAACCGGTTCGCCTTCGGGCTGTCGCGCCTGAACCTGCCCGTCGGACCGGCCGAGTGGCTCAACGAGCGCCTGCCCCACCAGGACCTGGGCCGCCACGGCCGGGCGGAGAACGTCTGGGTCGATTTCACCGATTCCTCCAACTTCTACTTCCTCCGCGCCGCTGGCGGGAACGCCACTGACGTGCCGATTTTGACCAACACCTGGGCCTACCCCCCCGACGTCATGCGGAACGTGCTGGAAATCAACCGCGCCCAGGCGCCGTTCGGACCGGTGGCGGAACGCTACGATATCCGCATCGTCGTGCTGCGCGTGGACTTCGCCTCCGTCGGCCTGGCGCGGAAACTGCTGGCCGACGCGGACTGGCGCCTGGTCTACATCGAGGGCCTGCACACGGTCTTCGTGCGGCGCGAGCTGGCCGAGGCGCGGCGCCTGCCTGCCGTCACGCCCGAATCCCTCGCGGCGCCCGGCGCGATGGCCGCCTGCATCGCCCGCCTGCGCGAAATCGACCCCGTGCCCGCCCACACGATGTACGCCGCCGGCTGGACGCTCAGCGCCCTGGGCTGGCAGACGCAGGCCCTCGTACTGCTCCACGAGGCCACCACGCTGGAGCCCGCGTTCTTCGAGGCCTGGCTGGAAAAAGGCGCCTGCTACGCCAACCGCGCGCTGGCCCGTCGCAGCCGCGACGACCTCCGGCAGGCACTCGCCTGCTTCACCCGCGCCGCCGAACTCCGCCCCCGCGACCGACGCGCCGCCGAACTCCGCGACCGCGCCCAGCGCGACCTGGCTGCGTGGTAAGCGGTGGAAATTTGCCCGCGACGCGGGTACACTTCCGGCTCGCTTTGGAATGAATCTTCCGCACCCCTTGACGAGGACCCACGAGATGGAAGACACGTACGGAAAGCTGATTTCCTCGCTGGCCAAGACCAACGACAAGCGGATCGTCCTGCTGGTGATGGACGGACTGGGCGACTGCGACAACGCGGGCAAGGGCACGGCCCTCCAGCAGGCGAAGACCCCCAATTTCGACGCGCTGGCCGCCCGCAGCGCGCTGGGCCTGCTGACGCCCGTCGCCACCGGCGTGACGCCCGGCAGCGGACCGGGGCACCTGGGCCTGTTCGGCTACGACCCGCTGGTCTTCCAGGTCGGGCGCGGCGTGCTCAGCGCGCTGGGCGTGGAGTTCGCGCTGACCAAGCGCGACGTGGCGGCCCGGCTGAACTTCTGCACCCTCGACGCCGCGGGCAACATCACCGACCGCCGCGCGGGGCGCATCCCCGACGAGGAAAACCGCCGCGTGCTGGCGCTGATCCGCGAGAAGCTCTCCGCCCCGGCCGGCGTGGAGCTGTTCTGGGAGACCGAGGCCGAGCACCGCGCCGTACTGGTGCTCCGCGGCGACGGACTCGACGACAACATCGGCGACACCGACCCGCAGGCCGTCGGCGTGCCGCCCCTGCGGCCCGACCGCCCCCCGCACAACGCCTCCCGCACCGCGCTGCTGGTCGCGGACATCCTCGATCAGGTCAAGGGCATCCTGGCGGCCGAGAAAAAGGCCAACATGGTCCTCGGGCGCGGGTTCGCCAAGGCGCCGGACTGGCCGAGCTTCGAGGAGCGGTTCCAGCTCAAGCCCGCCGCCGTCGCGGGCTACCCGATGTATCGCGGCGTGGCCAGGCTGGTGGGCATGCCGGTGGTCTCCCAGCCGACGACGGCGGCCGACGTCTGCGCCGAGGCCGCCAAGGCGATGAAGGACCACACCTTCGTCTTCGCCCACTTCAAGTACACCGACAAGACGGGCGAGGACGGCGACCTGGCCGCAAAGATCCAGCGGATCGAGGAGATGGACGCGGCCATCCCCACGCTGCTTGCCGCCAAGCCCGACGTGCTGATCGTCACGGGCGACCACTCCACCCCGCCGAGCATGAAGAGCCACTCGTGGCACCCCGTACCCGTGCTGATGCACGCGCCGCACCTCCGCGGCGGCGACGGGAAACGCTTCGACGAAGTCTCCTGCCGCGCCGGGCAGATCGGCACGATCCCGTCGAAGGAAATCATCCCGCTGGCGATGGCCCACGCCGACAAGCTGGAAAAATTCGGCGCGTAAGACAGTCCACGAATTACACGAATTTCACGGATTCAAAACGAAGAAACGAAAACGCCGAACGGCAAATTTGCTTGCCGCTCGGCGTTTTCTTTTTGCGGCGCCCGGCAGCGCCTGCTTACTTCACAATCCTAGAACAGCTTGCCGATCGTCGGCAGTTTTCCGGTCAGCGGCAGGGCATACTTGGCGAACGCCGGCGTGATGCCGTTGCCGGCCTTGTTGATGAACGACTTCGGCAGGTCCTTGGTCTCCCGCGCGACGTCCTTCAACTCGGCGCGGAAGTAGCTGATCTTGTAGGCGCCCTTGGCCCGCTTCATCGCCACCGAGCCGTCCAGGTCGCCCTGGAGGGCGAACTCGACCGCCTTGCGCCCGCACATGCGAGCCTCGCCCTGGTCGATCGGCGAGGCGTATCCCGCGAAGCTGCGCTGGAGGTACCCGAACGTGTCCGCCCGCACGCGGAGCTTCTTTCCGGTGATCCGCCCGAGTTCCTGCTTGACGTAGTCGGCCAGGAAGTCGCCCAGCGCGCCCGAGCCGGAAAGCTGCACGTTTCCGTGGCTGTCGCGCTCGACTTCCTTGCCCAGCTTCTCCGCCAGCACGGCCGCGATCGCCTTGTGCTGCTCGTCGGCGATTCCCTCGGACACGGCGATCTGGCAGCGGCCCAGCTTGCCGTAGACCTCGCCCACGTCGTGGACGAACCGGTCGAGCGAGAACGCCACCTCGGGCACGTAGACCAGGTGCGGCCCGCACTTGGCGTCCATGCGTCCCAGGACGCTGGCGGCAGTCAGCCAGCCCGCGTGCCGCCCCATCACCACGTTGATCTTGATGCCCGGAAGCGAGGCGCTGTCGCGGTCGTCGCCCATGAAGGCCGACGCCACGAACCGCGCCGCCGAACCGTACCCGGGGCAGTGGTCCGTCACGCGAAGGTCGTTGTCGATGGTCTTGGGAACGTGGAAGACGCGCAGCTCATACCCGGCCGCCTTCGCCATCTCGTTGACGATCCGCGCGGCGTCGGCCGAGTCGTTCCCGCCGATGTAGAAGAAGTAGCGGACGTTGTTCTTCTCGAAGACCTTGAAGATCCGCTCGCAGTAGGCGCGGTCAGGCTTGTCGCGGCTGGAGCCCAGCGCCGCCGCCGGCGTCTGCGCGACGGCCTCCAGCACGCCCTTGCCCACCTTTTTCAGGTCGATGAATTTCTCCTCGACGATCCCGCGCACGCCGTGCCGCGCGCCCAGGAGCTTTCCGATCTGCCTGATCTTCCCGATGCTCTCGACCACGCCGACCAGCGACTGGTTGATGACGGCCGTCGGCCCGCCCGACTGCCCGATCACCGCGTTGCCTTGAATCAGTTGCGCCATGAACACTGCCCTTTCCGGAGGTTGCCTCAGCTTTTCAGCATTTCCCGTTCGATGTATGTCGTGTCCCACTGTCCCCGGGCGAAATGGTCGCTCGCGAGGATGTCGCGGCACAGGGGGATGGTCGTCCTGGTGGGGAAGAAGACGAACTCCTCCAGCGCCCGCCGGGCGGTGACAATGGCCTCCTGGCGCGTCGGGCGGTGGACGATCAGCTTTCCGATCAGGCTGTCGTAGGTGGGGGGAATCTCGTAGCCCTGGTAGACGTGCGAGTCCCACCGCACCCCGGGCCCGCCGGGCGCCACGAACGCCTCCACCCGGCCCGGCGACGGGCGGAATCCCTTGGCCGGGTCCTCGGCGTTGATCCGGCACTCGATGGCCGAGCCCTGCTGGCGGATGTCTTCCTGCTTCAGCGTCAGCTCTTCGCCCGCCGCGATGCGAATCTGCCACTTCACCAGGTCCACGCCCGTGACCATCTCCGTCACCGGGTGCTCCACCTGGATTCGGGTGTTGACCTCGAGGAAGTGGAACTTGCCATGCTGGTCGTACATGAACTCGACGGTCCCGGCGTTGTGGTAGCCCACTTCCTTGGCCAGTCGGACCGCCGCCGTGCAGACCTCCTGGCGCTTTTCCGGCGTGAGGCTGGGCGAGGGCGTCTCCTCGATGACCTTCTGCCGGCGGCGCTGCACGGAGCACTCGCGCTCCCAGAGGTGCACGATGTTCCCGTGCGTGTCGCCGAGGATCTGCACCTCGATGTGGCGGAAGTTCTCGATGCACTTTTCCATGTAGAGGCGCCCGTCGCCGAAGGCGATTTCCGCCTCGGCCTGCGCCTGCTTGAAGAGGCTCTTGAGCGTCGCCTCGTTGTGGGCGAAGCGGATTCCGCGCCCCCCGCCGCCCGCCGCCGCCTTCAGCGCCACCGGGTACCCGATCTGGCGGGCGATCCGCACCGCCGCGTCCACCGTCTCCACCGGTCCGTCGCTGTCCGGCGCGGTCGGGACGTTTGCCTTCTTCGCCAGCGCCTTGGCCTGGATCTTGTCGCCCAGGCGGTGCATGCTGTCGACGCTCGGACCGATGAACTCGATCTTGCACGACCGGCAGATCTCGGCGAAGTGCGAATTCTCCGCCAGGAACCCGTAGCCCGGATGGATCGCCTCGACGTCGGCGATTTCCGCGGCCGCGATGATCCGCGGGATGTTCAGGTAACTCTCGGACGACGGTCCGGGACCGATGCAGATGCGGTCGTCGGCCAGGTGCAGGTATCCGGCGTTCCGGTCGGCCTCGGAGAAGACCGCCACCGTCTCGACGCCCAGTTCCTTGCACGCGCGGATGATCCGCAGCGCCACCTCGCCCCGATTGGCCACCAGGATTCGGGAGAACATGTCTTGTCCCTTTGGTTAGACGGGTTTGACGCGGAACAGGACCTGCCCGAACTCGACCGGCTGGGCGTTCTTGACGCACACCTCGGTGATGGTTCCGGCGCACTCGGCCTTGATCTCGTTCATCACCTTCATGGCCTCGACGATGCAGACCACGGAGTCGTCGGTGATGGACTGACCGACGGCGACGTAGGGTTCGCTGTCGGGGCTGGGGGCGGCGTAGAAGGTTCCCACCATGGGGCTCTTGACTTCCAGGAGGTTGTCGGCGGGCTTGGCGGCCGCTGGGGCAGCCGCCGCGGCGATCGGCGCCGTAACGGGTGCGTGGACCATCGGCGCCATCGAATGCGCGATCGGCGCCGGAGACGCCCCGCCGCGCTTGAAGTGAATCTCCAGTTCTCCGTCGGCGATGTCCAGTTCGCTCAGGTCGTTGTCCACCATGAGCCTGATCAGTTGCTTGATTTCCTTGATGTCCATTCGCTTCCCTGTCTCGTTGTTCTGGCCGCACGAGCCGCGTAGAGCTTATCGCAGCACCATGTCGGCCGGGGACCGGGACAGCGTGCTCAACCGCCGCCGTCCCTTCGAGGTTACCAGCACGTCATCTTCGATCCGGACCCCGCCGACGCCGGGAAGGTATACGCCCGGCTCGACGGTCACCACCATTCCGTTTTTCAGCTTCGCGTCCGCCGTCCGGCCCAGCGACGGCCCTTCGTGCACTTCCAGCCCGATTCCATGCCCCAGGCCGTGAACGAATTTGTCCCCCCGCCCCGCCGACTCGATGACCTTGCGGGCGGCCGCATCGACCGACTTGCACGACGCGCCCGGGCGAACCGCCGCCACCCCCGCCGCCTGGGCCTTTTG
>JAKPKY010000060.1 GCA_029553505.1 Planctomycetota bacterium
GGCATGTTCGGAGCCGCAGGAGACCGTCGGCGAGAATGGCTGCGATTTCGCGGAAGCGTTCTTCCGGGGTGGGCGGGAGGTCGGTCGTTGGCATGGGCACGCTCCTTTCGGGAAGCGCCCACAACGACCTCCGCTTTTGCGGCCAGCGCGTTGTCCGGCGGGTTTATCTCTTCTGGATACTTACCCGCCGGAAGTTCGAGATGACGGTTGGGAGTGCGAAGGCGACCGGGTTGTTAACCCGGAGAGGATTGTAAAACAGAGAATCCGAGAGTTTGGGCGAGGGTTTTCGGGGTGCGGTCGCCACCATGATGGTCGCCTTCGCGCCCCGAAGACTCTCTCTCGAACCAGAGAAAACGGCCCGGCGGCGGGAAAGCGCGGAACCCCTTCGTGGACAACGGGAAAATGCAAGAAGGCCGGGGACTCTCGTCCTCGGCCTTCTGCGTAAACTGAACTGGCGTGAAATCACGCCAGATTATAAATGGCTCCCCGACAAGGACTCGAACCTTGAACCTAGCGGTTAACAGCCGCTCGCTCTACCGATTGAGCTATCGGGGAAACACTTTCGCCAAGGGCGAAGACGCCTAGCTTACCTGATCGGCCAATACAGTCAAGGGCTTTGGCGGTAAAAGTGGGTAGAGTGGGGAGTGGTGAGTGGAGAGAGGTGAGTGGGGCGGCGTGGTTTGACCCGTGGCTACACCCCGCCGCCCCGAAGGGGCGAAAGAAGACACGCTCAACGGAGTTGAGCGTGGCACCCAGTCCCCGGTCCCTGGTCCCGAGTCCCTTCTTCCCCGGCCACATACACCCTCAAGCACGCAGCGCTTGAGGGTGGCGCCCCGCTCCGGGCGATTCGGCCCTCACGGCCGGGGGCGGTCCGCCCAATCCCAGTCGGCGAGATTGTTGCTCCACGCGAAGGCGATGCTCGCGTGCGTGTCGAACATCGTCCGCTCGTCCTCCGGGCCGCTCCCGTGGAAAAACAGGATGGCCTTGCCGATCCGCGGGCACGCGCGCAGGTCCAGGACGAACCCCGCCGTGAGCCGCCCCCGCGCCCACGGCCAGTGGGCCTGCCCGAGACAGCAGGTCTCGCCGCTTGTCCAATGGACCAGGTCCGGCGACCGCTTGACGCCGATCCCGTTGTCCGGCGAGTGGAAGAGCACGTACTGCCCCGAATCGACGATCACGCAACTGTTCTCGCCGCCATCGACGCGGCCGAAATCGTGCCAGGTCTCCAGGTCGTTCGACCAGGACATGCTGACCCCGTTCTGCTTGTAGAAGCACCA
The DNA here is from genome assembly GCA_029553505.1 of Planctomycetota bacterium. GTDB lineage: Bacteria > Planctomycetota > Phycisphaerae > SM23-33 > SM23-33 > UBA12270. Next base: position 1,278 of record JAKPKY010000060.1, read on the forward strand.
CCATTTGTCCGGGTCGTCGCGATCCCGGAAGAGGTACGGGTCGATCATGCGTCCCATGCGCTCGCGATCGACGCCGGGGCCTTTGACCTTGAGCAGCCGGGGGCGGTCCCAATGCTCCAGGTCGTCGCTCCGGACGGTCCACAGCCGCGACGTTTCGTCGCCGTACTGGATGCCGCCCGGGCGCGGGTACGTCTGCAAGCACATGACCCAGCGGCCATGGAACCGCACGATGCTCCCCGGCGAGCTGAAGTTGAGCTTCGGGTCGCCGGGCGTCAGGATTCGCGGGGCGGACCAGTGGAGGAAGTCGCGGCTATGGCTTTTCGCCACGAAAAGGCGGACCCCGCCGGCCGGATCGGTGCGGACCAGCGTGAAAAAGAGGTGAAAGACGTCGTCGTGAAACACGGCCGCGGGATCCCGGTACGCGGTGGTCGCGTCTCCCGCGAAGATCACCGGCGAGGGGACGGTGGAGAAATCCATGGTCATGCTCGGAGCTTACCTCGCGCACCGGCGCCCCACAAGGCGATTCGCCCTTGCGGCAGACGCCCTCAAGCACACAGGGGCCGGGACGTCCGTTGCGCTACTTGCTTCGTTCGGCCACGTACAGCGTACACTGCCGAAATACGTGTGCAGGGAATGGCCCGCGTACTGGGGAAGGACGGGATGCAGCGAGACGCCCTCGATCCACGGCTTCATGGCCTCGGAGGGGTTCTCGATCCGGGCCGGCGGCGCCTGGATCGCGGGTGTGCCGGACTCCGCGGTCTCCTGGACATCGGACGAATCAAACGGCATGGGGATGGCTCCGTCTCTGGATCCGTTGATTGCGGCAATCCCCACAATCCCGACAAGCACCATCAGCGTCAGACGGCCTGTTCGCATGTTGGCTTCTTCTCCGCAGTGCAGTCCTTGGGCCGTCGCGACATGTCCGATTCCGCAACTGACGACGCGGAATCCACCTGTTGCATAGTATGCGACTGACTCTTTACTGGAGTCAAGAAGAATCCCGGAATGGGATGGCAACGGGTCTTGGAGGCGCCGTGACTGAGGTGGGGAATGGCCAGCGAAAGGAAGCAGGCAAGTACTTTCTGCTGCGATACTTGGTACAGTCTGGCGAATGATTCTCGAATCAGCTACGCAGGCTCGTGCAATAGGTCGGCACTAGTCGGCGCTCGGTGTTGATCCGGCCGAGTGGCAGTGCCGTCGCAGAAAAGGGAGGAGGGCCCGACCGGTTTTCTCTTGAATTTCCATGCAACTGTTGGTACAGTATATTACTGAGAGTTGGCGGAGGGTCCGTCAGCATCGGATGCCCAGCGCCCCGGAGGTGCTTGTGCTTCGCATGAGCACGACGGCAGGCAGGGCGGTTGTACCATTCTCGGCCGATGGCAGCACATCTATCACGCCGTAGCTACGGCCGGGCAGTGAGAATGCGCGAAGGAGAACGGACATGAAGAGAGGAACCCTAACGGCGGCGATCGCGACGGTGTCCCTGGCCTTGTGCTCGATGGCGTCCGGGGCGACGATCATGGATCTCGGCGATGTGGCCATCCAGGGGGAGTCGGGGGCGAACACGTTCTTCTATATCTACAAGACCGGCGGCGGCACGCTGTCGTGGGACAGCTCGAACCTGGTCGTGCCCGTGGATGTCAGCAACTACGGGTACACGGTGACCTACTTCACGCCGCAGACGCTGGTGAACACCGGCGACAAGCTGACGTTGAGCCTCACCGCCAAGGTGAGCGCGGTCAGTTCCAGCAGCAGCGCGTTTCGCGTGGCCCTGCTCGACTCCAACGACGTCCGAGTGACGGAGAACGGGACGGGCACCACGGCGTACAGGAGCGACGACTTCAACAACTACCTGGGATACGCCGCCTATTGCCGCGCGAACAACGGCACGGCCGGCAGCGGCGAGGCCTTCTATCTGCGGAACAAAAGTTACCCGATCATCACTGCCAGTGGGGCTGTGACGGCAGTGACCGGCTCACCCACGATCAACAACCTGAACGCGACGGCGGACACGAACTTCACCTACGCCATGAGCATTGAGAAGACCGCTTCCGGGGTGCAGGTCAGCGTGAACGTCAACGGCCAGGGGTGGCAGTCGGTGGATCCCGGCACGGCCTACACGACGTTCGACACGGCCTCGATCTTCCTGATGGGCAACACGACGATGACGCTCGGCTCGATGTCCGTGGACTTCGTGCCCGAACCGGCGACCATGGGGTTGCTCGCCGCGGGTCTGGGCGGGCTGGCGGCTCGCCGCCGCCGGCGCTGAGGCAGAACCTGAGCCCACGGAAGGCGGGTGGCGTGGTTTGACCCTGTGGGGCAACCACGTTTTGTGGAAAGAAAGATCGTGGTTGGGCCTTTCGGCCCAGCCCACGGCACCCAAGAGGAAAGAGCACGCTCAATCCCGATCCACAGCATCGGGATTGAACGTGGCACCCGGCCTTCGAACTTCGCACTACGAACTTCGACCTTCTTCTCGGTCTCCGGTCCTCGGACAACAGACCTCAGGCTACAGGCCGCAGGCAACAGACCCGAAGGGGCGTCAAGAGGGTAGCCGGGGGCGCAAGCCCCCGGTAGGCGGTTGGTATGGAACCGAGCCCCAACGGGGCGAAGGAGATCGCAGCCGGGCCGGCTGATTGGGCCGGGGATTCCTTCGCCCCGTCGGGGCTCTGTGGTTTTTAGAGGATGCGGTCCGGGGGTTCCACTCGTCCTTCGGACTCGCGTCACCCCCGGCTACCGTCCGCGGCCCCTTCGGGGCCGGGAAGCAGACGACAGGCACCCATCCTTCGACCTTCGCACTATGAACTTCTTCTCAGTCTTCAGTCCTCAGGCCTCGGTCCTCACAGCTCCCGGCGACCGCTCCCTCACGGTCGCGGCTCAGTAAGAGCCCGAGGCGCCACACTCTCTATTGCCTATTGCCTGCTGCCAATTGCCTTCTTCCCCCAGTCCCCGAGTCCCTGGTCCCGAGTCCCTTCTTTTCCGGCGGCAGACACCCTCAAGCACACAGCGCTTGAGGGTGGCACCCGAACTTCGGCCTTCGAACTACGACCTTCTTCTCGGTCCCTGGTCCCGAGTCCATTCTTTTCCGGCGGCAGACACCCTCAAGCACACAGCGCTTGAGGGTGGCACCCGAACTTCGGCCTTCGCACTACGACCTTCGACCTTCTTCCCGGTCCTCAGGCCACAGGCTACAGGCTACCGGCTCCGAATCATCCCATTTCGACAAGGACATTCACTTCGCGGCCTGCGGCGGCGGGGGGGATGAGGTTATCGGTCAGCGGCTTGCCGTCGACGGTGACGGATTTGACGCCCCTGGAGACGCCGGCTGGGTTGCGCACCTCGATGCGGTACGTCGCGCCGCGGAAGACCCGCTGCACTTTGAAACCTTTCCATTCGCGCGGGATGCACGGATCGACGCGCAGGCCCGCGAAATCCGGCCGGACGCCCAGGATGTACTGCGACGCGGCCACGAACGACCACGAGCACGTGCCGGTCAGCCAGGAGTTCTTCGCCTCGCCATGGGTGGCGGCGTCGGGCCCGGCCGTCATCTGGCTGTACACGTACGGCTCGGTGCGGTACGTGTCGATGATGGCCTCCTTGGCGCTGGGGCAGATGCTCAGGTAGTACTCCAAGGCGCGGTCGCCGCGGCCCAGCATCGTCTCGGCGATCTGGATCCACGTATTGTTATGGGTGAAGATTCCCGCGTTCTCCTTGTACCCGGGCGGGTAGGAGGAGATCTCGCCCAGCTCGACGTGGTAGGTGGCGAAGGCCGGCTGCTGGAGCACGATCCCGTGCGGCGTGAAGAGGCGCTCGCGGACGCTGTCGAGCGCCTGAGCGGCCTGGCCGGTGTCCAGCCCGACGCGCCCGAGCACGCCCCAGCCCTGCGACTCGATGAAGATCTGCCCCTCGGCGTTGTCCTTCGAGCCGAGTTTCCGCCCGGCGGCGTCGTAGGCGCGGAGGAACCAGCGCCCGTCCCAGCCATGGCGGAGGATCGTCTGGCGCATCCGCTCGCCGTGGCGCTTCACGCGCTCGGCGTCGGCGGCGCGCCCGAGCAGGCGGTAGATGCCCTCCATCTCGTCGCAGGCGGCGCAGAACAGCCCGGCGATCATGACCGACTCGGCCTGACTGTGCCCGATGTCGCCGGCGAGCTGGAAGCTCTCGCCCGGAGTCGTCGAGAAGCAGTTAAGGTTCAGGCAATCGTTCCAGTCGGCGTGTCCGATCAGCGGCAGGCCGTGCGGCCCGAGGTTTTCCAATGTGTAGCGCAGCGACGTCTCGAGATGGTCCAGCAGCGTCGCGCCGCCGTCGGGCTGGTCGGCGTAGCCGATGCGGTCGGAGAGGATGCTCGCGTCGCCGGTTTCCTTGATATAGGCGGCCGTCGAAAGGTGCATCCAGAGCGGGTCGTCGTTGAACCCGCCGCCGATGTCGCTGTTGCCCTTTTTCGTCAGCGGCTGGTACTGGTGGTAGCACGTGCCGTCGGACAGTTGGGTGGCCGCGATGTCGAGGATGCGCTCGCGGGCGCGGGCGGGGATCAGGTGCACGAAGCCCAGCACGTCCTGGTTGCTGTCGCGGAAGCCCATGCCGCGCCCGATGCCGGACTCGAACAGCGAGGCCGAGCGCGACAGGTTGAACGTCGTCATGCACTGGTACTGGTTCCAGGTGTTGACCATGCGGGCGAGGTGGGGGTTTTCGGCCTGCGCTTGGTAGTGGCCGAGAAGTTCGTTCCAGTATTTCGCGAGGGCGGTGAGTGCGGCATCGACGGACTGGCTGTCGGAAAAGCGCTTCCGCGCGGCGCGGAACGGCGCCTTGTCGGCCACGCCGGGGGAGGAGAACTTTTCCTCCGGCGGGTTCTCGGCGTAGCCCAGCAGGAAGTGGAATCGCCGCTCCTGGCCCGGCGGGAGCGACAGGTCCACCTGGTGCGCGGCGACGGGCTGCCAGCCGTGCGCGACGCTTCCGGTGCATCGGCCCGCGAGGACCGCGCGCGGCTTGTCCAGTCCGTTGTGCACGCCGACGAACGCGTCGCGCGAGGTGTCGAAGCCGGCCGTCGCCGCGCTGCACGAGAAGTACGCGAAATGGTTCCGCCGCTCGCGATACTCCGTGACGTGGAAGATGGCAAAGTCTTCCACCTCCACCTGCCCGATGGAAAAGTTGCGCTGGAAGTTCGTCTGGTCGTCCCACGCGTCCCACAGGCACCACTCGACGAAGCCGAACAGCGAGGCGCTCCGCGCGCGGCCGGACTTGTTGCGGACGCGAACGGACCAGACCTCCAGCGTCTCGCCGACGGGAATGAAGTACGTGACCTGGACCTCCAAGCCGTCCTTCTCGCCGGTGATGGTGGTGTAGCCCAGGCCGTGGCGGCATTCGTAAGCGTCCAGCGCGGCGCAGGTGGGTTTCCATCCGGGATTCCACACGCTCTCGCCGTCGCGGACGTAGAGGTAACGGCCGTTGATGTCCATCGGACAACTGTTATATCGGTAGCGCGTCAGGCGGCGGAGTCGCGCATCCTTATAGAAGCAATATCCGCCGGCGGTGTTGGACACGATGCCCAGGAAGTCCTGACTGCCCAAGTAGTTAAGCCACGGCAGGGGGGTGTCGGGGCGGGTGATGACATATTCGCGGGAAATGTCGTCGAAATGTCCGTAGGGATTCATGAAAAGTCTCCGAATCTCGGCGAAAAGATCTCGAAAAGGGGCGAAACCGAGGCGTCAAACGCCGGTTTCCATTATCGAAATCGGCGGAAAGATTACAAGCAGGGGACCGCGATCGTATCGGGAAGTGCGCCGGGGCGGCGAGACCTTGCCGGGCCGACGTTACGCCGGACGGTCACGCGCTTGCGGCGCGCACGAATTCGGCGACACGCTTTCCGGCTATTCGAGCGTGTATCCGGGCGGGGCCTCCAGGCGGAACAGCGTGTCCGGAAGCATCGGGTTCCACCGGATGTTTTTCATGACGATGACGGCTTCCGTGTTTCCGTTTTCCTGGGGATTGTCCGGGGGCATGTGGATTTCCACCCGGACGGGAAGGTCCTGCCGCGGATCGACCCAGATTCGCACGAACTCTTCTCCCTCGTCGACCTGGTAGACGTCCAGCTCGTTGTCGGTCAGGAGTTGCTTTCCCTCGAACTGCCCGGAGGTGTCCTTCAGGGCGCGAAGCTTCTCCAGGGGTTCCGCGTAGGGATTGCTCAGGACCGGAAGGGACCGCAGCACCGCCTTGCGGGTCCGCGGGGAGACGGTCAGCATCTTGTCGCGGGAGGCGTCGTAGAGTTGCACCGTTCCGTCAGGCCAGGCAATCCGGACGCGCCCGGCGCGCGCCATGAACACTTCCGCCTTCTGTTCGGCTTGTCCCGGCATCCGCAGGATCAGGTTGTAGGCCACCGTTTCGGCCTGGCGAACGTGGCGGATCATCTCGCTGAAATCCGCCGAGGCCGTCGGGACGTTGCCTTCGAGGAGCCACCAAAAGGCCGTGACGATCATCGCAAGCGCGGCCGCCGCGCACCCGACCCGCAGGAGCCACCTTTTCCGTTGCGTCCGGCCCGACGCGCCCTCGCCGCGAACCCACTCGGTCAGCATCCGGTGAAGGATTCTTTCCTCGGCCGACGGCGGCGGAATCATCTCCGGTTTGAAGGCGCCCAGGAGCTTCCGCATCGTCTCTTCGTCCTGTGGTTTCACGCGCTTCCCCCAAACGGCTTGTCCAGTTCCCGGCGGAGCTTCCGCACGGCACGCGAGAGGGACACCCGAACCGTCACCTGTCTCGTGCCCAGCGAGTGCGCGATTTCCGAAATCTCAAACCCGTGCAGGTAACGCAAGAGCACGATCTCCTGCTGGCGCTGTTTCAGCCGACAGATCGCCTCATACACCAGCGGCCAATCCAGGCGGGCGGCGTCGGAAGCTTCTCCCGAAAACAGCCGCTCCTTTTGGCGGGCCAGCTCCGCGTGAATTTTCCCTCGGCGGTGGGCGTCCCGCAGGTACTCCGCCGACACGTTGCTCGCCGTTCCGTAAAGCCAGCTTCGGATTTCGCGCTGCCCTCTGACCCGGAGCGCCGGGTACTTCTGCACCATCCGGACGAACACCTCGGAGGTCGCGTCTTCGGCCAAATCCTTTCGGAACAGGCGGGAAACGCAGTATCCGAAGATCTCCCGGAAGAAGGCGTGGTACAGTTCCACCATCTCGTCGCGAACATCGATCGGATCGGTTCGCACACCGATCGTCACGCCCGCCGGCGGGGAAAGCTCCTGTACCTTGCCCCCCCATATATGTGAATAAACCGGGCTCGTGTTACACGCCCTTTCAGGAAAATTTCCGCCCGATGTGCTCAGAGATGACAAAGAATTCTTCAACTGCCTGTTCTCGGACGGTTGAATTTGCCAGCAACGATAGCCTACCAGTAAATGCAGAAATTGTCAGTATGCAATTAGCCGGAATAACCGGTAAAACGGGGGGCACTTTCTCAGGTTTGGGAAACGGCGAAAACGCACGGGCGGGGACGCTTGACGGGATCGGTCTTTCCTTCTAGGGTATCTCCCATTCGCAAGCTTCCTTCTCGCGAGGAGACACACTCATGGAAACCGTCGCGTGCCCGGCTGCGCATTTCCGAAAGGACGTGACCCATGGCCGGTGATTCGCGCCCCAACGTGTTGCTGTTCTTCCCCGACCAGTGGCGCTATGACTGCCTCAGCGGGATGGGCCACGTCACCGATACGCCGTACCTGGACCAGTTGATGGCCGAGGGCGTGACTTTCACGTCCGCGTATTCGCCGTGCCCCAGTTGCATCGCCACGCGTGCCAGCCTGATCACCGGTCAGACGCCCAACACCTGCGGGCGGATCGGCTACCATGACGGAGTTCCCTGGCCTTACCACAACACGCTGATGCGGCGACTGCGCGACGACGGATACCAGACCATCAACGTCGGCAAGACGCACTTCTGGCCCCAGCGCGCCAACCTGGGCTTTGAGGTCAACCGCCTGTACGACGCCCAGAAGCTCGAGAATCCCGCCTTCGTCAGCGACTACCACGCCTGGCTGGACCGGGAGACGGGCGGGCGCATCCGGGACTCCGTCTTCGAGATGTCGAGCAACACGTGGCTGGCCAATCCCTGGGTTCACGAGGAGCGGCTGCACCCGAACTGCTGGACGGCCGACGTCGCCATCGAGCAACTGGTCCGTCGCGACCCGACGCGCCCGTTCTTCCTCCAGGTGGGGTTCCATCGCCCCCATCCGCCGATCGACCCGCCGCTGTCCTGGTACGAGCGTTACCGCGACCGTTCCCTTCCGCCGGTTCCGGTGGGCGACTGGGCGGCGGAAAACGACGTGCCGGCGTCCGACGTGGGCGAGGGCGCGTCCCGCGGGCGGCTGAGCGACCACCAGCTCGACCGTACCCGCCGGGCCTATTACGCACAGTGCTCGCACCTGGACTTCCAGATCGGGCGGGTGCTCAACTACCTGCGGCGCCTGGCGAAAATCCTGGACAACACGTGGGTGATCTTCACCAGCGACCACGGCGAGTTGCTGGGCGATCATCACCTCTTCCGCAAGTGCAACGCCATCGAGGGCTCCGCGAAGGTTCCGCTGATCGTCCGTCCGCCGCGGCGTTTCGCCGGCCCGCGCGGAATTCGTTGCGACGCGCCCGTCGCCCACCAGGACCTCCTGCCGACGGTTCTGGAGGCAGCCGGCGTCGGGTTGCCCCCGCGCGTCGAAGGGCGCAGCCTGCTGCCCCTGGCGGCAGGGCAGAACGTGCCGTGGCGCGAGTTCGTCCACGGAGAGCACAGCGACCGCGGATGGCAGTTCGTCACCGACGGGCGGGAAAAATACGTCTGGAATTTCATGACCGGGCAGGAACTGTTCTTCGATCTGGCGGGCGACCCGAAGGAACTCCGCAACCTCGTGTCCGATCCGGCCTGCGCCGAGCGCGTCGCGGTCTGGCGGAAGCGGCTGATCGACGTGCTCGCCCAGCGCCCCGAGGACGGCCTGTCCGACGGGCAGCGGTTGATCGGCAGGGCGGAACGGCTCCAGGCGTATCGCCAGTGGCTTCGGGAAGGGCGCGATCCGACCCTTTGATCCCATCGGGAGTGGAGAACCTCCATGGAAACCATCGTGTGCCTGGCTGCGCATCCCGACGACATCGCCTATGCCATGGGCGGAACGCTGTTGCGGCTGAAGGATCGCGTCCGGATTCACGTGCTCTGTGCGACCAGGGGGCAGCGCGGGTTGCCGGGCCAGGATCCGGACCAGACGGCCGCCATCCGCGAAAAGGAAGAGCAGGCCGCCTGCGACCTGCTCGGGGCCGAACTGACCTTCCTGGGGCAGATGGATGGCGAAGTCTTTTCCGGAGAGCCCCTCTGCCGCCAGGTGGCAGGAATCCTCGACGATCTCGCGCCGTCGGCGGTGTTCACCCTCTGGCCGATCGACGAGCACCCGGACCATTCCGCCGTTTCCGAGGTCGCGCGCAAGGCCGTCCGCTTCTCCAAGGCCGCGCCGCCCCTGATCTACTACGAGGCGATATACGGCGTGCAGGCGTTCCAGTTCCGCCCGGACGTCTATGTGGACATCACCGACGTCATGGACCGCAAGGTGGAACTGATCCGCTGCCACGTGTGCCAGAATTCGGACGATCGCATGGTCCGAATGGCTTTCCCGCAGTGTTCCCTGCGCGGGTCCGAGGCGGGGTGCAAATACGCCGAGGGCTTCAAGTTCCCCCGCAGTCCCGCGGTGGACCCGCAGGCCCTGCTGACGCTGGCCAGGCGAAAGTGACGTTCCGTCCGAGACAGGTTTTCCCCGGTTGCCCCGGGCGCACGGCGACGCGGAAGGGCTGTTGCCGGGGCGGCGAATTGGCCGATACAACCCCGTGGCGTGCGGAAAACCCTTGACAAATTTCGCGTTGTGGGCAAGCTACAGGACTTCCGGGCGATACGGGCCCGGCGGCGCCTCGCCTCCGACGCACACGACAGGGAGACGGCTATGAAACGGCATGGATTGCTGACAATCGCGGCGGCGATGCTTCTGGCCGCGGGATGCAACAGGACGCAGACCGTCGATGCCTCCAGCGGCGCGCCGCAGATGGTCGAGCCGATGGCGGAGTTGATCGCGCAGCCGCGACCGCCGATCCCCGACATGCCGGTGCCGATCGGGTTTGACCTGGACGAAGGCAAGAGCCGGTCGTTCGCCGCCGCGGGCGCCAGGTACATCGACCACCTGTACAAGGGCGGGAGCGACCGCTTCGCCGTCGCCCGATTTTACAAGCGTCAGATGCCGGTCAACCGATGGACGCTGGTGACCGACATGTTCGTCCAGGGCGACATCATGCTGGACTTCGAGAAGGAAACGGAACGCTGCCGCGTCATCGTCACCAGCGGGAGCCTGTTCCATTCCACGTACGTCAAGGTGCAATTGTGGACGAGTGGGCGCATCGAGTCGCCCCAGCCGGCAAAGTAGACCAAGGTTCGAATCGTGTCTTTTAGAAAGTAGAGAGGAGAACGTAGACCGCAGGAGAGTGGATTTCTTTTGCCGATAAGGCTCTTTGTCGCCGTTTCCCCTTTCTCCTGCTCTACTGCTCTTCTGCTCTAGCTGCGTGCAATCGTGATTGCACGCAGCTTAGGTTAGGCCGAATGAAATCCGATCGCCGTCACGAGCTTCAGCAGAACGCACTGGACTCCGAACTGGGCAAGTTGCTGTCCTTCCTCAAACGCCGCGGAAACCAGATCCTCACGATCCTCCTGGTGGTGGGCGTCATTGCCACGGGCATCTACTATGTGCGCAAGCGCGCCGCCGCACAGAAGGCCGAAACCCGCATGCAGTACGACCAGTACCTCCAAAGCCGCGCGCCGATCGACGAGCGGATCAGCGGGTTGCGGACCCTCGCCGACCAGGACGACGACAAGTGGGTCGCTGCGATGTCCTGCGTGCAGGTGGGCAACCTCTGCCTGGTCAAGTCGCTCCAGGCGGACATGACCTCGCCCGCCCGCAAGGAACTGCTCGACGAGGCCGAGGGGTGGTATCGCCGGGCCATCGAACGGTTCGCCGACGAGAACCTCGCCGTTGCCAAGGCCCGTCTGGGATTGGCCAAGCTGGCCGAAGACCGCGGCGACCTCCAGGCCGCCGAACGCGAATACCAGGCCGTGTCCAACGTCCCCGGAATGACAGGCCAGCCCGCCCTGGAGGAAGCCCGCGCGGCGATGGAGCGCCTGGCGGCACTGAAGGGCCCTGTCGCGATGGCCGCCAGCAGGCCCGCGCCCGCCTCCCAGCCTGAGAGCCAGCCGGCCAGCGCCTCCCAGCCGGCGGAAGAGTAAGGTAACTTATGTGGAAACGCCGGCGCCGCCGGGAACGCGACGCCGCGCGAGAAGTGAAGGATTCGAGTCAAACGCCCGCAGAAGCGGGCAGGGTTATTCAGGGCTTGTCTATCCAGGCCCGAAGGAGCGAAACGAGATGGCGAATCTTCAGGCAATCGCGGACGCAGTGATCAAGGGCGACCGCAACACGGTGTCGGCGGAGACGGAAAAGGCGTTGTCGTCGGGCGTTCCGGCGGCGGACGTGCTGAACCAGGGCCTGGTGGCCGGGATGGAAGTGGTCGGCAAGCGGTTCAAGGCGAACGAGATTTACGTTCCGGAAGTGCTGATCGCGGCGCGGGCGATGAAGGCGGGCATGGCGTTGTTGGAGCCGGCGCTGGCGAAGGCGGGGGTCAAGCCCGTCGGCACGGTGGTGCTCGGGACGGTCAAGGGCGACCTGCACGACATCGGCAAGAACCTGGTGGGCATGATGCTGACGGGCGGCGGATTGAAGGTGGTGGACGCCGGGACGGACGTTCCGCCGGAGAAGTTCGTGGAGATGGTCAAGAGCAGCGGGGCGCAGGTCTGCGCGATGAGCGCGTTGCTGACGACGACGATGCCGCAGATGGGCGCGGTGGTCCAGGCGCTGAAGTCGGCGGGGGTGAAGGTCAAGACGATCATCGGGGGCGCCCCGGTGACGCAGAGCTACGCCGACGAGATCGGGGCGGACGGCTACGCGGCGGACGCGGCCAGCGCGGTGGACGTGACGCGGAAGCTGCTGGGCGCGGCGTAATCGCGGCGCGCGACGCGGACAATCGAGGTTGAAACTCCAACAGCCCACGGAACGCCTTCCGTGGGCTGTTGTGCCGATGGACAAGGTGTGATTCGCGGAGGACGCGAAGGATTCCATGAAAGACCCGCGGGAGAACATCCCGGACGATCTGCCCGACGAACCGTCCCCGGCGTTCGAGGACGAGGGGATGGAGATCGTCGAGACGCCCGTGGAGACGGAGGAGGAAGACGGCCTCCAGCACGTGCGGATCAACATCCGCCGGGCCCTGCCGGACCGCCGGCTCGACAAGTATCTCTCCGGGCGGCTGGGCAAGAGCGTCTCCCGCACCTCCCTCCAGCGGTACATCCGCGAGGGCAACGTCACCGTCAACGGGCGGATCGTCAAACCCAGCTACGTCATCCGCACGGACGACGACATCGACATGCTCCTTCCGGTCGTCAAGCCGCGGGAGATTCCCCCCGAGCCGATTCCCCTGGACATCGTCTACGAAGACGACGATTTCCTCGCGATCAACAAGCAGGCGAACCTGATCATCCACCCCGCGCGGGGCAACTGGACGGGCACGCTGGTCAACGGTCTGGCGCATTACTTCCGGCAGAACTGGCGGGACATCCGCGAGTTGCCGACATCGGGCGAGGCGTTCCGTCCGGGGATCGTCCACCGCCTCGACCGCGACACGACGGGCATCCTGCTGGTCGCCAAGAGCGAGCTGGCGCTCTGGCGGCTGGGGCGGCACTTCGAGCTGCGGAAGATTCACAAGACGTATACGGCCATCGTCCACGGGCTGCTGCAACTGGACGAGGACGTCATCGACATGCCGATCGGAAAGCATCCGAAGATCCGCGAGAAGTACGCAGTGCACCGCAAGACGGGCGAGCCGTACCCGGCGACGACCAAGGAGGCGATCACCGGCTACCGGGTGCTGGAGCGCCTGGGCCCGGTGGGGCGGAGCAACGCGAAGTTCACGCTGGTGGAGCTGTACCCCAAGACGGGGCGGACGCACCAGCTTCGCGTGCACATGAGCGCGCTGGGGCACCCGATCGTGGGCGACCGGATGTACGGCGGCGGCCCGCTGTATCGCAGCCAGCTCGAAGGGCGGGCCGACGTGGCCGAGGGGCCCCTCATCACCCGACAGGCGCTCCACGCGCACACCATCGAGTTCCACCATCCGCGCACGGGGGAGAGGATGAAGCTCGAGGCGCCCTGGCCCGCCGATTTCACCGAGACGCTTTCGGAACTGCGGCGGCGCTCGGGCGGCGGCGAATCGCGCTGAAAGACACCCCCGCCGGCCAGAAAGGGCATTGCATCGCCGCCGGCGGTTCGTATAATCGGTTTTACAGCCCACGGATGGTTGTCCGTGGGCTGTCGCATCACGGGCGATTAGCTCAGTTGGCTAGAGCGTGCGGATCACACCCGCAAGGTCACTGGTTCGAGTCCAGTATCGCCCAGTGCCCCGGACAGGGGCCCGAGACGGGTCAGACCCCGCGGCCGGCGCCGCGGGGTTTTTCCTGTATGGGCCGGCAGTACGTTCGAGGAACGGGCGGGATCACGTGGAACAAGGGAGTCCCATGGATTTTGGCGGCAAAGCCTGGAATCCTCCGACGGTAAACCTGCCTGGCGGGGAGACGGGCCTGACGGTTTCGATCGACGAGTTCTACGAGGGCGGCGCGCCGGAGCGTGGCTCCGACTGGCGCGCGATGTGCGCCGCCCTGGACGCCTGCCGCGAACGCCGCGCCGCCACGCTTCTCCTTCCGCGCCGGACGTATCGCTTCGACGATCCGGCGATCGCTGACCGGCGGGCCCACATCGAGCTGGTGGACCAGCAGGACCTGGTCATCGACGGCCAGGGTTCGGAACTGCTCTTCCACCACATCCGCCATGCCCTGAAGTTCATCCGCTGTCGGCGACTGCTCGTCCGCAACCTCACGATCGACTGGGACTTCCCGCTGGCCGCGCCGGGCGTGGTGGACGAACTGCCCGACGGACGGGTGGTCGTCCGTGTCAGCGAGCAGTACCCCATCGGCGACAAGCCCCTCGCGACGGCCGTCACGGAATACGACACCGCGAACTACCGCTGGGCCCTGAATCCGGCCGAGGTGTATTACCCCCGCGACTGCCGGCTCGTGGCGCCCCAGGTCATCCACTCACCGAGCTTCGCCGAGGAGCGGCGCTATCCGCACGGCGGGCGAAGGCTCCTTCCGGGCATGCCGGTTTGCGTTCGCCACTACGTTTACCAGGCGACGGCAATCGACTTCTCCGGCGCGGGCAACGAGGACCTGACCTTCGAGGACGTGACGGTGCACCAGTGCCCTGGGCACGCCTTCGCCGGGTACGGATGCGAGCGGGGTTTCCGCCTGTCGCGGGTGAAGATCCAGCGCCGCCCTGGCTCGAACCACCTGACGTCCGCCACCGCCGACGGGGCGCACTTCGGCAACTGCCGGGGCGACATCCTCGTGGAGGACTGCGACTTCAGCCACCAGGGCGACGACTCGATCAACATCCACGCCGACTGGTTCATGATCCGCCGCCGCGTCGACGCGCGGACGGTGCACATGACGCCGCGCCTGTTCAATCCGCTGTTCCGCATGGACGTCGGCGACGAGCTGACGTTCTGCCGGGGCGCTGACCTGGATCCGTATGCCGAGACGCGACTCGCCGACTGGCGCGTCGACGAGTCCGCCCGCGTCGTGGTCCTGACCGTCGACCGCGACCTTCCCGAGGATCTCGCCGAGGGAGACTGCATCGCCAATGAAACGCGGTCCAGCCGCGGATTCCTCATCCGCAACAACTACTTTCATGACCACCGGGCGCGGGGCATCCTGCTCCAGGCGAAGGACGGCCTGGTCGAGGGCAACCGCATCAGCCGCGTGATGGGCTGCGCGCTCCAGATGACCAGCGACTGCAATTACTGGAAGGAAGGCTACGGCTGCCGGAACGTCGTGGTGCGGGGCAACACGTTCGAGGGCTGCAACCAGGCAACGTGGGAGCGCGGACCGGCGGGGCGGCACATGGCCTGCGTGAACCTCCTGGTGGACACCGCGACAGGGCTGAGCGACAAACCCCTTCACCGGGACATCGTTTTCGAGGACAATGTCATCCGCGACACGCCGGGGCTGGCGCTGCTGATCGCCTCGGCGAAGAACGTCGTGGTCCGGGGCAACCGGATCGTCAACGCGAATACCGAACCGTTCGACGGCGCGGGCGAGGGCATCGACGCCAAGGCCGACGGCGCGATCATGATCACCCGCGCCAGCGACGTGGACGTGCGGGACAACGTCATCACGGGCGCCGGGCCCGCGCACGGGCTGGGCGTGTATGTGGACGGGCGCAACACGAGCAACGTGCGAGTGAAGCAGTAGCCAGCCGATCCGCGGACGGCATTTCCGCGAGACCGGTCCGAGGCGCCGAACATGCGACCGAGCAGCGGCGAATCCTGGCGGCAGTACCGCGAGCGGATGCTCAAGGAGACCAGCCGCTTCATCGAGTGGGGGCTGCGCCATCCGGAACTGGTCATCGAGATCCCCGCCAAGCCGGTCGGCGAGGGCGGGTTCCCCCAGCGCGTGGCGGAATGGTTCTGGGGCGTCGTGCTGTCCGACAGCGAGGATTCCCGCCTCGTGCGGTGGAAAAACTTCCTGCTCCGCCGCCCGAAGAACCTCCGCCTGTAACCCCCCGCGCGTTTCCACCCGCAGTCCACTCGCCCGGCTTGCGCTTCAGCGCCTCTTTTGAAGCATCGAACAGAATGACCGCGGAGATCGCAGAGGACGCAGAGAATCGAAAATCATTCAACAATGATTCTCTCTGCGCCCTCTGCGGTGAACCTTTTGGTTATGGATGCTTCTTTTTCCCGCAGAGCACGGTGAAGTCGTTGGGCAGGTAGTCGTCGAGGATCGTGACGCGCCCGCACAGCGGTTCGAGCAGCTTGCGCACCTCTTGCGGGTCGTAGCAGAAGTAGCGGTCCTCAGCCGGCGGGCGGCGGCGGTGCAGCAGGTTGATCGCCAGCGTGTCGCGCACCAGGATCAGCAGCCGCCCGACGGCGCGGGGGAGGAATTCCAGGTTGTTGCCCAGGTTCAGGTTGAACATGCCCGAGCAGAAGGCCACGTCGAACGACTCGGGCGGGAAGAGGTCCTGCGTGAACACGTCGCCGCAGACGAACCGGGCCTCGGCGTGGCGGGCCCGGGCGGCGGAGACCATCTTCTCCAGCAGGTCCACGCCGGTGTAGTCCACGGCGATGTCGCGGCGGCGCAGATACGCCCAGAGGTCGCCCAGCCCGCAGCCGACGTCCAGCAGCGAGCGCCCGGCGAGTTCCACGCGGTCGGCCAGCACGCCGAACCGCGCCTCCTGCGAAGCGGAACTGGCCCAGTCGAGGATGTCATAGTGCTCGCGCCCCGCGCGGATGCGCGGCTCGTAGTGGCGGCGGATGCGGTCCTTGCGGCTCATGGGGCGGCGTCCTGGGGGTTCTCTTGCGACAGTTCGGCCTGGGCGAGCAGTTCATTGTAAAACTTCTCGCCGCCGAGGGCAACGGCCCAGGGCAGCAGCGCCCCGCGCGAGTCCCAATAGTCCAGGTCTTTCAACTGCCAGTCGGCGGCGATGCGGCGGAGCGTGCGGTCGAGGATTTGCGCCTGCACGGCCTTGTGCTCGTGCGACGCGCGGCGGATCTCGGCCGATTTGGGATCGCGTTCGGCCAGCTCGCGCCGTCGCGCGTCCAGCGCGTCGAGTCGGGCGAACAAGTCCGGCAGCGTCCTCCGCTGCCAGTCGAGGCGGGCGTCGCCGTCGCGGAAGGCGTCCAGCCGCCGCGCCGCGTCGGCGGAAAGGTCTCGCCAGTGCCGCGCCAGCTCGTGGGCGGGCACTTCCTGTCGGCCCATCGCGGCGGCCAGGTGGGCCGGCAGGCGGATGGGCGTGTCCAGCCCGGCCAGGCGGTCCAGCAGGCGAAACCGCACGCGCAGCACCGGCTGGAGCGTTTCCGGCAGCAGTCCCGCTTTCTGAAGCCGGCGGGCCAGGCAGTGCGCCGCGGGCATGTAGAGCGAGCCGCGGTGGGGCAGGGCGAGAGGCCTGCCGGCGGGTCCGTACCGCGCCTGGAGGACCAGCAGCGCCGCCTTGCCCGCCAGGCACTCGATGCCCGCCTTCCGAAGCTCCTCCAAGGGCAACCCGCCGTCGCGCAGGGCGAACGTCCGGTCGCCGGCGCGGAACTCGCTGCCGTTCAGATAGGCTGCCGTGCGCACCAGGCGACCCGCGCGGCGCAGCACGGCGAAGAACGGCAGCTCGCCTTCCTTCACGCGGAGCGGACGCAGCGGCACGCCCGATTCCGCCAGGGCCTCGTTGTAGAGCGCCGCGGCAAGGGCATAGTCTCGCGTGAAAATCTCCAGCAGGGCGGTCCGGTGCGCGTCGGCGCCCGTCGCCAGCAGCATCGAGGTCAGCCGCAACTCCGCCGTACCGCCGAGATGCTCGCCCATCCACAGGCGGTACAGGTCCACCAGCCGGCCTTCGGCGCAGCGGGCGAGGAGCGTCTCGGCCCGCGCCTGCTCGCGGTCGAACCATTCGCTGACCCGCGCCTGCGACGCCGACGAGGGAAACGCCTCCAGGCAGTTTCGCCTGGCCATCGCCAACAGTTCGCGGACCGCGCCGGATGTCTCGGATACGGTCAGGTCGCCGATCAACCGGTGGTGCTCGCGGTCGCCGGCGTAGCTCGGGCCGATGAGTTGCCAGTTGTCCGACGGGGAGAACTCGTCGTACAGATCGTTCAGCGGGCGGCCCAGGCGGTGTGCCATCGCGGCGACGGCCTGTCCCAGGTGCGGTTCCCAGTCGCGGATCTCCACCGGCAAACGCCCGAGGAATTCGCTATAAAACAGTGCGGCGCCCCAGTCCTGTCCACCGCTGCGGTGGAACCGCTCTCGCGCGATCCGCACCGCCTCGCCCGGCGAGGCGCCCAGCGCGGTGAAAGCGACGTCCACGTCCTCGATGAAATGCGTGACCGGCAGGCCGGCGCGGGCCAGCGCCTGGAGCTTGGGCATCGAATCCCACAGGCTGTGGGAGTTCTGGTCGATGCTGAAGACGCCCGAGCTGTCGGCACGGGCGCTCATGATCCGGCGCACCGGCACGATTCGCCCGCCAGGGCCTGCGCCGCCAGCGCGGGGTGGACCGTTCCGCCGAAGGCATCGCGCACGATGGTCTCCAGGCACAGGTCGGTCACGCGCCCGTCGGGTCCGACGGTGAAGTGAACGCGCAGCACGTCGCCGCTGCGGGCGTGGACGAGGACGGGTTTCTCGCCCGAGAAATATTCCTTCGGCCATGCGAAGCGACGCGCCGCGAGGATCGCCGCCGCCGCCGAGCCTGTTCCGCACGCGAGCGTCTCGCCCTCCACGCCGAACTCCCACGTCCGCACGGCGATCCGGCCCTCGCCGAGCGCCTGCACGAAGTTCGCGTTGGCGCCTCGCGGCCTGAACCGCTCGTGGTATCGGAACGCCGGGCCCCAGTGCGGAACCTCCAGCGAGTCCAGGTCGTCCACGTAGGCGATCACATGCGGCACGCCGGTGATCGCGAAGTCGCAGTTCCAGCGTTTTCCGAGCACGTCCAGGTCGATGCCCGACTCGACGTGCTCCGGCAGGGGGATGCAGACCTTGACGTAGCTGTCGGAGGCGTTGGAACCGAGTACGACGCCCGCGGGCGTGAGGATGCGGATTTCCGCCCGGTCGACCATGCGGGTGGAGATGACCCAGTGGGCGAAACAGGCGGTTCCGTTTCCGCACAGTTCCACTTCCGAGCCGTCGGGCTCGAAGAACCGCGCCGCGATGTCCGCCACGCCGTCGAGCTCGGGACGGCAGGCGAAGATCAATCCGTCGGCGCCGACGCCCATGCCGCGCCGGCACAGCACGCGGGCGAAATGCCCCACGCGCGCCGCCGAGGCGAGCAACTCGTCGTAGCGCCCGTCGCGATTGTCGATGCAGAGGAAATCGTTCCCGCTGCCCGAAAATTTCAGGAATTCAATGGGTCCGTTCATCCGGCCGGGGCTCCCTGATCGCTTCCGTCCCTACATATATAGCGGTCCGGCGCGGGGATATCAAAGCGATTGGCGAAAAGGCGCCGTCCCAGCCTGCGGCGCGGCGAGGATCACCCATACCGCGTGCTTGCCGGCGGGGCCGTACGGGCCGAGGACCGTGAAGCGCGCGTCGCGCCGCAGCGCGTCGAGCAGGCGCGGGTCCGGCGCGTCGTCAAGGGCCCCCGCGTTGACCGCGACGGCAGGATAGGTCAACACGCCCTCGCCGCCCATCCGCCGCCACAGCGCGTCGGGGCTCGCCAGGTCTTCGGCGCGAAGCTCGAACGGGTGCGGGGACAGGCGCATGACGCCGTCAGCCGGCGCGCCGGCGAAGAACGGCGCCCACCCGTTGGGCGACAGCACGCGCTGCCCCGGGCCCAGCCGGGCGGCGATGGCCTCGCCTGCGGCGCGGTATCCGCCCTTGCCCTCGTGCAGCGCGGGCAGCGCGCGAAACACGGAAACCGCCACCATCGCCCCTGTCCACAGCAGGACGAACGCCCGCTCGCGCCGCGCCCAGCCCAGCCAACCGGTCAGCAGCAGCGTGTCCTGCACGAGGATCATCAGCCCCGCGCCGGCGCACGGCGCCAGCAGCAGTGCGGGCATCAGCAGGTGCCGGCTGGAGAGATACCCCGGCCCCAGTCGGACCTCCATCGCCACCAGCAGCGGCGCCAGGAACGCCAGGGGGGCGAACATCGCCCACAGGCCCGCCGGGCGCGGGCGGATCAGCAGCCCGCGGGGGAACGGCACGCGAAAGATCCCCTTGAGCAGCCAGGTCACCCAGAACACCGCCGCCAACGGGGCGACGACCAGGCCCATCGCCTGCCGCCCGCGATCGAACGCGCGGCGCACTGCGCCGATTGCCTCTTCGGACAACGTGCTGTCGGCCAGCAGCGTCGAGCCGCCGGCGGAAACGAAATCGCCGAGCGTCTTTTTCTGCGTCAGCCCGCCGACGGCGGCCGCGTAGGGGATCGCGCAGAGCAGCGTCGCGGCGACGAGTCCTCCGGCGGCCGCGAGGCGAAGTCGTCGCGTGCCCGCCCGCGCCCCGCCCGGCCAGAGGACGATGCCCGCCGACACGACGGCCGCCAGCAGTTCCTCCGGGCGGAAGAGATATCCCGCGCCGCCCACCAGGCCCGACGCGACCGCCCACAACAGCCCTCTCGGCCGGCCCGCCGACAGCGCCCGCCGCGCCGCCAGCGCCAGCGCGATCGCCACCAGCGTCATCGCGACGGCCGGGGCGTCGCTCACCACGTCGGCGCTGATCTCGGTGAACGTCTCGGCCAGCGCCGCCAACCAGACCGTCAGCAGCGCCACGCGCCGGTCGAAGACACTCCGCGCGATCGCATACAGCGCCGCCAGCGCCACGAGGCCCGCGACGATCGACACGCCCCGCGCCAGGGCGATCCATCCGTCCGGCCAAGCCGGATGCAGCCAACTCGCCAGCACACTCACCACCGCGGAATATCCGGGGTGATAGGCGAAACTCCGCGCGACCTCGCCCGCCGGCGCGGACTGGAACTCGCGTGCCATCAGCAGGTAGACCGTTCCGTCGCGGGCGAGGGTTTCGGCGTGGGCGGCCACGTACAGCCGTGCGCCCGCGCCGGCCAGCAGCGCGCCGGCCAGGGCGAGCAGGTGCAGGCGGCTTCGCGGCGTGTCGGGCGCAAGTTCCTTCATGCCCACACGATACCCCGCGCGGGCCCAAAAGTCACTCGCCGTCCGGCAAGACGAAGGGCGGCATGGCATGCGGGCAAGCGGTGTCCTGGACCGAGGCGGTCAGGCTTCAACGAGTTTGGCGAGCAGCTCGGCGTGCCGGCGGGCGGTTTCGGCCCAGGAGAATTC
>JAKPKY010000088.1 GCA_029553505.1 Planctomycetota bacterium
TGGGGGGCGCGGCGGCGGGCGACCCGCCCGCGGGCGCGAGCGGGCGGACCTGGCCCCAACCCTACGCCGTCACGCGGGACGACGCGTCGGGGGTGCTGCGGCTCCAGACGCCGTACTACCGCGTCGAGCAGGACCTCAAGAGGGGCGGCGCGATCTCGCGGATCGCGCTGACCCACGGCCGGGCGGACAATCTCCTGGTGAGCCCGCTGGAGAGCCGGGTCCTCGGCGAGGGCGGGGCGGTCTGGTCCGACCTGAACGACTCGGCGGCCACGGTCGCCCACCGGCGCGAAGACCAGAGCGAGATCGTGACCGTCGAGAGCGAACTCAAGGGCGGCGACGGGCGGGCCTGCGGCATCCGCGTCAAGTCCACGTATCGCTACCGCTGGGGGTACGTCCGGGTGCGCAAGGAGTTCACCGCGGCTGCGGGCCTGCGGGCGGGAGGCGTCTGCCCCGTTCGGGCGGTCGTGGCCGGCTCGCTCACGCACTACGGCTACCGCGACGGCCGGACGGAAGAGCAAGGCGTCGGGCCCTTCGCGTTCGGCAGCAACATCTGGGGCAAGCTCCGCCCGGGCCAGGCGTCCGACCGCCCCGTGCGGACCTCGCAGGTCCCCCGCTCGGTGACGCTGACCGACCCGGGAGTCGAGGGCCTGGAGTGGTTCGCGTCGTCGGACCTGGCGCAATGGAACGTGCAGCTCACGGGCCGGCGCGGGCAGGGACGGTTCGTCCTTCAGCCCAGCCGCGACCCAGCCGGGCTGGAGTTGGAGATCGAGCCCCTGCGGAGCGAGACGGGAGTGGCGCTGCCGGCGAGTTTCGCGTTCGACTACTACCTGGCCTTTCCGATCCGCGACGGGCGGGCGCAGAAGCCCTGGCTGCACACGTCGTTCAACCGCAACCGCGGGAACTGGGTCGCCCCGGACGAGATCCGCCGCTGGGCGGACAAGGGCATCCAGAGCGTCCACTGCCACAACGACGGCGATTACTACGGCGACGGGCTGTTCTGGCGCGACGGCTCGTACCCGCCCTACCCCGACATGGACGGCTACGACAAGGTCCTCGCCGAATGCCGCCGGCTGGGCATCCGCACGGCCACGTATTTCTCCAACAAGGAGCTGCACCCGAGCACCGAGGCGTACCAGAAGAACGGCCAGGCCTGGGGCCGGACGAACCTCAAGGGCGAGTTGCGGCACAACTTCTACAAGCCCGGCAAGGAGTTCGGCGCGCAGATGTGCCTGCGGTCGGGATGGCTGGAGTTTCTGAAGTTCTCCATCGACCGGGTGCTGAAGAACCACCCGCTGGACGGGGTGTACTACGACTGGAACGTGTCGCTCCTGTGCTACAACGCCCGTCACGAGGGCGGCGGCGACGCGGCCTCGCCGGGGCGGGGGCATTGGGACGTCGACGAGCTGGTGGACCTGATGGAATGGACGCGCCGGCGCGTGGGCCCGGGCGGGCTGATCATCGTCCACAACACCACCACGCCGATGTTCGTGGCGGAGAACTTCTCCGACTACGTCGTCGCGACGGAATGGGGGTACGGCAAGTGGACCGACCGAGCGCCGGACCTGGAGAACCTGCCCCTGGAATGGACGTTCGCCGGCGCCGTGCCGCGCGGCGTCATCAGCTACGGCACGTTGACGGCGCAGTCGCCCCGGCGGCTGCACCGGCTGTTCGCGATCCAGGCGCTGCTGGGAGGCTCCGCGACCTGGCCCGCCAGCGGCGAGATCTTCGACCTGATGGGCGTGCTCAAACCGATCGGCGACTTTTCCACCTGCCGCTTCGCCGACTGGCGGACCCGGGCCGTCTCCCTGTCGCACCCGCGCTGCGGGGCGGCCGTGTACAGCCGTCCCGGCGAGGCGTACGTCCTGCTGGCCAACCTCGACGCGGAGAGCCGAGAGGTGACCTGCCGGATACATCCGGACAAGCTGCCCCACGCGTTGAGCGGACTGACCTCGGCGCGGCTGGTGGCTGGGGCTGCGACATCCGCCCCCGCCGCCGTGGAAAAAGACCCGCGCGTTCTGGACGCCGCCAGGCTCGCCGCGGAAGGCGTGAAGATCACGATCCCCGGCGACGGCCTGCTCCTGCTGCACGTGCGATAGAACGCGCAGTCTTGCACGGGTGGACCGTCAAGGTACGATGGAAGGGACGTCGGGGCGGTTGGTCGCAACGCGGGGATGGGTCGCACGTCCGTGATGAAGTCTGTGGCCGAGTTGAAGGGTGACCTGCCATGACCGCACAAGGGACGCGTCGTCTGCTCTGGAAGGCCCGGCCGGTGTTTGTCAGCAGCACGTTCCGCGACATGCAGGCCGAACGGGACCACCTTGCACAGATCGTCTTTCCCCGGCTGGAGGAGAGACTTCGCGAGCGCCGTCACCACCTGGAGCCGATTGACCTGCGGGTCGGGGTGGACACGGGCAGGGTGGCGGGTGAGCAAGACCGCGAGCTGTTGGTGCTGAAGGTCTGCTTCGACGAAATCAGGCGGAGCCGGCCCTACCTGCTCGTGCTGCTGGGTGATCGGTACGGGTGGGTTCCGCCGCAGCGGCATGCCGAGATGGCCGCCCAGGAAGCGGGGTTCGCGACGAAGCTCGAGAACAAGAGCGTGACGGCGCTGGAGATCGAGTTCGGTCTGCACCAGGGCGATCCGACCCAGAGTCGCCGCTGCCTGTTCTTCCTTCGCTCGCCCCTTCCCTATGCCTCGATGCCCGCGGAGGTGGCGGCAACGTACAGCGACGCCCACGGCACGGACACGGACGCGCCGCGGCGCGCGGAGGCTCTCAGGCAGCTCAAGGAGACCCTTCGCAACGACCCGGACCTGGGCGACCGGGTCCACAGCTACACCGCACAATGGGATGCGGCGGCAGAGAAGGTGACGGGGCTGGAAGCCTGGGGCGAGGCCGTCTTCGAACTGCTCTGGGCCCAACTGGACGCGGACACGGCGAAGTACCTGCGTCAGCCCGCGCCGACATGGGAGCAGACCCAGCGCGAGGCGCTGGCGGAGTTCGTGGAACACCGCAGCCGGGGCTTCGTCGGCAGGGAGAAGATCATCGAGGAGCTTCTCGCGCTGGCGACGGGCCCGGCAGAGGGGACGCTGGGCGCGTGCGTGACCGGCGAACCGGGCTCGGGCAAGAGCGCCCTGTTCGCTCAGGTGCATGAGCGACTGTCGGAGAATGAAGACGTGCTCCTGCTGGCGCACGCCGCGGGGATCGGCCCGCGATCCAGCAGCGTGGAGTCCATGCTGCGACGTTGGGTCGGGGAGCTCGTCGAGCACCTCGGAATCGAGAATCCCCTTCCGGACAAGCCCAGTCCGGAGGAACTGGACCTGACCTTCGCCCGCCTGGTGGCGGAGGCTTCGCGGCAGCGCCGAGTCGTCGCGCTGCTGGACGCGCTGGACCAGTACGAGCCCACCGTCCGGGGGAGGCGGCTGACCTGGTTCCATGCGAAGTGCTGGCCGGCCAATGCCCGCATTCTCGCCACGGCTATTCCGGGAGAGCAGGCGGAAGCCTTCTCCGCGTGGGCCGGCATCCAGGAGTTCGACCTGCCTCCGCTTGGGGAGCCGGAGGCGGAGGAGATCACACGGCAGGTCTGGGCGCGCTACCATCGTACGGTCAATCCCGCGGTGGTGGCCGCGCTGACCGCGAAGGTCCTTCCCGATGGCGAGCCGGCGTGCGGGAACCCCCTCTGGCTGACCCTGGCCAACGAGCAACTCAATCTTCTGGACGCGGACGATTTCAACCGGGCAGAGCACGAGTACGCGGATCTGCCCGCCGGCGAGCGCATCGTGCGGCTCCTGGCGGACACGGTCCAGAGGCTGCATCCGGACGTGCCCGGGATGTACCAGGACGTGCTGTCGCACGCCGAGAAGGTACACGGACGCCACTGGGCGGTCGCGTTCGCGTCGCTCATCGCACTGGGCCGGTCCGGCTGGCGGGAGAGCGACCTGCTGGTCCTCGTGCCTCGCATCGCGATGATGATGACGGTGATCGCAGACGCACGGGAGGCCCTGGCGGCGGGAAGGGACCAGCCCGAACCCATATCTGAGCACACGCGGGACCTGTGCGACGAGATTGAGAAGAGAGCCCAATCGGAG
>JAKPKY010000090.1 GCA_029553505.1 Planctomycetota bacterium
GCTCAAGGGCACGCCGCCGCCCGCCCGGCGCGAGGTGCACGTGGAGCTGGGCATCGAGGCGTACCTGCCCAGGAGCTACATTCCCTCGGAGCGCCAGCGGATGGAGATCTACCGCCGGCTGGCGGGCTGCGCCGCCGCGTCCGAGCTGAAGCAGCTTGCCGACGACCTCGCCGACGCCTACGGGCAGCGCCCGCCAATGGTCGAAACGCTGCTGGACCTCGCCGAGATCCGCCTGCGGGCCGGCGCGATAGGCGTCGAGAGCATCATCCGCGTCGAGCCGGACCTGGTGTTCACCGTGCGGGATTTCCACGCCGTCGAGGGCCTCTTCAAGGACGCCCCGGGAACCGTGCGCCTGCCCGACGCCCGCACCGCCCACTGGCGCATGCCGCCCGCCTACCGACAGATGCCCACCCTCGTCAACGTCCTGCTGAACCGCCTTCGCCGGGCGGGAAAAGATTCATAATCGACCCGCGGTATGTTACCATTCGCCCCATGATGCGCGGAAACCGGGTCATCCTGGCGGTCTTGCTGGCCGTGGCGCTGCACGGGTGCGACGGGTCGCAGCCGCGCTGGCCCTGGCGGCAGAAGGAAGTGCCCGTCACGGACCCGACGGAGATCGCCTCTCCTCCTGCGCCGGCGACCCAGCCGTCGCCGCCGGTCGCACGGCCCGAACCGCATCCGCTTCCGCCGCCTCCGCCGGTTGCGGCGCGCAACGCCGACGACGAGACCGCCTCGCCCCCGCCGCCCGCGACGGCAGAAGAGCCGATGGAACTGACGGACCTGATCCGCGCGTCCCGCGCGCCGAAGACCGCCCCGGCCAGCCAGCCCGCGCCGGCGGCCACCCAGCCGGCCTCCGCGCCGGCCGGGACGGCGCCCGCCCCCTCGCGCGTGAAGATCGAGCGCCCGGGCGCCTCGCGCCCGCCCGTACCGCGGGAAGAGGTTCTCTCCACGTCGGCCTTGCAGGTCAACAACCGATACATCACCGTCGAGGAGATCCTCCGTTCCGCCGGGCCGGCGCTGGTGGCTGTGCCCACCAACGTCTCCGAGCCCACCTACCGCCGGCGCGTCGAGCAGATTCTCCAGGAGGAGATTCGCGCCCGCGTCAGCCAGGAACTTGTCCACGAGGAGGCCCGCAACCGCCTGGACGACGATCAGAAAAAGCACATCGACGAGGAGATGCGCAAGACGCTCGAAGAGATGATCGCGCAGGCGGGCGGCAGCCGCACCGCGCTCCAGACCCGCCTGGCAGCCGAGGGCGCCAACCTGGACGACGTGCTGGCCGAGCAGCGACGCAAGCTGACCATCCAGTTGTACCTCCAGGCGCGGTTCGAGCCCGCCATCTCCGTCACGCGGAAGATGCTCTGGGATTACTACCGGGCGCACCCGGAGAAGTTCTCGTCGGAGGCGAAGGTGCAGATGCGGATTCTCGCGGCGCCGTTCTCGGCGTTCCTGCCGACCGACGCGGCGAATCCCGGCGCCGCCGAACGCGACGCCGCCCGTGCCGCCGCGCGAAAAACCATCGACGCCGCGCTCGGGCAGCTGCGCGACGGAAAAGAGTTCCCCGCCGTCGCCAAGCAGGCCGCAGCCGACATCAAGGCCCGACACGAGGACCGCTGGGACGCCGTCGCGCGGGACTTCGGAAAGGTGTGCGTGGAGAAGATGGCCGAGAGCGGCGGGCTGTGGGGCCTGGCTCGGGCGGGAAGCTTCATCGAGCCCAAGGTGGAGGAAGCCGCCTTCGCCCTCAAGGAAGGGCAACTCAGCGACGTCGTCGAGGGCAAGTACGGTTTCTACGTCGTCCAGGCCGACAAGGTCCAGCCCGGGCGCACGGTCAGCTTCGAGCATGCCCAGGCGGAAATTGAACCCCTCCTCCGACGCGAGCAGTACGACAAGCTCCGCGACGACTACTTCCGCCGACTGCTGGAAGGCGCGACCATCGTCCACACCGACAAGTTCGTCTCCCTGGCGGTCGATCGCGCGATCGAGCGATACTATCGCAAATAGCTTCCCGCGAAGGAGCCTCGTCGATGTACGAGTTCTGCCGCGATCATTCCCTTCTGGCCGCCCTGGTCGCCACGCTGTTCACCTGGGGCGTCACCGCGCTGGGGGCGGCGATGGTGGTCTTCACCCGGCGGGTCTCGCAGAAGTTCCTCGACGGTTCACTGGGGATGGCTGCGGGCGTCATGATCGCCGCGAGCTTCTGGAGCCTGCTGGCGCCGGCGATCGGCATGGCGGAAGATCAGGGGTACGGCTGGTGGAAGTGGGTTCCGCCGCTGGTGGGTTTCCTGCTGGGCGCGGCGTTCTTGCGGATCGTCGACCGCCTGCTTCCGCACATGCACCCGGACCTGAAGGTGGCTGAGGGCATCCACACGCGCTGGCGGCGGAGCACGCTGCTGGTCCTGGCGATCACGATCCACAACATTCCGGAGGGCCTGGCGGTGGGGGTGGCGTTCGGGGCAGCGGCCGCCCTGAACGACGCGGGACTGGTGGGCGCAGCCGTCGCGCTGGCGATCGGCATCGGGCTTCAGAATTTCCCCGAGGGCGCGGCCGTCTCGCTGCCGCTGCGACGCGAGGGCATGAGCCGCGCGCGGGCGCTATGGTACGGGCAGCTTTCGGGCATCGTCGAACCGATCGCCGGCGTCGCGGGCGCCGCCATGGTGATGACGGCTTCGTCGATCCTGCCTTACGCGCTGGCGTTCGCGGCTGGGGCCATGATCTTCGTCGTCGCCGAGGAACTCATTCCCGAATCCCAGCGCGAGGGCAACGTGGACCTGGCCACCGGCGGGGCGATTGTCGGATTCGCGGTGATGATGACCCTCGACGTGGCGCTGGGGTAGGCTCTGTCTGAAAACTCGCAATCCGGGGGTGCCACGGCTTGCTTGTCAAGCCGTGTAGCCGCAAGAACACTGCTTGCAAGCAAGCAGTGCCACCCTTGTTGATACGTCTGGCGAGGAGTTTTCAGACAGAGCCTAGCCGGCACAGCCGGGTCAGGCGTCCTTCCGGATGATGTCGAATCCTTCGCGGTCGGAGGCGGTGCCGTCCCACTTGTGGTGTTCGAGTCGCTTGACGATGCGCTGGGCGGTGCGGACGGCCGCCAGCCCGTCGGCGGCAGAGACCACCGGCGGCGCGCCGCGAACCACCGTGTCGCGGAACGCCTCGGCCTGGCGGCGCAGCGGCTCGATGGACTCGTCCACCACGAGTTCCTCGACCTTGATGAGCTTGGTGTAATCGACGCTCTCGGCCAGTTCCGCCAGGTCCTGCACGTCCAGCTCGCGGGCCATCTGGATCAGGTCCAGGTTCTCGCTCTTCTTGACGACCAGCCCGACCTTCCGCGCGTAATCGACGGACAGGTACGCCTCCTCGGAGAAGATGCGCATCTTGCGCTCGGTCTTGATGGCCAACCGGCTGGCGGTCAGGTTCGCCACGCACCCGTTGTCGAAGACGATGCGGACGTTGCAGATGTCCTCGTGCGCGCCGATGACGTTCACGCCGACCGCGTGCAGGGCCCGCACCTTGCCCCCGGCGAGCATGAGCACCAGGTCGATGTCGTGGATCATCATGTCCAGCACCACGCCGACGTCGGCGGAGCGGAACGTGAACGGGCTGATGCGGTGCGCCTCGATGAACTTGGGGCGGATGGCGTACTTCTGCATGGCCAGCACGGCGGGATTGAACCGCTCGGTGTGCCCCACCTGCACGCTGGTGCCGGTTTTCTCGGCCAGGGCGATAAGCTGCTCCCCGGCGTCGGCGTCGTCGGTGAAGGGTTTCTCGATGAGGACGGGTTTTCCCGCCTCGATGAAGGGTCGCGCGGCGGCCAGATGGTGCCGCGTGGGCACGGCGATGACGGCGGCGTCGACCATTCCGACCGCTTCGGCCGGGTCGGTCAGCGCGGCGCAGTGGCGCTGCGCGGCGACGGATTTCGCCTTGGCCTCGCTGACGTCCACCACGCAAACCAGCTCGGCGTCGGGCATCTCGCTGAAGACGCGGGCGTGCAGTTTGCCCATTCGCCCCGCGCCCACCACGGCAACTCGAAAGCTCATGGCATCGTTCTCCGGATTTCCGCCTGAAGTTCCGGGGGCAGCAGCTTCGCCGCCTCCGGGGGCGCCTTTCCGCGGAACAGCTCGCGGGAACGCCCATACACCCCGCGCAGCGACTGCTGGACGAACTGGCAGAGATACGCCGCCTCGCCCTCGACGCCCAGGTTCTCCAACTGCTCGATCTTGGTCTGGAGCGCCGATTCATCGTCGAACAGTTCAGCCAGCGCCCGGCGGAGCTCGCGCTGTTCGTCGTTCGACAGACCGGCGGCGCGGATGCCCGCCTCGTGGATTCCCCGCACGGCCGGCGGGGTCTTCTCGTAGTCCAGGCTGAAGAAGTTCGTGTAGGGCGGCACGTCGCGGCGGACGGGCGTGCGGGCCCCGATGCGGGCGTACCGCCCGACCGTCACGAAGTGGTGAATCCCGGCCATGTCTTCCACCACCGCGCCGGTGTGGATGCGAATGTGCCCCGCCAGCAGCACCCCGCGCCCGAGCGTCGCGCGGTCGTCCACGTAGCAGTCGTGGGCGACATGCGCGCCGTCCTTCAGCACGTTGTCGTTTCCGATGCTGGTGAGGAACCCGCCGACCTCCGTGCCGGGATGCACCGTGGCGCGCGGCCCGAAGCGGTTGCGGTGTCCGATCAGCACGCGCGTCGGCCCGCCGGAGTATTTCAGGTCCTGGGGGTCGGCGCCGATGACGCAGCCTTCGTCGAAGACGTTGCCCGAGCCGATGGTCACGTTGCCGGTGACGGAGACGCGGCGGACAAGGCGGGTGTCGGGACCGATCGTCACGTGGGGCCCGACCACGCAGTAGGGGCCGATCTTCGCCGTCGGCGCCACGCGGGCGGACGGGGCGATCTCTCGCAGCAGCGTCAGCTCAGGAGGCATCGCAGGGGCTCCCGCATCCACCGGACTGCTGGACGAACTCGGCCAGCCGCCGCACGTGCGGATTGACCGACGTTTCCGCCAGCACCCGGCGGGCCGCCTCCAGGTCGGCGGGCGTCGATCCGCCGTTGAACAGTTCGCGGAACGCCTGTTTCAGTGCCCGGACGTCGTCTTCGCCGAACCCGCAGCGGTGCAGGTTCTCCGAGTTGACCCCGCGCACGCGGTAGGGCGAGCCCTGGATCATCGCGAAGGGCGGGGCGTTGCGGTCCACCTCGGCAAACCCGGCGATGAACGTGTAGGCGCCCACCGTCACCGCGTCGGCGACGAACGAGAACCCGCTCGTCCGCACGTATTCCTGCACGTGCGCGCCCGCGCCGACGTGCGTGAAGTTCGCGAAAATCCCGTGGTCGTCGATCACCGCGCCTGCGCCCACCTGCGAGCCGATCATGATGAGGTTGTTCTTTCCGATCTTCGTGGCACGATCCTCGCCGGCGTAGACGGTCACGTGCTCGCGGATGGCGCACGCGGCGCCGACGATGCACTTGCCCGGACGGTCGCCCTCGCCCGGAGCGCCCACCACCGCCATCGGGAACACGTGTGTCCGTTCGCCGATCTTCGTATGCCCGACGATCGTCGCGCTGTTCTCGATGACGCATCCCGGACCGATGCTGACCTCCGACCCGATGTAGGCGAACGGGCCGATC
>JAKPKY010000100.1 GCA_029553505.1 Planctomycetota bacterium
CTGCAACAACGGCGTGCGGGTTCTGGGCAGCGCCTATCGCGCCTTCCAGAGCTGCGGCAACCCGAACCTGAAGCCCGAGACGGCCGACACCTACAACGTCGGTGCGATCCTCGAACTGGGCGGGTTCACCGCGACGCTCGACTACTTCAACTTCAAGTTCAAGGACGAGATCATCGAGGAAAACGGCTCGCGCCTCTATGCGACCATGTTCCCCGGTGGCGCGAACGTGAACTGCGGCGCGGCGGCCTTCGCCGACCTGCAGGCGCGCTTCACCTTCGCCGGCGCCTGCGGTGCGGCCAACGTCGCGCGGCTGAGGAGCTTCGTGATCAACGGCCCGAACACCAAGACCTCGGGCCTTGAGTTCCGCGCCCAGTACGACTGGGACGGCTGGTTCGACGCCAACTGGACGGTCGGCGCCGAGGCGACCTACCTGATCGAGTACAAGCGGGGCGCCGTTCCGCTGCTCAACTCCACGATCAACATCGCCCCGGCGGAAGACCGGGCGGGTCTGAGCGACATCCTGAACGACTTCTTCTCCTACCCGGAGCTGAAGGCGAACACCTTCGCCTCCTACTCCAAGGACGGTCTCTCGATCCGCTGGCAGATGCGCTACTCGGAAGGCACCTCTCCGGCGTTCGGTTCGCCGTTCTTCGTCACGGTTCCGGACGCGACGGCGACCACGCCGCTGGCCTCCTGCGCCTCGACCGCCTGCGCGGGTCGTCGCCTGGAAGCGGTGGGCAAGTCCAAGGACTACTTCCAGCACGACATCATCGTCCGCTGGCAGGCGCCCTGGGATTCGGTGCTGACGGTCAGCGTCCAGAACCTGTTCGACAAGGACCCGCCGTACGTCCCGTCGCCCTACAGCTACGACCTCACCCAGGGCAATCCGCTGGGCCGGGTCATCGAGTTCGGCGTGAAGAAGTCCTTCTAGGACCAGCCGATACCGACACCACTGGAAGGGGCGCTGGAAACAGCGCCCCTTTTCTTATGGTCTTATGGTCTTATGGCCGGGCGCGGCGGGGCAGGGCCTTCACCTCTTCCGGCGTCAGCTTGCGAACGGTCTTCACCGCGCAGCGCTGGGGCCCGATG
>JAKPKY010000159.1 GCA_029553505.1 Planctomycetota bacterium
CTCCCCGCTCTCGCCCGCCTTGAGTTCCAGCGAGGGCAGTGCCATCAGCGCGTCGCGCTCCGTCGGCATGACCGTGCCCGGCGCGGCAAAGCGGATTTTGAGAAGGTCTTTGCCGGTGTTCTCAGCCCGGACCGCCAGCCCCGAACACCCCGCCATCCCCGGCTGCACGGGCAGCAGCGCCTGGGGCCAGGCCCCCCGCCGCTCCTGAGAGAACACTAGGGCGTCCCCCTCGCGCGTGACGCTCAGCCCGCGCTGCACAACCTTCCCGGCGTCCCACCCCGGCGACGGGAAAACGGGAACCCGATCCCCCGCCGCAGCCGCAACCGCCCCGCCGCAAATAACCAGTGCCGCAAGCGCAACCTGCACGCGCCCGCATCCCGATGTCAATCGACGTGTCATAAAACCTCTCTCCCGACGCGACCTTGCAACTCCCCTGATCCACCTCGTCACAAGTCCGCGCGTCATTCACTTGTCCGAGTCGGTTTTCACGGCTGCCCCGCCCCTGCGCCGCTACCGGAGCGGCTCGATCAGCAGCAGCGAGATCGCATACGGCTCCAACAGGAACCGCCGCGTCACCTCAGCCCCCCGGCCGTCCGCTTCCTCCACCGACTCGAGTTCCGCGAGTTTCGACAGATCCGCGTACGCATTGCTGTGGCGGGAGTCTGACAGATAGCGCCGCGCGCGCCATCCCGCAGCCAGTTTCGCCTCCAGCCCGGCCACCCTCAGCTCCACCTCGCACGGCATCGACTGGTGATTCCAGAAAAGAACCGACACGCCGCCCTCGTCCGCGGCACCCATCGCGCCAAGGCCGCCCCCGTCCTCCCGTAATCCCGTGGATTCGGTCTGGACCTCGTTCCGCTTCTGCATGCCCCAGCACTTGACCGCCATCCCGAAGGGGGCCATGCGCAACGTGCCGTCCGGCGCATAGAAGAACTGCGCCAGCGCCGTCTGGCTCGGACTGTGGAACGTCACCCACGGCAACACGTGCAGCTTCCGGTTTTTGCGGGAGAAATACTGGAAGGCCGTCACGCAGGTGGCCTGCAGCCGGTTCAGGTCGCGCGCCACGGGCAGCACTTTCCAGGGCGACCCCGTGAAT
>JAKPKY010000160.1 GCA_029553505.1 Planctomycetota bacterium
TTCCCCGACATCGAGAGAAAATACCGCGGCGAGGTGCGCGTCGACATCCCCGCGAACATCGGGTCGGCGCTGATCTACAGCCTGACGGACGCGCGCAGCGCCATGGACATCGCGCATGAGTTCGGGCTCGAACTGCTGGACGACTACATGCAGCGGATGGAAAAGGCGAACCGCGAGAACCGCAAATGATTCAGCCATACGATGCACTGGTGGAATTGGTCCCCTCGTCTTGCCCGACGCGGGTCTTTCACGACCTGATGGGGCGGACGCAGGCCGGATTGCGGGACGCGAAAACGCTGTGGCTCCGCACCCGGCTCAAGCCCGGCCTCTACCTCATGGAGCTGGAGACCCGGCCGGGGACCTTCCCGTCCGAAACCGTGATGCTGGCCCTGAAGCAGTGGCCGTCGCTGACGACCGTGCCGAGCGGCCCGTTCGACTTCGACCACACGCAGTACAAGATGCAGGTTCCCGTGTTCCGCGTGCGCGCCGGCGCGCGCGATTGCGGCCTGGCCTGGTGCGAAGTGCCGTCTCCCGAAGACATGCGCGTCCGCCGCATCCGGGCCGCCTGGGGAGTGGAGATCGAGTCAGCCGACGAACGGGAGATCACGCTCGAGATCCCGGCCGACGAAGACCGCCTGCGCTGGTGCGACGTCGCGAAGCTGACGATCCACGGCGATCACCGCTACCGGCTGCCGGTCGCATCGGTCCGGACGACGGCGGGGCTCCGGCGACCGCGGCTCTTTGTCGACGGCCCGCTTCTCCAGGGGCTGATGACCGAACGCGATGCGGTGCAGCAGGCGCTGGTGGACAACCTCTGCGCCCAGCTCGAGGCCGGACGGGACGGCACCTACGTGCATCGCACGGCGACAGCGGCGCTGGCGGGCCTGCTCACAGGCAACAAGACGTGGATCGATGAGGCGATCACGCGCACCATGCAGATCTGCGAGCTGCCCTACTGGGGGTATCACGACGTCAAGGAGATCATGGGATGGAACAGCGACCGCGATGCCGGCATGCGGCTGTTCGAGACCGCGGTCGTGTACGATTGGCTGTACGACAAGCTGACCGACGCCCAGCGTGAAACGATCCGCTCCCGCCTGACCTATTTTGCCGCCTACGTCGACAAGATCACGCACCTGCAGTACGGCTACTGGTTCACCCGCGCTCCGGAAGCGCATGGGCAGGGGCTGTGGTTCGGCTTCGGCTGCGCCGCGCTGGCCCTGCTCGACGATGAGCCGCGGGCCGGGCGCTGGCTCGAATGGATGCACGGAAACATTCACGAGGCCCTGGTCCACGCGCCCGCGGACGGCATCAGCGAATGGTTCGTCTTCAACGTCCAGTGGCTGATCCTCTCCGCCCTGCTGCTGGAACGCGCCATGGGGCGCCGAATGAGCGGCTCCTTCCCCTTTCTACGGGGGTTTTCAAAGAACATCCTCCGCTTCGTCAAGCCGCACGGCGACAAGCTGCCGTTGCTGCTGTTCTACCTGGCCGACCGCGGCCGCGACCGCGGCGCCCAGGCGGACGCACTGGTCTGCGCGCGCCTGTTTCCGGAGGCAAAGCCGCTCGCGGACGCCGGCCTCGATCCGCTGACGGTCCTCGCCTACAATCCCGCCATCCGGCCCTCCCGCCCG
>JAKPKY010000130.1 GCA_029553505.1 Planctomycetota bacterium
GACGCGCTGCACGTGGGGGTTGCCCCGCAGGTCGCGCCCGCGGAGGATGTTTCCCCCGCCGATGACCAGCGCCACCTCCACGCCCATCTCGACGACGGGGCGCAGCTCGTTGGCGACGGCTTCCACCGCGCCCGAATCCACGCACTCGCCGCCGGGGCCGGAAAGGCTCTCCCCGGTGATCTTCAGCACCACGCGCCGGTATGCGGGCTTGTGCGCCATCGTCTCTCGCTCCCAGTCCGCGACGTCCCGCGGGGGGCGCCGGGGCAAAAAGAACGCAGGGTCCGCGAAGATCGCAGGGTGGGCGGTGCGTCGCCTGCCTCGGCGGTCTGGGCGAACCCTGCGGTCAACGTCCTGCCGGGTCAGGGGCCTCTATCCGCCGATGGCGAACCGCGCGAACGCCAGCACCTTGGCGCCGCCGAGGATGTCCTTGACCTTCTTCTTGTCGTCCTTGACGAACGGCTGCTCGAGCAGCGCGTTGGCGGCAAGGTACTTGTTGATCTTCCCGACGACCATCTTCTCGGCGATTTCGGCGGGCTTGCCCGACTCGATCGCCTGCTGCTTGGCGATCTGCTTTTCCTTCTCGACCATCTCGGCCGGGATGTCCTTGGTGGTGATGCCGACGGGATCGGCGAAGGCGATGTGCATGCACAGCTCGCTGAGGGTCTCGTCCGAGACGTCGCCCTCGACGCCGACGATCACGCCGACCTTGTTGTTGTGGTGCAGGTAGGCGCCGATCCGCGGGGCGACGATCTTCCTGCCGCGGGAGTAGCTCATGTTCTCGCCGATCTTGGCCAGCGCGGACTGGACGGCCTGCTTGATGGCGTCGTCGGCGGCGATCTCTCCGGCGGGCTGCTTGGCCGCCAGATGAGTCACCTGGGACACCATCGCGCGGAACTCGTCGTTGCGGGCGCAGAAATCGGTCTCGCAGAGCACCTCGACCATCGTGGCGCTTCCGCCGTCGGACTGGATGGACACGAGCCCTTCCTTGGTGGTGCGTCCGGCCTTTTTTTCGGCCGTCGCCAAGCCCTTGGTCCGCAGCAGGTCCTTGGCGGCCTGCATGTCGCCCTGGGTGTCCTGGAGCGCCTTCTTGCACTCCATCATGCCCAGCCCGGTCTCTTCCCGGAGCGTCTTGACCATCGTAGCGGTAATTTCAGCCATCGTGACTCCCTGGTTGCTCTTGAGGGTGCGTGCGGTTGGTGGTTCTCGTCAGGCCTGCGGGGGCTGGGCCTGGGCGGCCGGCGCCTCGGGGGCGGGTGCGGCTTCGGTCGCCGGCGCTTCCGATTCGCCTTCGGCGCGGCCCATGGTGGGCCTGCGGCTGCGGCGCCGCGCGGGCTGGTCGCCCTCGGCTGCGGCGGATTCTTCCTTCGCCTGCGCCTGGCGGACGCCCGCGCCTTCCTGCACCGCGTCGCACAGTTCCTTGGCGATCAGGTCGATCGCCCGCATCGCGTCGTCGTTGCCCGGGATGGGGATGTCCACCAGGTCCGGGTCGCTGTCGGTGTCCAGCAGGCAAATGACCGGGATGCCCATCTTGCGGGCCTCGCGGATCGCGTTGATCTCGCGCCGCTGGTCGATGACGAACATCGCGCCCGGCAGGCGCTCCATGCGCCGCAGACCGCCGAGGTTGCGGCGGATCTTGCGGATCTCGCGGCGGAGCGACGCGCCTTCCTTCTTCGAGTACGCGTCCAGCAGTCCGTCGCTCTCCATCTGCTCCAGCTGGTCCAGGCGACCGACGCGCTTGCGGATCTCGCGGAAGTTCGTCAGCGTGCCGCCCAGCCAGCGGTCGCTCACCCAGTGCATGCTCACGCGCTGGGCGTTGTCCTCGATGGCCTTGCGGGCCTGACGCTTCGTGCCGACCAGCAGCACGTCCTTGCCTTCGGCCACCGTGCGGGCCAGGAACTTCTTGGCCAGCAGCACGCCCTTGAGGGTCTGCTTGACGTCGATGATGTGGATCAGGTTTCGCTTTCCGAAGATGTACGGCTTCATCTTCGGGTTCCAACGGCTGGCGCGGTGTCCGAAATGAATGCCCGCGTCGATCAGACTCTTAATCAGCTCAGCGGCCAAATGTGCACCTCCATCAGTTCGCCGGACCTTTTCACCCGCACCGTGCGGGCAGGACCGGATCGAGGTTTCCATCTTCCAAGGGGTTAACGATTCACGGTCACGCTCTGCCGGGCGCGGAGAAACACTCTCCGGCGTCCGCGATTGCAGAGCGACGTAGAGTACTCGCGCCTGCCGGGTCGGTCAAGGGCAATATTGGCGAAAAAAAGCCCCCGAAACGCGTCGGGAAAGCGCTCCGGCGGGGTCGAAAAGCGCACGGAAATCGCAAAAAAGCGCCGGATACGGCGCAAAACCACCCCCCGGCCGGGCCCGAAAGCAGCGTCTTGACCCTGCCGCCGGCTGCGCCTACAGTCTGGGAAACAGGAGATCGCATGGAACGCACATTGGTCGTCCTGAAGCCCGACGCCGTCCAGCGGAGGCTCGTCGGGCGCATCGTGGACCGGTTCGAGACGAAGGGCCTCCGGATCGTCGCGCTCAAGATGCTCCATGTGAGCGACGAACTCGCCCGGCGCATGTACGCCGTGCACGAGGGCAAGGAGTTCCACCCGCCGCTGGTGGAGTTCATCACGGCATCGCCCGTGGTGGCGATGGTTCTGGAGGGCGTCGGCGCCGTCCAGGTGGTCCGGCGGATGATGGGCGCGACGTTCGGCCCGGACGCCGCGCCGGGGACGATCCGCGGCGACTTCGGCGTCAGCCGCAGGTACAATCTCGTCCACGGTTCGGATTCGCCGGAATCGGCCGAACGCGAAATCCCGCTGTTCTTCCCGCCGGGCGAGCTGATGAACTACGAGCAGGCCGGCGACGCGTGGATCTACGCCCGGTGGAAGGGCGAACTCATCTGACGCCGGCCGGCCGCGCCGGCGGGGAACGTCCCCATGACCGACAAGCAGGCCAAGCGCATCGAGCAACTCCGCGAGGAAATCCGCCGGCACGACTATCTCTACTACGTGCAGGCCAGGCCGGAAATTTCCGACCGCGACTACGACCGCCTCATGGACGAGCTCAAGGCGCTCGAGGCGGCCCATCCCGAACTTCTCACGCCCGACTCGCCCACCCAGCGCGTCGGCGGCCAGCCCGTCGAAGGCTTCGCCACTGTCGCGCACGGATCGCCGATGCTGAGCATCGACAACACCTACAGCGCCGACGAGGTCCGCGAGTTCGACGCGCGCGTCCGCAAGGCGCTGGGCGAGACGCCGTTCCACTATCTCGCCGACCCGAAGATCGACGGGGTGGCCGTCTCGCTGCGGTACGAGCGCGGCGCGCTGGCGCTGGCTGCGACGCGCGGCGACGGGCGGCGCGGCGACGACGTGACGAACAACGTCCGGACCATCCGCGCCGTGCCGTTGCGGCTTCGTGGAAAGGGCTGGCCCGACGTGCTGGAGGTGCGCGGGGAGATCTACTGGCCGCGGAGGGACTTCGCCGCGTTCAACGCCTCCCTCGCCGAGCGCGGGGAGGAAACCTTCGCCAACCCCCGCAACGGCGCCGCCGGCACGCTCAAGCAGCTCGACCCGAAGGTCGTCGCCGCGCGGAAGCTCGCGTTCGTGGCCCACGGGTTCGGGCAGTGGTCGAAGGTTCCCGTCCGCCGCGCCGGCGAGCTCAACGGCCTGCTGGGCGAGTGGGGCATTCCCGTCAGCCCGCACAGCCGCGTCTGCAAGGACATCGGCGAGGTGCTCGCCGCCATCGACGACTGGGCTTCCCGCCGCGCCGAGGCCGAGTACGAGACCGACGGCATGGTCATCAAGGTGGACGAACTCGACCTGCGCGACGAACTCGGCGCGACCAGCAAGTACCCGCGCTGGTGCATCGCCTACAAGTACCAGGCCGAGCAGGCGGCCACCGTGTTGCGCGAGGTGAGTTTCCAGGTGGGGCGGCTGGGAACCATCACGCCGGTGGCGCACTTCGACCCGGTGCCGCTGTCGGGCACGACCGTCTCCAACGCCAGCCTGCACAACTTCGACCAGGTGGATCGCCTCGACGTCCGCGTGGGCGACACGATCGTGGTGGAGAAAGCCGGCGAGATCATCCCCCAGGTGGTGCAGGTGCTCCACGAGAAGCGCCCCAGCGGCACGCGCAAGCTGCACCCGCCGAAGCGCTGCCCCGCCTGCGACGGCGAGACCGCCCGCGACGAAGGCGGCGTGTATCTGCGCTGCATCAACCCCGAATGCCCCGCCCAGCTCCGCGAGCGCCTGCGGTTCTTCGCCGCGCGCGGGCAGATGGACATCGAGAGCCTCGGCGAAGCCATCATCGACCGCCTGGTCGAAGGGGGCCTGGTCAAGCACTTCGCCGACCTGTACGCGCTGACCAAGGACGAACTGGTGGGCCTGGAACTCGGCCGGCACGTCAACGAGAAGGGCACCGAGGTCATCCAGCGCATCCAGGACAAGCTGGCGGGCAACCTGCTGAGCGCCATCGAGAAAAGCAAGTCGCGCGGTCTGGCGCGGGTGCTGGCGGCGCTGGGCATCCGCCACGTCGGCGGGCGGGTGGCCGAGGTGCTTGCCGGGCATTTCGGCGAGATGGACGCCCTGATTGCCGCCACCCAGGAGCAGCTCACCGAAATCCACGAGATCGGGCCGGTCATCGCCGAGAGCGTCTTCCGCTTCTTCCACTCGGCGGCGGGGCGCGACGCCGTCCGCCGTCTCCAGGCCGCCGGGGTGAACATGACGGCAGAGCGCCGCGCGCCCGCCGGGGAAGGCCCGCTGGCGGGCAAGTCCGTCGTCGTCACCGGCACACTCCCAGGCTTCTCCCGCAAGGAGGCAGAAGACGCCATCACAGCCGCCGGCGGCAGGCCGGCCGGGAGCGTCAGCAAGAGCACCGCCTTCGTGGTGGCCGGCGAGAACGCCGGAAGCAAGCTCGACAAGGCCCGCCAACTCGGCGTGGAAATCATCGACGAAGCCGAGTTCCGCCGCCGCCTCGGTGCGAAGCCTGCGCAGGGAAAGCTGTTCTGAACCGCACGGTTCCCCGCTCCGGAACGTTCCCTTTTGCGCCATACTCACAGCCCACGGAAGGCGTTCCGTGGGCGGTCGAGGTAGGGTGGGCAACTTGTTGCCCACGGAAAATGTCGGGATTCCGTGGGCAGCGGAGCTGCCCACCCTACATTCTGGCGGGTCAAAAACGCCTTGACCACCGGCCCTTGCGCGGGTACAAGGGGCGATCTGCAACCGCGGACGCGGCGCGTATGCGCCCGCGCCGCACACGGCAACCATGACGGACACCGCGAACAACAAGGGCCCGGACCTGTCGCAGCTGCGCCGGCGGATCGACGAACTGGACCAGCGGATCGTCGAACTGCTCAACGAGCGCGCGCAGGTCGTGGTGGAGGTGGGCAAGGCCAAGCAACTCGACGGCACGCCCATCTACGCGCCCGACCGCGAGCAGGCGGTGCTCCAGCGGATCGCCGAGTTGAACCGGGGCCCGCTGCCGCAAAAGACGCTCCAGGCCATCTACCGCGAGCTGATGAGCGGTTCGT
>JAKPKY010000192.1 GCA_029553505.1 Planctomycetota bacterium
GTCCATCAACCTCATCGACACTCCGGGGTATCCCGACTTCATCGGCGGGGCGATCTACGCCGCCGCCGGCGCCGACACGGGCGTGGTGATGATCTCCGCCGCAGCCGGCATCGAGGTCAACACCCGCCGCATGTTCCGCGTGGCCAAGGAAAACGGGCTGGCCGTCGCCATCGTCATCAACAAGATCGACGCCGAGAACCTCGACCTGGAATCGCTGATGGGGCAGATCGCCGAGACGTTCGGCACGGCCTGCAAACCGCTGAACCTGCCGACCGGCGGGGGCAAGGGCGTGATCGACTGCTTTGCCAACGACAGCGGCGAGGCGGACTTCGGCGACGTGTCCGCCGCCCACACGGAGCTGGTGGAGAACATCATCGAGGCCGACGAGGAGATGATGGAAGCCTACCTCGGCGGCGAGGAGATTCCCGCGGAGAAGCTTTCCGCCGCGTTCGGAAAGGCGATGGTCGAGGGCACGGTGATCCCGGTGTTCTTCACGGCCGCAAAGGCCGAGGTGGGCGTGCCGGAGTTCATGCAGGCGGTGGTGAAGTACTTCCCCTCGCCCGACCAGCTCGCGGGGCGGCCGGTGCGGTCCGGACAGAAGGCCGACGCCGAGGAAACGCCCGTCGCGGTCGATCCGTCCAAACCGTTCGTCGGACAGGCGTTCAAGATCAGCTCCGACCCGTTCGTGGGCAAGCTGGCCTGGGTGCGGGTGCTCCAGGGGACGGCCCGGCCGGACACGGTCTACCTCGTGCGCGACGAGAAGAAGTCCTCGAAGATCGGCCACCTGTTCAAGGCCGTCGGAAAGGACACCAAGGAAGTCAAGGAAGCGGTCGCCGGCGACATCATCGTGCTGCCGAAGGTCGAGGACCTCTCCTCGGGCGACGTGCTGCACGAGGACGCCGGCGGGATGTTCCGCGCCATGCCCGCCGTCCCCACGCCGATGTATTCGCTGGCGGTGACGCCCAAGAGCCGCGGCGACGAGCAGAAAATCTCCACCGCGCTGAGCCGCCTGTCCGACGAGGACCCGACGTTCGTCGCCCAGCGCGACGCCCAGACGGCCGAAACCGTCATCTCCGGAACCGGCGACCTGCACCTGCGCATCATGCTGACGAAGATGAAGCAGCGGTTCGACCTGGAGGTGGAGACCAAGCCGCCCAAGATCCCCTACCGCGAGACGATCTCCGCCAAGGCCGAAGGACACCACCGCCACAAGAAGCAGACGGGCGGCGCCGGGCAGTTCGGCGAGGTGTACCTGCGCGTCGAGCCGATGGAGCGCGGGTCGGGCTTCGAGTTCGTCAACGACCTGTTCGGCGAGTCGATTCCGCGGCAGTTCCTTCCGGCCATCGAGAAGGGCGTGCACGAGGTGCTGGTCCACGGGGCCATCGCGGGCTACCCGCTCCAGGACGTCCGCGTTGCCGTGTACGACGGAAAGCACCACCCGGTGGACTCGAAGGAAGTGGCGTTCAAGACGGCGGGCAAGTACGCCTTCATCGACGCGATCCAGAAGGCCAAGCCCGTGCTGCTGGAGCCGATCGTGAACCTGGAGATTTCCGTTCCGCAGAACTACATGGGCGACATCGCGTCGGACCTGTCGGGTCGGCGCGGGCGCATCCTGGGGCAGGACATGCTTCCGGGCGGAATCATCGTCATCAAGGCGCAGGCGCCGCTGGCGGAAGTGATGCAGTACAACAGCCAGCTGCGCTCGGTCACCGGCGGGCAGGGCAGCTACGCGATGGAATTCAGCCACTACGAGCCGGTTCCGGGCAACGTGCAGCAGCAGATCGTGGCGGCCGCCGCCAAGGCCAAGGAAGAAGAGAAGGAATAGCGCCGGAAAAAGCGCTTGCAAGTCCTCGGTCGGGTGCTACACTATGCGGCCCGCCCTGGGGCGGAGAAACCAAGCAGGAGTTTTGCGATGCCTCGCGTATGTCCGTTTACCGGAAAGAAGACCCGCAGCGGTCGGCAGATCACTCGTCGCGGGAAGGCGAAATATCTCGGCGGCGTCGGCCGCAAGGTCACCGGAAAGACCAAGCGCAAGTTCAAGGCGAACATGCAGCGCGTCCGCGCGGTGATTGACGGAAAGGTAATGCGCATAAACGTTTCCGCCAAGGCGATCCACTCCGGGCTGATCACCAAGCCCGCGAAGCGCAATTACCAGCCCGACAGCGAGAAATAGCGCCGGCGGCGCGGAAAAGCGCCCGAAATGGGCCAAAAAGAATCGCGGCGACCCCAAAAGTCGCCGCGTTTTGTTGCGCCGA
This sequence comes from Planctomycetota bacterium, assembly GCA_029553505.1. Classification (GTDB taxonomy): domain Bacteria; phylum Planctomycetota; class Phycisphaerae; order SM23-33; family SM23-33; genus UBA12270. The sequence continues at coordinate 2,256 of JAKPKY010000192.1, forward strand.
GGGGGGGATTGCCGCTACGGAACGATCGCCACCGGCGTGCCGACCGGCAGGTGGGGGAACAACTCGATGACGTCGTCGTCTTCCATCGCCACGCACCCCTGCGTTCCGGGGCGCACGTTGCCCTGCGCGTCGCGCCGGCAGCCGTGAATCATGATCGCGCCGCCCAGCGGGGTGTTCCACGGCGGCTGCTCGCCGCGGGCGATGGCCGAGACGATCGCGTCGTGCTGGGCGCGGGTGATGCGCCCGTCGCGCAGGGCATCGCGGGCGTCGGAGGCGTTGGGGTAGCTCAGGCCCATCGACCGCACGTATTGCGTCTCCGGGCGGGTCTTCTTCACGCAGATGTAGAACTCGCCGACGGGCGTGCACTGGTCGCCCTCGCGGCTCTTGTCGCCCTTGCCGGCGCCGACGGCCACCGGGTACCACTTCACCAGTTCGTCGCCGTCGTAGACGAGCAGCCGGCCGGTCGATTTCTGCACGACCACGCTGGGGTGCTTCAACTCGCCCAGCGAGCGGGTGCGGAGCGCCTGCCAGTCGCGCGCCGCCTTGGCGGGCGTTGCCGGACGTGCCTGCGCGGGCTGCGCCGGCGGCGCATCCGCCGGCGCCGGCGCGGGTTCATCCACGGCGCGGACGGCCGTCACGATGTTCCCGCTGGGCGGTTCGGACGGGCGGGCGTCGGCCTGGCCGCTCCGACCCGGACGCGCCGCGATCAGCGCGCCGGCCACCACCAAGCCCACGATTTCCAGTTTGATGATCCAGCCCCAGGCACGTTTCATGGCGTCGTTCCCGGCAGGAGAGTCCTTTCAACCCATCGGCAATTCGGCGGGTACTGTATCACACCTTCCGCTGGCCACCAAGCGAAAGCCGGGCAAAGTTGCGCGCCGCGTCAGGCGGTTGGCGGTTCCTCGCGCCCGCGGAGCAGGCGGTTCATGAACTTCACGACCACGAACACGCTGAAGGCGACGATGAGGAACTCGACGGCCGTGTTGATGAACGCCCCGTAGCGCAACGCCACTTCCGGCACAGGCGCGCCGGCGGAATTCACGCCTGCCGGCTTGAGCACCACCTGAAGGTTCTTGAAGTCCACGCCCCCGATCAGCACGCCGATCGGCGGCATGAGCAGGTCCTGCACGATGGAGTTGACCACCTTGTTGAACGCCGCCCCGAGGATGATGCCGACGGCCATGTCCATCGCGTTGCCCTTGACGGCGAATTTCTTGAACTCCCGGAAAAAGCCCATTCGCTTCTCCTTTCCCGCAACGCTACGCCGCAGGCCGGTTTCCCACAAGACTAGCAGGGATGAACGGAGATGAACATGGAGAAGAGTCGTGGAATGACGGATTCCCGTTTCAACAAGCCCCCGCTGTCAAGCGGGGTTCCCGCGGTTCTTCGCGGCCAATGGGGCCGGAGATGCAGACGTAGGGTGGGCAGCTTGCTGCCCACGGGATTGTGTCCTTTACCGTGGGCAACGGAGTTGCCCACCCTACCCCTGCGCCCGGGTGAGGGTCTTGGCGAGCTTGGTCTGGGGCAGGTAGGCGCCGTCGGCGCGGAGGGTTTCGACGAGCTCGGCCGTGTCCAGCTCGGTGGCGCCCTTGCCGGAACGGATGGACAGCACGGCGGCCGTGCCGACCGCCTGGCCCATCATCGCTGCCGCCGGCTGGACGCGGATCGACCCGTGCACGCTCACGTCGCTCGAATTGCACCGCCCCGCCACCCACAGGTTCCGCCACCCGCGCGGCACGAGGATGCCGTATGGAATGCCCACGCACTCGCCGGGTTTCAACCGTCCGGCGTCGTGGAACTCCTCGCAGAAGCGCCGGTACTGCTCGTCGGAATCGTCGTACACGTGGATGTCGATGGCCTTGTTGAACACGGCGATCTGGTCGGGGAACTGCCGCCGCGCGAGGTAATCCTTGAGGTTCAGCTCGTACTCGCCGACGATCCGCCGGCTCTCGCGGACGCCCATCAGCGCCGCCGTGGTCACCCATTCCATCTCCCCGCAGCCGGGAACGTATTTCCGGTAAAACTCGACGTATTCCCGGATGAGTTTCCGGGCGCGCACCATTCCGTCGGACAGGCTGCGGCAGTTCAGGGCGTCCATGCGGAAGACGTGCCCCGCGTTGAGCATTCCGATGCTCTTTCCGATGCGGAAGAGCCCGGGCAGGTGGCGGTCGCGGTGGCTGAAGTGCCCCTCGGCGACGGCGCGGTCCATCAGTTCCTGCTGGCGGTTCGGCCCGGTCCCGCCGGGGGTTTCCTTCTGGGCGGCCGGCCAGTCGATGTTGGCGTGCAGGGAGCAGAGCGTCGGGGGCATGATGTTGGGGGTGTCTTTTCCGGCCTCGCGGACGGCCCCGCCGCAGAGCTTGGTGAGCACGGCGTCGCCCGTGGCGTCGACGAACGTCTTGGCCTGGACGAAACGGTAGCCCTCGACGTTCTGGATCACCACGCCGCGGACGGTCCTGCCGTGCACGTCGGCGTCGATGACGCGGGTGAAGAACCGCACCTCCACGCCGGCGGTGGCCGCCAGGTCGTCCAGCAGGATCTTCAGCCCCTCGGCGTTGAACGGCGTCCAGCAGTGGTAGCGCCGGCGGAACCAGTCGGGCGTGACCTGCGGGGCGGTCCAGCCGCGATCGTGCAGCGTCTCGACGATCTCCCGCATCAGCCCGCCGACGAGCATCTTCTCGCCGTCGGCCATCGGGTCGAACGCGGTCACCAGCCCGGAGGTTCCCATTCCGCCGAGGCATCCGGTGGCCTCGACCAGCAGCACCTTCGCGCCGCGCCGTGCGGCGCAGATGGCGGCGGCAGTTCCCGCGGGCCCGCCCCCCGCCACCACCAGGTCGTACCCGCTCTCGGCCGGAATCTCCCTCGACAGATGATACGTCTTCATCGCCCGTTCCTTTCCGCGGCTGCGCGGAGCCTTGCCTGCCTGGAACCGCGCCGGGGAGAAATCCTCCCGCACGAACTGCGGAAAAGCAACCGGCTTCCGAGGGACGCGAGACAATCGCATTTTTCGTCTGTATACATCAGGCTGCTGTTCGCCCCGAAGGGGCGACGGACGGTAGCCGGGGGCGCCAGCCCCCGGAACTCGTCCCCTATCCAGGAAGCCCCGAAGGGGCGTCGGAGGAATCGATCAGGTTTTCCAGCGCCCCTACGGGGCTTGACCGGAATAGACAGCGAACCGGGGGCTTGTCTTTCGCTCGTTTCTCTCGCTCAAGACTTCGCCCCCGGCTACCTTCCCACGGCCCTTCGGGCCTCTGAAACAGCCTTGCCGGACACAAACGCGGGGGAGTCCATTGCGTTTGCTCTTCCCCGATCACGATTCGTTCGCCCCGCCGGAGCGGTTCTGATACAGTGTTCGCGGACTGGCGGGTGGCGTGGATTGCGGAGTCCCGCCCTTGGCGGGACGAAGCAACCACGTTGGGCGACTCCGCGTGGTTGGTCCGCTGCGCTCCGCAAACCACGGCGCCCGCGCTGTAGGGAGTGTTGGCATGAATCGAACGCTGATCCGGGACGCGTTGACGAACCTTCGCCCGCCGGCGGAGGCGACGGTGGCCGGCTGGGTGCGCACCGTCCGCCACAGCAAGGGCGGGTTCAGCTTCATCACGCTCAACGACGGCTCGTGCCTGGCGACGCTCCAGGTGGTGGCCGACGGCAAACTGCCCAACTACGCCGAAGAAATCGCGCACCTGACGACGGGCAGCTCGGTGGTCGCGCGGGGCGCGCTGGTCGCCAGCCAGGGCAAGGGACAGGCCGTCGAGCTCCAGGCTTCGGAGGTGCGCGTGCTCGGCCGGGCCGACGCCGACAGCTACCCCATCCAGCCCAAGCACCACACGCTGGAGTTCCTGCGCACCCAGGCGCACCTGCGCCCGCGGACGAACACCTTCGGCGCGGTGGCGCGCGTTCGCAACGCGGTCTGCGCGGCGATCCACGAGTTCTTCCAGCGGCGCGGGTTCCTCTACATCCACACGCCGATCATCACCGCCAGCGACTGCGAGGGGGCGGGCCAGTTGTTCCGCGTGACGACGCTGGACGTGTCGGCCCCGCCGCGCGGGCCCGACGGCGCGGTGGACTTCGCGCAGGATTTCTTCGCCCGCTCGACGTACCTGACCGTCTCCGGGCAGCTCGAGGCCGAAACCTGCGCCTGCGCGCTCGGCAACGTCTACACCTTCGGGCCGACCTTCCGCGCCGAAAACTCCAACACCCCGCGCCACCTGGCCGAGTTCTGGATGGTCGAGCCGGAAATGGCCTTCTGCGACCTCGCGGGCGACGCCGACACGGCAGAGGCGTTCCTCAAGCACGTCTTCCGCGCCGTGCTCGACCGCTGCGCCGAGGACATGAAGTTCTTCAACGACCGGATCGACAATACCGTGCTCGACACGCTCGCGCACATCGCCGACAGCGAGTTCCAGCGCGTCACCTACAGCGAGGCCGTCACGCTGCTGGAAAAAGCGGGCCGGCAGTGGGAGTTCCCCATGCACTGGGGACGCGACCTCCAGACCGAGCACGAGCGGTTCCTGACGGAAGAGACGTTCCGCAAACCGACGATCATCACGGACTACCCCGCGAGCATCAAACCGTTCTACATGCGCGTCAACGAGCCCGACGCGCAGGGCCGCCGCACCGTGGCGGCCATGGACGTGCTCGTGCCCAAGATCGGCGAGATCATCGGCGGTTCGCAGCGCGAGGAGCGCCTGGACGTGCTGGAGGCGCGCATGGCCGAGACGCACATGAAGGCCGAAGACTACCGCTGGTACGCCGACCTGCGCCGCTACGGGACGGTTCCGCACGCGGGGTTCGGCCTGGGCCTGGAGCGGTGCGTGCAGTTCGTCACCGGAATGGCCAACATCCGCGACGTGATCCCCTACCCCCGCACGCCGCGCAGCGCGGAATACTGATCCGGCGGGGCGTTTTTCACACGAGAGATGTCCCGGCGCAATTCATGCGCCCGCAACGAACTCCAAATCCGAATTTCGAAACCGCAAATCCGAAACAAGCACGAAACCGCTAAACCGCAAACAGCCAAATCAAAACCTGGAGACAAACGGTTTCTTTCTTCGATTTCCGTTTTGGATTTGTTTCGGATTTCGAGATTCGAATTTCGAATTTCCCCAGCGGGTTGGCGCAAAAAAGCGGCACAGACAGTTTGTCCGTGCCGCGAGAGATCGTCGCAGGTTTTTCAGCGCTGGCGGTAGGTGATCCGGCCCTTGGTCAGGTCGTACGGGCTGAGCTGGACCATGACCTTGTCGCCGGGGGTGATGCGGATGTAGTGGCGGCGCATCTTTCCGGAGATGTGCCCGATGATCTGGTGCTTCTTCTCGCCCATCTGGATCTCGAGGCGAAACATCGCGTTCGGCAGCGACTGGAGCACGGTCGCCTCGACTTCAATGATGTCTGCGTCCTTGACCATAACGTTCCCTGTAGCCGCCGGGGTCCGGCCGGCTGTAGCGGGCTACCCTAGCATACGCCCCGCCTTCCGTCAACCAAGCGTCCCGGGGATTTCCCGCTCGGTCGAGAACACGCCCGTACGGGCTGTGCCACCCTCTGCGGGAGATTCCCACGCGGTTGACAGCCCCCCGCCCAGACCGCATCATAGGGCTTCGTCGCGGATCGGAGAATCGCATGAGCAAGACCATCGACCTGGACCTGGTGCGGCACATCGGCAAGCTCAGCCGCATCGCCCTGTCGGAGCAGGAGGTCGGGACGTTCGCCGCCCAGCTGGCGGGCATCCTGGAATACTTCGGAAAGCTCCAGGAACTGGACACCGAGGGCGTCGAGCCGATGGCGCACGCGGTGCAGCTGCACAACGTGCTGGCCGACGACGTGCCCGGCGAGTCGCTGACGCCCGAGCAGGCGCTGGCCAACGCCCCCGACCGCGACGGCGACTTCTTCAAGGTTCCCAAGGTCATCGGAGACAGCCAGTGACCGCGATCCTCGATCTTTCCGCCGTGGAACTGCGCGACGCGATTTCGCGCGGGGAGCTGTCGGCCGTCGAGGCGGCGCGGGCGTACCTTGCCGCCATCGAGAAAACCGAGCCGCAGGTGCAGGCCTTCAACGAGGTGCACGCGGACCGCGCGCTGGGCCGCGCGGCGCAGATCGACGCCGACCGCGCCGCCGGAAAACCGCCGGGCCCGCTGGCGGGCGTTCCGCTGGCCGTCAAGGACAACCTGTGCATGACGCACGGGCGGACCACCTGCTCGTCGAAGATGCTCGCGGACTTCCGCGCGCCGTACACGGCGACGGCCGTCGCCAAGCTCGAAGACGCCGGCGCCGTCATTCTCGGAAAGACGAACCTCGACGAGTTCGCCATGGGCTCGTCGACGGAGAACAGCGGATTCCGCCCGACGCGCAACCCGTGGGACCTGTCGCGCGTTCCGGGCGGCTCGTCGGGGGGTTCGGCGGCTGCCGTCGCCGCCCGACAGTGCGCCGCCGCGCTCGGCAGCGACACCGGCGGGTCCATCCGCCAGCCCGCGGCGTTCTGCGGAATCGTCGGGCTCAAGCCCACCTACGGGCGCGTCAGCCGGTTCGGGCTGGTGGCCTACGGCAGCAGCCTGGACCAGATCGGCCCGCTGACGCGCGACGTGACCGACGCGGCCCTGCTGACGCGGGCGATCGCCGGGCACGACGAGCGCGATTCGACCTCCGTTCCGCGCGACGTTCCGGACTACCTGGCGAGCGTGGACAAGCCCATCGAGGGCCTCCGCGTCGGACTGCCGGGCGAGTTCTTCTCCGACGCGCTGGACGCGGAAATCGGCGCCGCGATCCGCGCCGCGGCCGGGGCGTACGAATCGGCCGGGGCGAAGCTCGTCGACGTTTCGCTGCCCCACAGCCGCATCGACCGCGACGCCGACGGGAAACTCTCCAGCTACGCCGTCGCGTGCTACTACATCGTGGCGATGGCCGAGGCGTCCAGCAACCTCGCCCGCTACGACGGCGTGCACTACGGGCATCGCACGGCCGGGAAGGTCGAGGACATCGTGGAGCTGTTCAGCCGCAGCCGGGCCGAGGGCTTCGGGCCGGAGGTCAAGCGCCGCATCATGCTGGGCTCGTACACGCTCTCGGCCGGGTACTACGACGCCTACTACAACAAGGCGCTGAAGGTCCGCCGGCTGATCCAGAACGACTTCGACCGGGCGTTCGAGGCGTGCGACGTGATCCTGGCGCCGGCGAGCCCGACGCCGGCATTCCGCCTGGGCGAGAAGACGTCCGACCCGCTGACGATGTACCTTGCGGACATCTACACGATCAGCGTGAACCTCGCGGGGCTGCCGGGCCTGACCGTTCCGGCGGCTCTGGGGCGCGACGGACTGCCCATCGGAATGCAGCTCATCGGGCCGGTGTTCAGCGAGGAAACGCTCTTCCGCGCCGCGCGGATGTACGAGCAGGCCGGCGGCGTCCGCCGCCTGACTCCGCCCGCGATGGCGCCATGACGCGACGGCGATCTTCTCCGGCCCCGCGGGGAGGGTAGTGTTCAACCCCGCAAGGGGCACGGTATTTAGCCCCCGGCGAAAGCCCGGGAACGATGTGCGTTTTGCTTCATTCGTTCAGGCCCGTCAGGGCCGTCTTTGTTAGCCCCGGGCGGAAGCCCGGGGTAAGAAACGCGGAGATAAATATAAGCCCCGCCAGGGGCGTCTTGGGGAGAGAACATGGCCCACACCTATACGAGCCTCCTGTGTCACGGCGTGTTCTCCACCAAACAGCGACGCCCTCTGCTTTCGCCGGACATGATGCCGGAGCTGGCGCGAGTGGCGGGCGGGATTCTCTGAAAAAGAGACTGCAAACTGCTTGCGATGAACGGGCCGGCGGATCATGTGCATTTTCTGGGAATCCTGCATCCCAAACATGCATTCAGCGATTTGTTCCGGGACGTCAAGGCGATAACATCGAACTGGATTCACGAGAGCTTCCCGGCGATGCAGAACTTCGCCTGGCAGGCAGGATACAGCGCTTTCTCGGTGAGCCAATCGCAGCTTGGGGCCGTGAAAAGCTATATCGCCCGACAGGAAGAGCACCATCGAAAGCGGAGCTTCGAGGAAGAACTGGTCGCGCTGCTGGAAAAGCACGGACTCGAATACGATCGGAAATACGTGTTTGATTAGCGCCGGCGGGGCAAGGCGCCCCTGACGGGGCTTGGGAAAAAGAGGACGCTCGCGTTCCCCGGGCTTCCGCCCGGGGCTAACAAAGACGGCCCTGACGGGCCTGAACGACTGAAGCAGACCGCACAGCATTCCCGGGCTTCCGCCCGGGGCTAACAAAGACGGCCCTGACGGGCCTGAACAACGAATGCCGAACGGTCCACAGAAGCAACGAGACGCGGCGCATACGCAGAAAAGATAATTGAAAATTTTGGATGCGGGCAAGTCGTGCGAGAGGCCATTCTTGCATCCCGCAAAGGCTTTCTTTTTCAGCCCCGCAAGGGACGCGGTATTAATCCCGGGCGGAAGCCCGGGGTCCGAAGCGCGGAGAAAAAACAAGCCCCGCCAGGGGCGTCTTACGACAACGACGATATCCGTACGATCTGGAATCATGAGCGAGTGACGACATGACCGAGACGAACGAGACGATCAAACCCGTGGTCGGGCTGGAGATTCACGTCGAGCTGGCGACGGCGACGAAGATGTTCTGCCGCTGCCGCAACCGCTTCGGCGATCCGCCCAACACCCACGTCTGCCCGGTGTGCATCGGAATGCCCGGCGTGCTTCCGGTGATGAACCGACAGGCCGTCGAATACTCGATGAAGGTCGGGCTGGCCCTGCACTGCACGGTGGCGGGGTTCACCAAGTGGGACCGCAAGAGCTACTACTACCCCGACCTGCCGAAGAACTACCAGATCAGCCAGTACGACCTGCCGCTCAGCGCCGACGGGTTCCTGGAAGTTCCCCTGCCCGACGGGACGACCAAGACCATCCGCGTCCGCCGGGCGCACCTCGAAGAGGACGCGGGCAAGAACATCCACGACAAGGCCTCGCACACCGGCGTGGACCTGAACCGCGCGGGCGTTCCGCTGCTGGAGATCGTTTCCGAGCCGGACATGAACGCCGTGGAGGAGGTGCTCGCCTACGCGCGGGCCATGCAGCGGCTCGTCCGCTGGTTGGGCGTCAGCGAGGCGAACATGCAGATGGGCCACATGCGGTTCGAGCCGAACATCAACCTGCACATCACGCGCGGCGGGCGGACGTTCAAGACGCCCATCTGCGAGGTCAAGAACCTCAACAGCTTCCGCGCCCTGGAGCGGACCGTCGCCTACGAGATCCAGCGCCAGCACGCCGAGTGGCAGGCGGACCCCGAGGGATACTCCATCGACAAGGTGGGCAAGGAAAACCGCGGATACGACGACGAGTCCGGCGCAACCGTCTTCCAGCGGGAAAAGGAAGAGGCGCACGATTACCGCTACTTCCCCGACCCGGACCTGGCCCCGGTGCTCGTGAGCGACGAGTGGCGCAGCGGGCTGGCGGCGCAGATCGGCGAGCTTCCGCTGGCCCGGCGGGCGCGGTACATGGATCGCTACGCCCTGAGCTTCAAGGAGGCCGACGCCCTCACCCAGGACGCGCCGACGGGCGACCTGCTGGACGCAGCCGTCGCCGATGGCGCCGAGGCCAAGCGCTGCGCCAACCTCCTGCTGGGGCGCGGCGCGGCGATCGCCAACGACCGCGGCTGCTCCATCGCCGAGGTGGGCGTTGCGGCCGGGCAACTGGCCGAGTTGGCCAAGATGCTCTCGGGCGGGGAGGTGAACGCGACGGCCGCCGACAAGATCTTCGTGAAACTCGCCGAGACGGGCGGCTCGCCCCGCCAGGTGGCGGAGGCGGAAGGCCTGCTGGCCGTCAGCGACGCCGGGCAGATTTCCGCCTGGGTGGACCAGGCCATCGCGGCGAACCCCAAGGCGGTCGAGGACGTCCGCTCCGGCGGAAAGAGCCAGAAAAAGGCCTTCGGGTTCCTGATGGGGCAGGTGATGAGACTGTCTGGGGGCGCCGCCGCCCCGGCCGAGGTCCAACGCCTCCTCCAGCAGAAATTGGGATCAGGTGAGTAGGAGAAACCGACGGGTGCCGTGGATTGCGGAGTCCCGCTTTCGGCGGGACGAAGCAACCACGTGGGAAAGTCAGCCTGGATGAGGCTGTCCGATCATTATTTTTCCAAGCCCGCAGGACGTCTGATGAATAGCCACGGGCGCAAGCCCGTGGAAGACGGCATATTTTGCACAGAGTCCCGGAGGGACGACTGAAATCCTTCGGCGAGTCATGGAGTCAACAAATCAATCGTCCTGCCGGACTCCAAACCCAAAAACCGCATACCCCGGACTTCGCGTTGCTCCGTCCGGGGCTACCATCAAACGTCCTGCGGGCTAAGACCGGAAAGCCTCAACATGGTTGCTCCGCTGCGCTTCGCAAACCATGGCACCCGCCATGCCGACACCCTCAAGCGCACAACGCTTGAGGGTGGCACCCGATTCCCCGTTGGGAGGATCAGGGACTGCCGGGCGGGGAGGGCGAAAGTTGCCCGCCGGGATGCAGAAAAACAGTTGAGTTTGCCGAGACGTTAGAACATACTAGCTGCCCGGTTATGACGGCCGTGAGTGGTCGCTGTCGGGATTTCCGGGTAATTTCGGCCTCATCCATCGTTCCTACGCCCGGGACCGGTATCGCCGCCTTTGCAACGAAATGTCATTAGGAGTTTTCGCATGGCACGCGTCGTTCAGCAGCGCAAGAGCCCGCCCTACCTGTTGATCATCTTCGTCTTCCTGTTCCTGGTGTCCGCGACGCTGGCGGTGTTGTTCTACAACAACTTCCAGAAAGCGGAAAAGATCGCCCAGGACGAGAAGGCCGCCCGCAAGAAGCTGGCGGACGCCCAGGACGATTCCAAGATCCAGGGCATGATCCGCACGCACGACCAGAAGATCGCCAAGCGGGAGGTCGCCCCGACGGTCGTGGCGCAGCTGCGCAAGGAGATCGGCGACCTGGCGCAGAAGATCACCGGCGGGTTGAGCACGTACGAGCAGGCGATGGCGGCCGCCAAGAAGGCCGAGGACGACCTGACCGCCGCCGCGGAGCAGAAGAAGCTCCGCGCCACCGGTTTCGCCGGGCTGGGCAACGAGGTCGTCGATCTGCTGGCCAAGCTCGAGGCGCGGGCGGCCGAGGCCGACGCGCTCCAATTGCAACTGGCGGAAAAAGAGAAGGAACTCGCCAAGTCCAAGGAAGAGCTCAAGGTCATCCAGGACGACTTCCAGGCGAAACTCGCCGAGCGCGACACGAAGATCCAGGCGCTCGAGGGCAACCTCAAGACCGAGCACGACGAGTACGTCGCCAAGATCGAAAAACTCGACCAGCAGGCCAAGCAGAAGGAATCGGAACTCAACAGCCGGATCGCCACCCTCACGCAGCGGAACCAGGTGCTCCAGCTGGAGGTCCAGCGGAAAGACATCCAGATCGAGAAGCTCTCCAACCAGATCCGGGACATCTTGCGTCCCATCAAGGACTCCGACCAGGTGGTCCAGCGTCCCGACGGGAAGGTCCTGCGGATCATCGAGGGCGCCGACCGCTGCTACGTCGACCTGGGCTCGAAGAACCGCGTGGTCCCCGGGATGACCTTCACGATCTACCCCGCGTCGGGCATCGGGAAGGAAGACCAGGGCAAGGCCGTCGTGGTGCTCACGACCGTCAGCGAGAACGTCAGCGAAGGACGGATCGTCAAGGGCAAGAGCGACGACCCGGTGGTCGCGGGCGACCTGATCGCCAATGTCGCGTTCGACCAGAACCGGGCGCTGACCTTCGTGGTCGAGGGCGATTTCGACCTGCTGGGGACCGGGCGGGCGACCGAGGCCGGGGCGCAGGCGGTCAAGGACCTGATCCAGCGGTTCGGCGGAAAGGTCGTCAAGACCATCTCGGTGGAAACTGACTTCGTCGTGATGGGCGTCGAACCGGAACTGCCCCCCAAACCGGGCGAGAACGCCGAACTGTCCGTCCACAAGCTCTACCAGGAAAAGATGAAGCTGCACGACAACTACAAGAACGTCCAGGAAATGGCCATGAGCATGCACATTCCGGTGCTCAACGCCGGGCGGTTCCTGGCGCTGGTGGGCTACACCCCGGGCAAGACCCTGGAAGACTGAGACTTGCGTTTCTCGAACCCCCACGGGCGGTCGGAGCGATCCGGCCGCCCGTTTTCCTGCGCCCAAGAGCCTTTGACAAATCGTCCCTTCGTCGCTATGGTATCGCCCACCCCGGCGGGCGCAAGGGATGTCTGATGTCTGCCCCCCCGGAACACCAAAGGCAGGAGGGGCGGCCAGGCTGCCCACAAAACAGCGAATCCCAGGAGCGAACCCATGAAACTGTCCCAGCGGATTTCCCAGGTCGGCGCCAGCGCCACCCTCGCGGTGACCAACAAGGCCAAGCAGATGAAGGCGCAGGGCATCGACGTCGTCAGTTTCGGCGCCGGCGAGCCGGACTTCGACACGCCCCAGTTCATCAAGGACGCCTGCGTCGCGGCGCTCCAGGCGGGCGACACCAAGTACACCCCGCGCCAGGGGGCGGCGCTGACCCAGGCCATCGCCGCCAAGCTCGCGCGGGAAAACGACATCCACGTCGAGCCCG